>CAZUUK010000068.1:0-4535 GCA_964622675.1 uncultured Planctomycetota bacterium | reverse complement strand
GGCGGGTTCTTCGGCCAGATATTGAGAAACTAAGGCAGGAGTTTTTGAGCAGTCGTAGAGGGAAGGAGGAGGAGAGATGACCACCGAGAACGAGATTTTCGAGTGCCTTGACGAGCTCCGCGAGAGGGGGGGGATCAACATAGCTCCCTACATCGGGAAGGCGGTCATCCTCTCGAAGGCCGAGGCACGTCAAGCCGTGGTGGAGTGGATCGCCAAGGCGTTGACCCTATCGGAGGCCGCGGCGAGAAAGACCCTGGCGAAGTGGATAGATACGTTCGAGCAGCGGCACCCGAAGGATGAGAGCAGAATGAGGAAGCGAAAGCAGCGGATAAAACCGCTGATAACATCATGATGATCGGGCCGCCGGGCTGGGGGAAGACGATGCTGGCGATGCGGCTTGCTTCGATATTGCCGGTGCGGGCGGACGATAAGATTCTCAAGGTGTCGCGGATGATTGGGGATATGGAAGGGGGGGAGGAAATCCGGATCGAGCATCTCTCGGAGGCAATTCAGTACAGGGCGCTGGGAGCGGCGGAGGCGTTGGAGAAGATCGAGGCGGGTGGGCAGCAGTAGGCGGGGTAGTTAATAGGCGGAGCCAGGCGGGTTCCCTTTGGGACGAGGGCCGAGTGGAACCATGTTTCGGGTTGGGAGCATGGGTCAGATGGACAAAACGGGCGAGGAGCTTGTTGAACGGGCTTATGCGCTTCGGGAAGAAACGCATAGGCTGCTCTATGAGGAAGGGCTTCTGGGGTTGCTCGAATCTTACGGTCCCGCGCGGGTGACAGGGTCGTTTGTGCTGGATCTGATGGCGCGGCGCGACGTCGATCTGGAGGTGCGGTTGCCGGATGGGAAGGATATTGGGACGTTCTTTGAGATAGGCAATCGGATCGCGACTAACTTTCGGGTGCTCAAGATGAGTTACTCGAACTGGTTTCTGCGAGACGACCTTCCGGTCCATCCGGGGCTATACTGGGGGATTCGACTGCTCCATTGCGATCGTACCTGGAAGGTTGACCTTTGGGGTTTTGGGAAGGAGGATTATGAGGCCTATCTGAATGCGTTCGAAGAGCTAAAGCGGAGTCTGGCGGGGGCTGATCGAATGGCGATTCTCCGCATCAAGGATGCGATGGGCGAGGAGGAGAATTACACGAGCTTGCAGATCTACGAGGCTGTCCGCAGAGACGACATCAAGACAGCGGAGGAGTTTCGCAAATGGCTGAGAAGATGAGGGTCTGCTCCGCGAAGACTAGGGTGAAGGCGGGTTATGTGTTAGGATGCGGGCGTCATTGTTGAGAGAAAGGAGAAGCATCATGGCAAAGAGCAAGTCCTTTAGCTCGAAGCGTTTTGTGAAGGCACAGTGCACGCCGATCGGCATCCAAAGGCTCTGCAACTTCCCGAGGCGAGGGCCGCGAGGGGAGTTCTGGCGCAACCTGGCGAAGTGGGTGCGGCGGTTCCCGACGGGCAGTCAAAGCCCGTGGGGGATTGCGTTCAAGATGGCGTCGGAGAAGGCGAAGGCACGAGTGATACTGCTGCGAAACGGGGAGTCGGTGACGGTTCCCGTGGGTGCGCGCGCGGATTACGTGTGCGTGCTGCATACGTTCCGGAAGGCGGATACGGATAAGACGAGTTACGTTGAAGCTCAGCCGGTCGGCCGGTACGAACTGCGGTACGCCGGCGGCTCGAGTCATGTGCAGCCTATACGCGCACGGCTGGACGTGCAGATTCCGGAGAGCCCGGGGCCGGCACAGATGGCGGTCTCCTTCAACATGCCGACGACGGTCGATCCGACGGTGGCGCCGGTCATCTCGCCGGAGGAGGCGGGACGCCCAGACCGGTTTGACCATTGGGGCTGGCGGCAGGCGGGGGCAAGGGGCGGCCGCGGAGAGCCGCTGGTATATGCGATAAGGAATCCGAATCCAGAGAAGAGGATCAACGAAGTAGTGATTGAGGGGCTGGTGGAATCACCGGTGATCGTGGCGGCGGTGACGGCTTACCGGGGCACGGACCATCCGCTCAGGCACCTTGCGCGGCGAATGTACCGGGTGCGGACGCCCGGCCGGGGCGCGGCAAAGGTGGCGAATTTAATGGTTGATCTCGGCTCCGTGGCACGCGTGGATCGTACGATCGGCCCGCGGGGCAAGCGGTGGCTGACCACACCCTATGCCGGCGCTTCGTACGTGGAGGAGCCGGAACGCGATCCGGAGCAGGTTTTCTCGATCTACGGGGCTGGCGATGCGACCGTTTCGGTGAAGCTCGAGGATCGGAAGAATCCGGTGGAATTCTCGCTGGGCGAAGCATACGAGGACGGCGTTTCGACGCGCGGAAGGGTGAGGTTCGAACGGCTGGGCGGCCGCAAGCAGTGGATGGAGGTGGAGGTAATCGACGGGAGCACCGCCAGGCCGACGCCTGTCCGGATTCATATCTCTGGAGCGGCAGGTGAGTACATTGCACCCTACGGCCATCACGAGCAGGTGAACACGAACTGGTTCGAAGATTACGGCGCTGACGTGAGAGAGGGGAACAGGAACTACGCATACGTACCTGGCACGTTCTCCACTGACCTGCCCGCCGGCGATCTTTACATTGAGATGTACAAGGGTTTCGAGTACGTGCCGACGCGGCGCAAGGTGACGGTGCGCCCGGGGCAGAAGAAACTTCGGCTTCGGATCAATCGGTGGAAGGATCTGCGCTCCCGGGGCTGGGTGACGGCGGACACGCACGTGCACTTTCTGAGCCCGCAGACGGCGTGGCTGGAGGCGCAGTGCGAGGGAGTGAACGTGGTGAACCTTCTGGCAAGCCAGTGGGGAAGGCTTTTTACGAATGTGGGAGACATTTCCGGGCGCGTCGGTGTGGTTGAGAACGATACGGTCGTCTGGGTCGGTACCGAGAACCGCAACCACATGCTGGGGCACATCTCGATGCTGGGGACGAAGGGTCTGCCGGTCTTTCCCATGTGCGCTGGAGGTGTGGGCGAGGCGTGGGTGGGCGATCCCGACATCCGAACGCTGACCGAGTGGGCGCAGGAGTGCAAGGAGAAGGACGGCGTTGTGATTCGTCCGCATTTCCCCTTTGTCGGGTTTACGGAGGATCCGGTGCTCGCCGTCATGGGCGTAGTGGATGCGGTGGAGGTTTCGTTCGGACGTAAGTTCGCGGTGCAGGAGTGGTACCGGTATCTCAACAGCGGGTATCGGGTGGCCGTGGCTGGGGGGACGGACAAGATGGGGGCTTACTGCGCACTCGGTCATCGGCGGACGTACGCGCTGGTAGATTCTAATCGAGCTTTCACATACGCGAACTGGGCGCGGGCGATGCGCGCCGGACGCACCTTCGCGACGAGCGGGCCGCTCATTGACATGAAGGTGGAAGGCGCTGAGATCGGCGATACGATCCGCCTACCCGCGTCCGGCGGGCGACTCCAGGTAGACGGCGTGGCGGAAAGCGCGTGGCCCCTGGGGCGCATCGAGGTGGTGCAGAACGGACGCGTGGTCGCAAGCGAGTCTTCCCGTAAGGGAGCGAGGAAACTCACCGTGTCGGCCAGAATTCCGTTCCGGAGATCGGGTTGGGTGGCAGCTCGGTGCTCCTGCCTCGGCGGCACGGCCACTGAATACATGTCGGCGCACACCTCGCCGGTTTACGTAACGTGCGGGCGCGAACGAGCCTTCGACGGTCCTGCCATCCAGCATATGCTGAACCTCACGCGCGGCGGCATCGAATACCTGGAGACAATCTCCACCCGGTTCAGCGACAATGACCAGGAGCGGATGATTAGGATCTACAGGAAAGTGGAGCGCCACTTAGCGCGGAGGCTGAAGGAAGCGGCGAAGTGAAAACCTGAAAGAGCGACACATCCTCCGGAGCGGGATGCGCTGAGTTGGGAGGTCACGCGGGACTCGAGTAGAGGATCGTCGGCCGTGTGGTTGGCGAGAATCCCGTAGTTGTTGCTGTGCTTGAAGTCGCGGGGACGAGTGTCTGCAATCCCCCAAGTAATTCGCGGATGGAGTTCCCAAGGAAAGCACGGTGAGCAGGGCCGTGAAGATCACGAACTGCACACAGGAAGATTTCTTGGATATTCACAAGAGGCTCGCGGAGTTCTGGCGAGCGCGAGGTGAGGACTTTCTTCGGAGAGTTAAGATGCTCCACCATCCGCTCTTCGTGAATGAATTCGCGAACACGGCCTACGTTATGAAGAAGCACGGCAAAGTGGTCGCGTACCTACTAGGGCTGTTCTCTCAGAGGGAGCCGGCAGCTTACATCCATTTGCTCTGTGTTCACCCCGAGCACCAGCGCAGGGGATTGGCAACCCGGCTCTGCGAACACTTCATTTCCGAGGCGAAAGCTCATGGCTGCAAGCATCTCAAGTCGGCGACATCGGTCGCGAATGCGGTGTCAATCGCGTTTCACAAGAGTCTCGGCATGTCGCTTCTTGGTCAGCCAAACGAGGACGGCATTCCTGTGGTGCGAGACTACTCAGGCCCTGGTGAGCACAGGGTGGTGTTCTGGAGAAATTTATAGGTGTTTCTAAGCTGTTGTCCCTC
>CAZUUK010000067.1:0-17408 GCA_964622675.1 uncultured Planctomycetota bacterium | reverse complement strand
GCCATCGCTTGAACTCGCCGAACCGGCTTGTGCCGGGATGGAGAAGGACGAAGTCGGCGGGGAGGTTCTGCCTGACGAATTCGGCTTCGAGCTCGAGGTCGGCGCGGAGATAGTGGGGTAGGACGGGCTCGACGGAGGCGGGGAATTCACCGAGGACGCGCAGCATGGCAAGGGAGAGGTCAACTCTGTGGATGCGCGGGGAGGCCAGCTCGAACCGGACGTTGGTGAAAAGGTGGGCGAACTCCCTTGTGTGCCTGCGGGAAAGGCCGAGCCTTACGGGGGCGTGGGAGGCGAGGGTAATTATTCCGGAGCGGAGGTTCCCCTGGAAGTCCACGGCGAGGTCCGATTTTTTTTGTGAGAGCGCCTTCGCGGCCGCTATCGCCTCGCGGATGGCGCTAGGGGCGCTCCAGGGACGCTTGAGCCGGGATAGCCAGTCGCGGCGGCGGACTATGATAACTTCGTCGAGATGGGGATGGCCTTCGAGAAGCTCGTCCGTCGGCGGCTCGACGGCCCAGGCGATGCGGGATTCGGGGAAGAGCTTCCTGAGCGCGGTGAGGGCGGGGAGGGCAGAGATGACGTCTCCGAGGGCGCTGAGGCGGACGATGAGGATGCGTCGCGGGTAAAGCTCCAATTCTACGCGCCCCCGCCAAGCAGCCGGCGGCGGAGGTTTTCCTGAACGTCATGAGGGACGAAGGCGGAGGCGTCGCCGCCTGCCATGATTATTCCTTTGATTATCTGCGCCCTGACGAAGGAGTACTTCTCGCTGGGCATTACGAAGAGGGTTTCGATCTCGGGGTCGAGGACGCGGTTGGTGAGGGCCATCTGGAATTCGGTCTCGAAGTCGGAGACGGTCCTTATGCCGCGGAGGATGATCCTGGCGTTGCAGGAGCGGACGAATTCGACGGTGGTGGACGTGAAGCCCTGGATACGGACGTTTTCGAGGCCGCGGGTGTGCGACGTGAGCATTTCGATGCGCTCTTTAATGGGGAAGAGGGGCCCCTTTGCGGGGTTTTCGGCGATGCCAACGATGAGCTCGTCGAATAGCTGCGCGCCGCGCTCGATGACGTCGAGGTGGCCGTAGGTTACGGGGTCGAAGGTTCCGGGGTAAACGGCTATGGACATTGTGGCCTCCTTAGAAGAATCCTTTGGGGGAGATGTTGATGGCGAAGGTGGTTTCGTCTTCGCCGGAGTCGCGCTCGAAGCCGAGCTCCAGGGTCCACATGTGCATGTCCCTTATGAGAGTCAGCTCGCTGCTGATGGGGTGGCCATCGAGGAAATTGTACTCGGTGCCGGCACTGATGCTCCAGTGCGAAGAGAGGCGGGATTTGAATGAGGCCTGGGCGGCGGCGGCTTGGTCGTCTATGTAGCGGAAGCCGAGCTTTGCGGAGAGCGGGCGGCGGGGTTTGAAAGCGAAAGAGGCTTCGGCGACTTCGGTGTGGCCGTTGTGGGGGTTGACCTCCCAGTCGCCCGTCACGCTCACGCTGCGCCATGGATAGAACCAGAAGTCGGTGCGGACGTTGGAAAGATGGTGCTCCTCGCCGAAGTCGTCGGGATCGGGGCGGTAGTCGGTTTTGAGAATGAGGCGGAGGGCTTCGCGGCGGCCGGCGTCGGTGCCGGAGTAGATGACGTTTCGCAGCCTGAAGGTGAGGAGGCGGCCTTCGGAGACGGTGTCGTTCTCGTCGAACTGGTAGAGGGTGGAAGCGGGCGTGGTTACGCGAAAGAGGTCGGAGTAGGAGAGTTCGGGGATGATGTGGTGCGTTACGCCGGAGGCGAAGGCTCTGACGAAGCGGGTTGAAAGGGTAACGCCTGCGGCGGCGGTTTCGCGGGTTTCGGAGGAGCCGGAAGGGGAGTCGGAATAGGCGGTGGCGCCGGCCTCGACATAAGGGCGGATGCCGATGATGCCGAGGGAGAAGGGGGCTGCGAGTTCGAGCTGGTTATCGGACCTGAGCGATTCGATAGGCGGCGCGAGGAAGCCGGAAACGGGTTTGCGGCGGAGCTGGGCAACTTCGGAATGGCCGGTGAGGTAGAGGCGGCTTCCAAGGAGCGGCTTGCCGATAAGGTCGAAGCCCAGGGAAGGGAGATACTCGGTCTGGTCCTGGAAGTCGTTGAGGCGATAGCGGAAGAGGCCGGTGAAGGCCTGCTGGTCGCGCATGTGGCGGAGGTAAAGATACGTTTCGGGCTCCTTTTCCTCTTTGAACTCTTTCTCGAAGAACTCGTCCAGGAAGTCGTCGTCGGAGAGGTATTGGAGTTCGGCGTCGAGGCGCCAGTTTTCGGACATTTGCCAACGGGAGCGGGCCTTAAGGCGGCCCCTGTCGTGGGATTCGGGCTCAGTGCCGTCCTTGTCGGTGCCGGAATCGTTGATGTAGTAAGAGGTCAGGTCGAGGAAGCCGCTTTCGGTTTCGCGGCTGAGGTCGAGGCCGAGGGCCGGGCCGCGCCTGGTGCGGTAGTCGAGGCGGGGGAGAATTTCGAGCTGCTCGCCGGCGCGGAAGCGCCAGCGGGTGAGGATGTAGTTGCCCATTCTGGAAGAGCTGCCGATGCGGAGCGACTGTATGGGCGAGCTTATCTCTCCGGCGAGCTGGCCTTCCTCGCCAAGCTCCGCCTTGCCGGAGAGGCCAGGGAGGAAGAAGAGGGGCCTGTCGCCGAGGCGGAACTTGATCCCCCTGGCGGACCAGCGGAAGTCGCCATCCTCCAGCGTCTCGACCGTGGCAGTGTCAGCGGAGAGGCGATAGTGGGGTACCCCGAAGTTGCAGGTGGTGAAATAGCCGTTTCGGATCTGATATTTGCCGGGGGAGACTTCCCGGATGGTCTGGCCGAAGATGACGATGGGCACCTCGCGCGCGAGGTCGTAGGTTTTGAGGAGTGCGGAATCGAGGAGGCCGGTGCGGTTTACGAGGTCGAAGTAGGCGCGCTCTGCGGCGAAGTTCCAGGGCGGCTTTTCCGCGCGGATGTTGCCCTCAGCGTAGAGGCGGCCTTCGTCGAGCCAGTAGACGACGCCGTCGGCGTAAAGGGTGAAGTCGCCGTAGGTCAGATGTATGTCGCCGCGGGCGATGAAGACCTTTTCTTCCACCCGGAACTCGGCGTATTTGAAGCTGTCGATGCGAACCTCGCCGCGGCCTGAGATGGGAAAGGTGGCGGGGGAGGTTTCGGCGGAGAGAAAGGCGGGGCCGAGCACGAGGAGAATTAGGGCGAGGTGTTTTTTCATAAGCTTTGGCTTAGCCGAAACGGAGTGAGGGCTATTCTAACGGCGTGGCGCGGCGTGTCAACACGGGAGGATTGACAGGCTGCTTAGCGGGCGTATAATTCGCCTAGATAAGCCCTTGTAGCTCAATTGGATAGAGCGCTGGCCTCCGGAGCCAGAGGCTGTGGGTTCGACTCCCGCCAAGGGTACGGAAGGCGGAGCGCGGCGAAGTGAGGCGCTCCGCTTTTTTTTGCGATGAAGGGCGCGGCGCGGCGGGAACCCCGTGGGAGCGCGGGCGTGCCATTTTTCTTGACAAGAATCGCTCAGCCCGTAGATTAGTCACCGGTTTGCGGGGAACCGGGCAGTCAGTAGAGAGTACAGGGGGGTGTGGCCGGCGGAAGCGCGCCAAATAGCGCCTCGGGAGTTGGAGGCTTCACAGGGAGCGCCTCACCTGCAAGTGTGGGAGGACCTCCTGTTTGGACTGGCTGCCGTCGCTTCGTTCCGGCGGAACTCCTCTTTGGAAAGGCCGAGCTGCTTCATCTTGTCGTAGAGCGAGCGTGGCTGAATGCCGGCGAGCCTGGCGGTCTCGCCGACACGCCCGCCCGTCGTTTGCAGCAGCGCAGTCAGATAGGCGCGCTCAAACTGCTCTACGACTTCCTTTCGAGCTTCGCTGATCGGCTTCTCGAGCAGTTCGTCCGGTACGACGTCAAGGGTTTGATTGAGGCGGAACGGGGGCTCGGCAGGCGTTTTCTTTACCCCTCGCCTGATAGTTTCCGGCAAGTCCTTTGGGGAGAGCTCCCTACGGTCGCACAGGAGCAGCGCCCGCTCGACGACATTGATCAGCTCCCGCACGTTTCCGGGCCAGGAGTACCGGCACAAGGCCTGCATCGCCTCGTCGGTTATGCCGTCGACATTGCAGCCAGTACGTGGCTCGAGATAGGCGATGTAGCTCTGCACAAGCTCGGGGATATCTTCGCGGCGCTCTCGCAATGGAGGTATTGTGAGGGTGACGACACTGAGGCGGTAATAGAGGTCCTCGCGGAAGCGCCCCTCCTCCACCTCTGCTTCGAGGTCTCGGTTGCTTGCGGCCATAACGCGGACGTCAACGGTCAGATTCCTTTCACCGCCAAGGGGTCTGACTTCATGGTCCTGCAACACCCGGAGCAGCCTGACCTGTAGCGGAAGAGGCATGTCGCCTATCTCATCGAGGAACACGGTGCCGCTGTGGGCAAGCTCGAAAAGTCCTCGCCGTGTCCTTGCCGCACCTGTAAAAGCCCCCTTTTCGTGTCCGAAAAGCTCACTTTCAAGGAGAGACTCCGGCAGTGCCCCGCAGTTGATGGCGACGAAGGGGCCGCTTGCCCTCGTCCCCTCGGCGTGGATGGCGCGGGCGAGGCGCTCCTTTCCGACGCCCGTCTCACCGAGGATGAGCACGCAGGAATCGCTTCGGGCGACCCGGCGCACGACATCCATGAAGGTCTGCATTGCCGGGCTGCGCGAGACGAAGTCGGAAAGGCGGGAGCGCGCCATGTCCATACTTCTCGCCATGGCTTTCTCGGCTTCCGCCGCACGCTTTGCGCAGATGGCTACTAGGACATCCGTCAGTGCCTTCGGGGACAACCCCTCATACAAGGCGGCCTCGCAGCCGGCTGCCACCAGCGCCGCATGCTCTCGCGGGTCATCGCATTCCGATATAACAATCACCGCCGGCGAATCGGGGAGCTTTTTCATCACGGCGATACTGTCTGCGACAGGTTTGGGAAGCAATGCCTCACTGACGACGAAAATGTCGGCTGCCTTCCGGGTCAAGCGTTGCCAGGGCTGCGTTCTTCCGACGACGGCATCCACCAGTATGTCAGGGTGGGAGAGAAGAGCCTTCAGCTTTCTTCCGAGGACCGCGTCGTCAACGGCCAGAACCACACGCGTCAACATCTCTATGCCTCCTCGCGATACGTGAGAGAATTGGCGTCTCGAACTCCGATCGAACAGGAGATCAAAACTCCGATCAGATTCTGCATCATGTGTACGCGCGGTGCAACCCCGTAGAGGACACTTCGCGGGAAAATTTCTAACCCCTTGGCAACGAATCTCTTGCGTGATTTGCCGAAGAGTGGAGCGATCGGTTGGCACGCGGTATGCGAAATCAGATGTGCAGAGATCTCCGGGGCGGCCCTGGAGAAACGTATTGGACTCATGCTTACAGGTAAGGAGGTGACGAGAATGGCTGGCAAGGGAAAGAAAGCGGCGCGGTCCAAAGGAAAGGCCGCTGCGCGGAAACCGAAGGGCCAGGAGACCCCGAAAAGGTAGAGCGGCCCAGAAGTTTGCACGTGCGACTGATCAGAAGCAGCGCCCGGCAGGGGCAAGATTCCGTTAGATGCCAGTGCCGGGCGCCGTCTTTTCCTGGCGGTCCCGCGAGTTGAATCCGACTTTCCTGCTATGCCCCTAGGTCAGCCCATTGCGGTTCGGCAGCCGCGCGACTCGCGCAAGCGAAGATAGCCCGGCGGCTGCATCTGCAGTGCGGGCCCTTTTGGGTCCCGTGGATATCCGTCAGGACGATGCTCATCGAGTTGGCTGCACTTCGCTCTTTTTCGAGACCGGCCCCCCGGCAAGGGGTGCACGTCAGCAGCTTTTGCTCTCCCCTTGGAGGGAGCGGAGTTCGGGTTACGCCCATTCGTAGCTGAAGGATACTTCGAGGAACTCGATGCGGGCGTTGGGGAGCTTTTTCCTGAGGGCGGGAACAACGGCGCGGAAGCCGATGCTCTCACTAACGAGATGTGTTGCTTCGATTACGGGTTTGTCGTTTTCGCGGGCGTTCATGAACTGGAATTCGTTCATCTGGCCCATTATCCCCGCGTCGGCTTCGTGGGCGATTATGGGATCGGCAGAGCCGATGCCGCCAAAACCCAAGACTACTTTTTTGAGCTTCCTCGCCCTGTCGCCCCAGACGCGGAGCTGCCCAAGGCCGGTTCCCTTCTTGACCTGCTGTATGAGTTTGCCGAAGGTGATGCCGGGAACGGCGTAGATGCCGACGCCTTTGTCGCGGGCGATCAGGTCAGTGAGGCCGAAAGCCCCGGCTATGGTGGGAAGCATTCCGACTTCGGGCTGTAGGTCCCAGTTGGAGTGTGCGGTGTAGACGCAGATGTCTTTTTCCAGAAGGAGCTTTTTGCGGCGGAGATTAGCGGGGTTCATTTCTTCGGGAACGGTCGTATACCAAACCGAATCGGTGGTGCGGAAGAAGAGGCCCGGCTCGTGGATCAGAAGGAAGTTGAGGTCTTTCTCGACGGCCTGCTGAATTACTTCGATGGAGAGGTACCAGGCGACGCCGATGCCGGTCACCTCGAGGTTGGAGTCACCAAACCTGAATTCGAGGATCCGATGGTCCCTGTCGCCTTGAAGGCCGATGGATGGCGGTGCGATCTTTTCAAAAGCGCGTGCGACGTCCTTTGCTCTCATCTTTGTCCTCCTGCAAATTTCTGCCGGTGGAGGTCACCTGGGGACGGTTCGAGGCTACTCACGGCGCTTCCTGCCCAGGATGATCTCTAGGGGCGACATGCGGCCGGTGATGATTTCGACTGTCACTGTGGAGCCGGGCTTAAGGGGGAAAGGGCTTTCATCAATTCGAACGACGCCGTCGAAGTATGCTGAATCGGAGGCGCGGTGGGCGCTTTCGCTTATGAAGGTGAGTTCTCCGCGCGCGTAGCCGTAGAGGCGATGAGGGAAGGCGGGGGTAGAGACCCTGGCCCGCTGTCCGACCGCCAGGCTGCCGAGGGAATGCTCCAGAATACGTGCGCGGGCGGCGAGCCCCGAGCCGGCGTCGATGGCAAAGAGTTCTGTCCCCGGGGATGGTTGCTCGCCTTCGTCTACGAATATTGCGATGAGGCGTCCTTTGCGGGGGGCCTTGACGACGCTTTCGCGGAGCTGCGCAAGGAGCCTTTGCTTTTCTTCGAGGGCGGTCTGCACCTGCGTTTCGACGTAGGCGAGCTGCTTTCGAGCTTGGTCGATCTTACTGCGCTCCGGGTTTTGCTCTACGATTTTGAGACGCTGGCGCGCGGATTCCAGATCGAGAGCTGCCAGGCGTTGGGCGGCTTCGGCATCCTCCACCTCGCGGCTGGAGGCGAATTCCTTTTCGAGAAGCTGGCGCGTACGCTCCGTCTCGTCGGCGGTCATTTTGGAGCGCTCTTCGGCCCTCTTCACTTCCAGGCGGGCCAATTCGAGCTGCTCCTCGAAAGCCACTGCCTGGGCCTGTTTCAGCGCGGCAAGCGCGACGTCCTTCTGCGAGAGTAAGATGCGTATGCGCTCCTCCTGCTTCGCCAACTCCTCCTCCACCGTATGGGTATCCAGCTTTGCGAGGAGCTGGCCCGTTTCCACCTGGTCGCCCTCCTGGACCTCGATCGTCTCGATGATGCGCGCATCCCTGGCGCGGACGGTGTCGAGCTCCGCCGGCTCGATTATGCCCGTGCAGCTAACCTTCTCGTCGATCCGGACGACAGCCATGATGGCTGCGAGACAGGCGAGGAGAGCGCCAAGGATGAGCACAACTATCCGCATTCGGAGCAACGATTCCATGGGCTGAAATTCCGTGGGAGCGTTTCTATCCGGCCTGATGCCGGCGGAGTCTTTGCTCTTCGAGTTCCGGCACGTTCCAGGATTCGGGCCCTGCTTCTACAAGCTCGCGGAAGAGCCCTTCGCGCTTGAGCAGCTCTTCAGGCGGTCCCATCTGTACGATGCGGCCCGACTTCATGGCCATGACGACGTCGGCGCCTCTAATGGTGGAGAGGCGGTGAGCGATGATGAAGACGGTGCGATTTTCCATCAATCGGTTTAACGCCTGCTGCACCTTCATTTCGGTGATTGTATCCAGGGCGGAGGTCATTTCGTCGAGGATAAGAATTCGGGGGTCTATGAGGAGGGCTCTGGCGATGGCGACGCGCTGCCTCTGACCTGCGGACAGTTGGGTGCCCTGCTCGCCCACCATGGTCCTAAGGCCGTCGGGGAATTCGTCGGCGAACTCGAGCACGTTTGCCTGCTCAGCGACCCTTCGGACTGCTTCGGCGTCGGCGGCCGGGTTGCCATAGCGGATGTTATCTTCAACCGTGCCGCCCAAAAGCAACGCTTCCTGCATTACGAGGCCGATCTTTTTCCTGTAAGAGCGTAAGCCAAAGCGCCTTATGTCACGCCCGTCAACCAACACGCGCCCCTCGTCGGGGTCGTAAAGACGCATGAGGAGGTTTGTGACGGTGGTTTTACCGCATCCACTCCTGCCGACAAGAGCGAGTTTCGCCCCTACTGGGATTCCGAAGCTGACGTTTTTGAGGACCGGGCTCTTCTCGCGGTAGGAGAAGCTGACGTTTTGGAATTCGACCTCGCCGCGAAGCTCCTTGAGCTGGATCGCGTCAGGGGAGTCAACGATATCCGGTTGGAGGTCAAGGATCTCGAATATGCGTTCGGTGGCCGCGCGGGCCGGCATGATTTGATTGATGATGGCGGCCAGCTCCCGAACGGGGGAGTAGAGCATGCTTACATAGGCGTAGAACTGGACGAGCTCGCCGACGCTCATGACGTCGCGGACGACGAGGCGCCCGCCGAACCAGATTACCAGGGCAGTTCCGACGGCGACGACATATTCGCTGGCTATCATGTAGTGTATGCCGAGGACGCCGCGTACGAGGCTTAGGCTAACGCCCTGCTCGAGTATTCGGTCGAACCGTTTCTTTTCGCGGTACTCTGCGGCGAAGGCTTTGACGACCTTGGCGCCCGGGATGACCTCCATCAGCTTGCTGTGCATCTCGGCCACATTCTCGCGCACGTCCAGGCTTGCCTGCTTGACGCGCTTTCGGAAGAAGCCGACCGCGAGGCCCAGACTGGGCAAGATCGCCAGGGCGATGAGCGTCATCTGCCAGCTCATTACGAAGAGGACGGCGAGGACGACGGTGAGTGTCAGGATGCTTGTGACGATGCGCGCGAGGCCCATTTCGATCAATCCCTGGAGCGTGGAGACGTCGCTCATTACCCTTGAGACTATCTCGCCGGTGCTGCGCTCATCGTAGAACCGCATGGAAAGGCGCTGAAGGTGCTCGAAAAGCCGCTGCCGGAGGCTGAATATTACCCTCTGGCCGACGTATATTACGAGATAGCGGCCGACGTAATAGAAGACCATGCGAAAGGCATGGACGACAAGGATGGCGACCAGAATCCAGGTCATCAGCCAGAGGTTGCGGTCGGGGATGGCGTGGTCAATGATTACGCGGAAGCCCAGGGGGATGGAGAGCATGATGAGGCTTATGACGACCATGCAAGCGGTCGCCTCGACGAGCTTGCCTATGTGAGGACGGGCAAAGCCTAGAAGCCTCAGGAACCCGCTCCCGCGTGGGGTGGAATCGGCCAAGTTGCAACCTCCCTTGAGGATGCGAAATACGCACAAAGATGTCGCAGAATATCATTATAGCGGATCTTGAGCGGCGTTGAAACTCGGAGGCGCTCGTCGGGCGGCAGATGGATGCAAGCTTTCGAGAGCAAGGCCGGTGAAGAAGGGGAGGTAATTTCGGCCGAGGTGAAGGTTGACAGTGAGGAGGCAGTGTTGTTTGCTGTGGTTCCGACGGGCAAAGTCGCTTTACAGGAGCAGTTGAAATGCGAAAGGTGCTGGGCCCCGCGTTCGCCGCGCTTCTGATTCTTTCGGGGTGGTCTCGCGCGCGAGCGTCGGATGAGACGAAGCTCTTCGACTACAGGGACATCACGCTGGAGAACGGGCTGCGGGTGATCACGCTGGAGGATTTTTCGTGCCCGATCGCGGCGGTTCAGATGTGGTATCACGTCGGGTCGAAGAACGACCCGCCCGACCGGAAGGGCTTTGCGCACATGTTCGAGCACATGATGTTTCGCGGCACCGACCGGCTGGGGCCGACGGATCACTTCGACTACATTCACAGCGTGGGCGGCGATTGCAACGCCTTCACCAGTTTTGACCAGACCGTGTACGTGGCCAAGGTGCCTGCCAACCAGTTGGAGCTGGTGCTGTGGCTGGAGGCGGAGAGGATGGCATTCTTGAGGATTGACCGGGAATCATTCGACACGGAGCGGAGGGTGGTGGAGGAGGAGCTGCGGGTGCACGCGAACGAGCCGTACGGGACCGCGCTGGAGCAGGTGCTGGCGGCGGCGTTCAAGTTGCACCCTTACCGCTGGCCGCCTCTGGGAAACATCCCAGACCTGCGCAAGGCGGCGGTGGAGGAGCTGCGGGATTTCTGGCTGGAGTACTACGTGCCGAACAATGCGACGCTAGTGATCGCGGGCGCGGTGAAGCACGGGGAGGCACAGCGTCTGGCAAGGCGCTATCTTGGCTGGATCCCGCGGGGCGAGGATCCGGCGCGGGTGACGGTGCGCGAGCCGCTTCCGACGCGGCCCCAGTCCGTGACCATCAAGGAGAGGAACGCGCCGCTCCCGGTGGTGGGAGTGGCATACAGGACGGGACCGGCGGGCGAAGAGGATCAGATTCCGCTCATAATGCTTCAGAAGATCCTTGGGGAAGGGAGGAGCAGCCGGCTCTACCGGACTCTCGTGGCGGAAAAGCGGCTTGCGAGAGGAACGGGACTGTTTGTCAGCCGCGCGGAGCAAGACGGGCTGTTTGTCGCCGGTGCGGCGCTTCCCCCCTTCTGGGGGAAGGCGAAGAAGACGGTCAAGGTAATAGAGGCGGAGTTCGAGAGGCTTCGGACCGAGCCGATCACGGAGCGGGAGCTGACAAAAGTCCGCAACCAAATGCTCAGGGAGATGGTGAAGGAAAAGCTGACCGTCGTGAGCAAGGCAAGGATGTTGGGAATGGCGGCGGTGATCGAGGGCGACGTGTCGCGCGTCAACCACTACTTCGAGCAAGCGCAGCGTATTACTGGCGGGGATCTGATGAGGGTGGCGCAGACCCACTTCGACCCGGGCCGCGTTTTTAGAGGAAGGGTGAAGAGAAACCTGCTGGGGACGTTCTGGATCTGGCTGAGGGGGCGCTTCGGCAGGAAGAAGGATGGAGAGGCCGCCCCTATCAAGACGAGGTTGGAAAGCGCCGAAGCGCTGCCAGGGCGTCGCGGCCTGAGGCGACCCGAAAATTTCCCCGACAGGCCGCCTCTGGCTCCTTACGCGGATTACAACGTGACGCCCGAGCACACGGCACAGGAGCTTCCAAACGGGTTGAAGGTGATGGTCGTGCCGAACGACGAGGTGCCGTTCGTCAATTTGAAGCTTGGCTTCAAAGCGGGAGCTTGCAGCGAGTCCAAGCCGGGGGCCGCCTCGATGACGATGCAGATGCTCACGAAGGGAACGGCGCGGCAGACCGAAGGCGAGCTGGCGGAGGAGCTTGACACTCATGCAATATCGCTTGGGGGGAAGGCCGGGATGGACACCTGCAGCGTGGATGCGAGCTGCCTCAGCCAGCATCTCGGTCGAGCTGTGGAACTTATGTCCGAGGTGGTGCAGACGCCGAGCTTTCCCGAAGAGGAGCTGGAGAAGCTGCAGGAGCAGATGCTTGCGATGCTGAGGGTCTCCCGGGCGCAGCCTTCCTACATAGCGGACCGGGAGTTCCAACGACGGCTTTTCGGCGAACACCCGTACGCCCGAGCCGCCGGTGGCGAGGAGAAAGATGTGAAAGCAGTCCGGGTTGAGGATCTGAAGGAGTGGTGGGGGAGATTCGTGAGGCCGGATATGGGAGTGCTCATTTTTTCAGGGGATGTGGAAGAGTCGCAGGCGCTGGAGCTGGCGCGGACATGGTTCGGCGGCTGGAAGGCGACGGGAAGCCAGCCGGAGATCAGGGTGCCCGAGCTGCCGGCTGGTTCGGATACGCACATATATCTCGTGAACCTGGGGCGAAGCGACCAGAGCCAGATCCGCGTGGGCCAGCTCGGCATAACGCGCCACCATCCGGGCTATTTCACCAGCCAGGTGGTCAACGGGTATTTCGGAGGGTCTTTCGGGAGCAGGCTGAACGAAGGCATTCGCGTGAAGAGGGGGCTGACGTACGGAATTTCGGGGGGCTACTCTTACGGGCGCTTCGCCGGAAAGTTCAAGGTGAGCACTTTCAGCAAGACCGCGACGACGGCGGCGGCGGTGCGAGCGATTTTCGATGAGCTGGAGAGGCTGCGCGCTGAGCCGCCCTCGGACGAAGAGCTTGAAATGACGCGGTCGTATATTCTGGGGAGCTTTGTAGCAAAGCGCGAGACGCCGCAGCAGGTCGCCGACGATTTGTGGACGGTGGAGTCGAACGGGCTGCCGGAAGACTTTTTCGATAAGATGCTCGAGCAAGTGGGTGGGGCCGAGGGGGAGGATTGCATGCGGCTTGTCGGGGAGAAGGTGGACCCATCGAGGATGGTGGTAGTGGTGGCGGGGAATGCGCGAAAGCTTGAGAAGGAGCTAAGGGAGGTCGCGCCGGTTACGGTGGTGCGTGCGAGCGCCAAGATGAAGAGGCCGCGGAGGAAGTGACGGCGTTTTCTTCGCTGCCTGGCAGTTTCTCGAGATTGCGCCAGCGTGCGAGCGGCTTCACGGTTGACAAGGCCGAGAAGCAGGGGTATGCTGCCGGCAGATGGAAGTAGAATGCACGGCGAGCCAGCGGGGACCGTTGGTTTATGCAGATAGTCCACGGATCCCACTCAGCAGGCTGCCGCTCGGAGAGGCCATGTTATAAGGCGGCTGCGGACAGAATCTTGCCGAGCCCAGAGCGGAGCACAACTGAAATGCATGGCCGCGAATCTGTAGGAGTGTCCTTTCCCGCTTTTCCAAGTCCCCGCTTCCGGACCTGTACCCTGTTGAACGATCCGCAGGCGGAAACGCCGGGGCCCTTCGCTTGTGAACGCGAGCGCCGAGTGCTGGCAGGAGCCCCGAGCCCTCTCAGGAGTGACATGCAGAGCGGCTGCGAGCGGCGGGAGGTCGGGCAGTGAACGTTGTAGCAACATGCCCCGGCTGCGGAAGGAATCTCCTCATCAGAACGGACAAGCGAAATCCGAAAGTCCGGTGCCCTCGCTGCCGTGCGAAGTTCGTGGCTCGCACGGGGAAAATCCTCGAGCCTCCTTCAGGTGCCGCTGCCCGAGCCGAGAAAGAGAAAGCCGCGGTCGCTGAGGCACCCAGAGTAGAGATGGGGCGAGAAGCAGGCGCAGAATGGGAGCTTGCGGCGAGAGAGGCTGCGATATCGGAGCCGGACACAGATTCGATAAAGCCTCTGGAGGTGTTGCCCGGGGGGAAGGGGAATGCTGTTTCCTGGCTTCTGGGTGGGCTGGCGGATTCATGGATTCATTTCCCCAAGCTGGTGCTGGCACAGGCTATCTGCGTGCTGGCGGCGTTGCTATCGCTTGTGACGGTGTTCGGTCCGCTACTGGTAGGGCCGGCGATGGCCTGCGGCTTTCTGGCGGTGGTAGTGGGCATTTCGCGGAAGGAAGACCGCTGGGTGAAGCAGTTGTTTGAGGGCTTTCGGGTTTTGGGCACAGCGCTGGCTGTCTCGTTGGTTGTGGCGGCTCCCGGAATTGTGATCGTGCTGCTTTGGGCGGCACTTGGGATGGGCGCGATCCTGTCGGGCTCTGCAGGTGTGACCGGTGTTCTGATCGCGTTGGGCCTTATGAGCGTGCTGGTTCCCGCTTACGTAAGCAGCCGGCTCGCCTTCGCGCAATCGTTGGTCGTGGACCGGAAGCTGGGCATGAGCGATTGCCTTCTGGGGAGTTGGCGGATGACGTCTGGGTCCGGCTTGGGCATGAGTTTTTTCGGTTTTTCAGTGCTGAGGTGGCTGGCCGGGGGGCTCATGACGGCGTGCTTCGGCGGGGTCATCCTTGCGCTGTGGAAAACGCTGAATCCGACCGGGCAGTTCGATGTCGCCACGCTGGTGCCGCTGGCGGCTATTGGGTTTGCGGGGCTCTGCATTGCGTGGGCTGGGCCGTTTCTGGCGCTTGGATATGCATACAACGATCTGCTGCCTGCGATCGGTCAGGGTGTGCCCGCGGGGCTGGAAGCGAGGCGGCGGTTCATGCCTGGGATGTTGTTAACCGGAGCACTGCTTGCCGGTGGGTTGGTGTCGCTGGTCTTTATCGGAAGGGAAGGGGCACGGGTGGGGGAAAGGCGTCCGAGGCGCCCGGTACGGGTTTACGCCTTGGAGGAGGCGGTGGAAGCGGAAGCCGAGGCCGCGACGGAGAAGGAACCAACGGAAGTCCCGGTCGCAACCCCGGAGGTGCCTCCTGCAACAGAGGCTCCGACAGAAGCGGAACCTGAGGCCGTCGAGGAGGTCGAGGCGACAGCCATCCCGGAGGCGGCGCCCGAGGAGGAATTGGCTGAGGTGGAGCCGGCGCCGGAGGAGCTTCCGCCAAGGCTTAAGACGGTCGAGGGACCGAATGGTACAACAGCAATAGTATTCGATCCGGAAGCGGGGCTGCTTCCACTTTACGGGGGTTATTTTGAGCCGGCACCCGATTTCAAGCGAATACTGGCGTACGATGCGGACCCGGCTGAGAGCGACCGGCCGGGGAAGATATGCGTTTACGAATCTCCACCCGTAACGGGGCGGCTTATTAGCGGGAAAGGACTGGGACCGGTATGGTCGCCGGACGGCGGGCTCATCGCTTATGACAACAAAGGGATATGCATAGCGGCGCCCGACGGAACGCTTCACAGGAGGCTGACGGAATCGGACGATTCGGCGAGTTGGATTTCATGGTCGCCGGACGGGCGGTGCGTGATGTATGCGGATCGGCGAGGCGGGCTGTATTCGGTCTCCGTCGGAGGGAAAAATCACAGGCAACTTCTGAAAAGGGTCACCTTCTCTAACGCGGGCTGGGTGGGTACTGGAGAAAAGGCCAGATTGCTGGTGCCTGGGTTTGTCGGAAATCAATGGCAGCCGCTGTGGGTCAAGCACGACGGAAGAGATTGCAGGGGACTGGCGATCACGTCGGTGTCAGGCGGAAGTCTGCTTAACAAGAAATGGCTTGTTTACGGTGTTTCGCGAGACGGGAATACGATAGCGCTGGCGACGTCTCCGGGCGGAGTTTCGCTGCTGGACGTTCCCGGCAAGCGCTGGATTATCCTGGATGAGTCGGGCAGCTTTCCCAAGCCGTCTCCGGACGGGCAGTGGGTTGCATATAGAGCGGGACGAGCACTGACGATCATAAGACGCGACGGGAGACAGAAGATGAGAATCGAACGCGACCTCCCCCCGCTGGCGTGGTCTGCCGATGGAAGATGGGTATACGTATTCGATGAGTTTATGGGTGAGGGGCGGCTTGTTGCGTTCGATTGGCAGAGGAAAGTCGAAAGAGACGTGCTCGGGCTGGATCGGATCTCCTCTCCTCGCGTAGAAGAGGACGGTAGGTATGTGACTTTCAAGTACGACCTTGACCCGGAGATATGGGGAGGAGAGCCATCGTTTTGCCGCGCCTCGCTGGAGTCCAGTTCTCCGGTTATTGATGTGATTTGGCCGAGGCGCGGGGAGATTCGGCTGGATGCGTGGCCTGGGGAGGTATCCATTGCGGACGAGGTGGCAGAACTGGGGGCAGGAGAGCTCACGGCCTATGGGGCGGAGCTGCTAAGAATCGAGCTGCCGCCCATGATGTTGCCGACGGCGTTGGCGGAACTCTCGCAGGGGCTGGAGCTCAGTCCTGATACTGAACTGCCGGAGGAGATGCCTGAGCCGACGGCGGAACCGGCGGAGGAAGAGGCGGGGATTGTGGAGGAAGAGGCGGAGGAGGAAACGGCGACGGTACGGTCTGCGAAGTCTGAGATGCTGAGCGATATTTCACACGCACTCGTCGCCGGCCGCCGCCTGGAGCAGCAGGGGGAGATAGAGGAGGCCCGGCGCGTATACACGGAAGTGATCGAGCGGTATCCCGACGCGCCGCAGCTTAAGACGATCAAGGAGCGGCTGGCGGCGCTGGAGTCGGGGGAGTAAGGACGGGGTCGCTGCTCGGCGGCTATGCGTCGGGGGCGAGCCGAAGGCGACACGACGGGGACTGGGAGCGCGTTTCAGATACTCCTAGACAGTGCTTGCTACTTTGGCTCCGATATGATGAGGCAGCCGCGACGGCTGGCGCAAGGGGAAAAGGTGGGGCTGGTTGCGTGCTCGCGCTTGCAGGAAGGCGATGGATTCGTCAGCGTCGTTCTCAACGGCGGGGCTTGCTTCCAGAAGCGCTTTCCGGCGGGAAACGGCTATGCGGACCTTAAGGCGGAGCCCTGCAAAGCTGAGATGCGTCGCGCTCTGTGAGGGCGATAGAAAAAGAGATCGTAGCGGGATATAGTATCGCGAAAGCGCGAGGCAAGGTTATCACAAGGCGGAAGGACAGCTTGAAATTAGTTCCACAACCTTGTCCCTGTGTGCGGTGCTGCCGGCGTGCGCCGCGTTCGTTTCGGCGCAGGAGGTCAAAGGAGAAACTTCGTGAGTGATGCGTTTGTCGGCGGCGGGCCGCTGCGGGGGCTTCCAATACTCCGGCCCTTTAAGAGGCGGCGCGCGTCTAGCTGGGATAGGTCGGGCGGAAACCGCGACTACATCGGCCTGGAGCCGGGCGAGACGGCGGTCATCGCCGACATCAAAGGCGCGGGAATGATAACGCACTTATGGGTGACGACGTATGCGAAGGAGGAGTTTTTCCTGCGGAAGCTGGTCTTGAGGATGTTCTGGGACGGGGAGGAGGAGCCGAGCGTGGTGGTTCCGATCGGGGATTTCTTCGGATTGGGGCAGGGGATGACGAAGAACTTCGCCTCGCTGCCGCTTCAGATGAGCCCGCAGGATGGGCACGGGTTCAACTGTTTCTTCCCCATGCCTTTCGGAAAGGGAGCCCGAATAGAGGTGGTAAACGAATGCTCGACGCGCGTGAAGTACTTCTTCTACTACATAGATTACGAAGAGCACGAGGCGATGGGCGAAGACATGGGGCGATTCCACGCACAGTGGCGCAGGGAGAATCCGACGGAGGCCGTCAACCCGCCTCAGGACAGGGACAAGATAAATCTCGACGGGAAGGAAAACTACGTGATCCTCGAGGCGGAAGGGCGCGGGCATTACGTCGGATGCAACCTGAACGTGAACTCGAACGTGAAGATGTGGTACGGGGAGGGAGACGATATGATCTTCATTGACGGGGATGAGATGCCGACGCTCGTGGGGACGGGGACGGAGGATTACTTCAACGCCGCATGGGGCCCGCGCGAGGAGCAGGACGGGCTTTATCACGGCTATCACCACGTGAGCTACGCCGGAGGGAGAGACTGGTCGGGGAAGAACTCGATGTACCGC
>CAZUUK010000066.1:0-17721 GCA_964622675.1 uncultured Planctomycetota bacterium | reverse complement strand
ACCACATCATGTTCGCCGAATACGGAAGCGTCGTGGGGAACTCCGACTCGTAGAGGTCCATATCAACCCCCCGCCATCCGAACCCGTCAACGATCCGCCCGTCGGTGGGAACATACTTCGAAAGGGTAGCCAGCGGCTCCTGCGCGTAGGTGGTCCCGGGCACCCCGGCAAAAAACGCGCAGCTAGCCGCCGCAAGCAACATCATCACTTTGCATGTTTTGCGCATGCTATCCGGCCTTCTGTGGAGCTCCCCTTCATCCCGACTAAAGAAGCCAAAAATCTCTGCTGCCCGGCCCACGCGCAGCTTGGATCACTCCGACTGTTTGATGCGTGCCAGGGCCTCGTCCACGCTCTCGGAGATCTCGAACACCTTATCCAGGCGGCAGACGGCCAGCGTCTTGCGAATCTGCGGCTGAAGCCCCACCAGTATGAACCGCCGCTTGGCCTGGTCGAACCTCTTCCACAAGGCCACCAGTGCGCCGATCGTCACGCTCGGAATGTACTCGACCTTCGTCATGTCCACCACCACGGGAAGTTCCGGCGTCCCTTCGGCGGCCGCTGTCACCTCTTTTTGCAGAGCGTTCGCCTGCTCGTCTCGCATCTGCCCGCAGTCGACCGTAGCCAGAATGATCTCCTCGTGCGGCGTGATCGTAACCTCGCTAGTTTCCGACATCCCCATCTCCTAACCGGTTGGACCGCTCACGGCCTCGCCATGTTTTCTGTACCATCGGCTACTTCGGGCCTGACCCGCCAGCGCGCGAAGAGCTGATCCCGCGCATCGCCATGGCCAATGCCTCCGGCCTGGAAGACCATCGCATCGCCTCCGTGCCGGAGATCAGGTCCTCCTGGTACATCCTCAGGATATGTTGATCGAAGGTCTGCATCCCCGCTTCGCCTTTGCTCATGTAGTCGCTCAGCTCCCCGAGCCGGTTCTCCAGAATGAGCTTCTGGGTTACCGCATTCCCGCGAAGTATTTCAACCGCGGGTATCCGCCCTTCCTCACGCGTGGTCACCAGCCGCTGCGAGATAATCGCTTCGACGGAGCTCGCCAGTTGCGACAGCAGCAGCTTATGCTCCGCGGGAGGGAACATGGCGATTATCCGCTCAACCGCCAGCGGCGCCGTCGCGCTGTGCACCGTGGAAAACACCTGGTGACCCGTGTCAGCCGCGCGCAGGGCCATCTGCAAAGACTCGACGTCACGCAGTTCACCCACCAAAATCACGTCGGGGTCCTGCCTCAGAGCCTGTCGCAACGCGTGCGAAAACGAAGGCGTGTCCAGCCCGACTTCGAGCTGGCTTATCAATGCCTTCTCATTTGTGTATACGTACTCGACCGGGTCTTCCACCGTGATGATCTTCGTCCGATACGTCTGGTTAATGAGCTGTAGCATCGCCGCCAGCGTTGTGCTCTTCCCACTCCCGCTGGCCCCCGTCACCAGCGTCAGCCCGCGTTGAGACAGCGCCACGTCGTGGAGCACCTCGGGCAGGTGCAAATCTCCGATGGAAGGTATCTCGTACCGGATGATTCGCATGCAAACCCCGGTGTTGCCAAGCTGCCGATAAGCGCTGCACCGAAACCGGCACACTCCGGGAATCGCGTATGAAAAGTCCAACCCGTCGAGAAGCGCAGCATGAAGGTCGGCATCTGCGGACTTGGGCGCAATGGAAGCGATGAAATCCAGCGTCTCCTCCTCCATCAGCGCCGGCATGTTCACCGAACGCATCAGACCGTCAATGCGCATTATCGGAGGAGCCGAAGTCTGAAAGTGCACGTCCGACGCCCCGTTCTCGAACGCGAATCTAAGTACCTTTTCCAGATCCGCCCCCATCCTTCGCTCTCCTCATCTGCCGGGGCTTCACTCACGGGCAGCCGCTCGCGCCGAATGACCCTCACAAATCCCCCCAGGTGCGCATCCGCCAATCCCGCCCGTCACGCTGCGGCCAAACTCCGATTCTTCGCTTCATCCCCCCTTCGCCCTGGCAGCCCCGCCTGAAGCGAGACGCGCCCTCAACATCCGGAGCTTGCAGCTATATCCTATCCGCACTCATATCCCATCGCAAGCCACTTGCCCGCCGCCGTTTCAACCCTTCGTGCGCCTCTCAGCCGCCGATCCAGAACCCAACCCATCAGGCTCGTCTCCCAACAGCCTCGGCATGTGATCGATCTCCACGAGCGCCAACTGGAGGCAGCGCTTGTCGCAAGTACTTGTGAATGGTAGCCTTGTTCCTGGTTACTGTCTCCAGGTCCGTAGGCACATTCTTCCGGAGTTCGCTGGGCGATGGGTCGAAAAACCCGCGTGGCAATTCTCTTCGGCGGTAAATCAGCGGAACACGAGGTCTCCCTCCTCTCGGCGAGGAGCATCTACCAGGCCATTGACAAAGACAAATACGACGTGCTCTTGGTCGGCATAGACAAAGACGGCCGCTGGTCTCTGAATAAGCCGTCGCAGTTTCTTCCAAGCGCGGATGACCCCAGGCTCATGAAGTTGCCCGTTACAGACGAAGCCGTGGCTTTCCTGCCGGCCCCAAGGGGCTTCGAGCTGGTCAGCACCGCAAGCAATCGCTCGGCTGGCAAAGTTGATGTCGTCTTCCCGGTCCTTCATGGGCCGCTCGGTGAAGACGGCACGGTTCAGGGCTTATTGAAACTGGCGAACATCCCATTTGTCGGAGCAGGCGTGCTGGGTTCCGCCGTGGGCATGGACAAAGACGTCATGAAGAGACTGCTGCGAGAAGCCGGAATCCCTGTCGCCAAGTTCATCGCCTTTCACAGCTCCTCGCGCGACACAATTGACTTTGACGATGTAACACGCCGACTTGGCCTGCCCCTCTTCGTCAAGCCGGCCAATCTCGGCTCCTCCGTAGGAATCAGCAAAGTGCGGGACGAAAAACAATTTGAGCGCGCACTGAAGGAGGCCCTGAGATACGACAGGAAAATCTTGATCGAGGAATGCATCCAGGGGCGCGAAATCGAATGCTCCGTTCTGGGAAACGACGACCCCATCGCATCCGTGCCCGGCGAGGTCATACCCACTCACGAGTTCTATTCCTACGAGGCAAAGTATATTGACGAGAACGGCGCCGTTCTTAAGATCCCCGCCGATCTTCCGGATAGGGTCGTCCGCAATGTCCAGTCCCTGGCCGTCAAGACGTTCAAAACTCTATGCTGCGAAGGCATCGCCCGCGTTGATTTCTTTCTCACAGATGAAGACGAAGTGATCGTAAGCGAGCTCAACACAATCCCGGGCTTCACCAGGATCAGCATGTACCCCAAGCTTTGGGAGGCAAGCGGCATCGGCTACGCCGAATTGATAGACAGGCTCATTCAGCTTGCACTCGAAAGAGCCGCACGCGAAGCGGAGTTGGATACGACTGTCGGCCTCTAAAATGTGCTGCGTGCTCGGCTCCATGCCTGGTAAAATACCGGCCCGAAAGAAGCTCGCGGCAGAAAGCGCACATTCGCCCGACCCCGAAGCCGGAAAGGAAGGACCAAGTGAGAACTCACCTATTCTTGGCGCTCTCGTTAGCTGCTCTCGCTGCAGGCATGGCGGCGCTGGTCGCCTATGCGGAGACCCCGCCCGATAAAGGGAAGGTCAAGCTCTTCATTCTCTCCGGCCAGTCCAACATGGTCGGCTACGGCGACAGCACCAAGCTCCCCGAGGAACTCCGCAAAGGCAGCGACCGCGTATTGATGTTCGAGGACGGCAAATGGCAGCCCCTCAGGCCTTTCAAGAACGTTTCGCAAAGGATGAGAGACAGACAGGAAATGAAGGAATATTCCTTCGGCCCCGAGATAAGCTTCGGCCGCGCCATGGCTGAGGCCTGGCCTGGCGAGACTATCGGCATCGTCAAGGCCGCATGGGGCGCAACCGGCGTCCTCGCCTGGCACCCGAACTGGTCAAAAGAGCAGGCCGACCGGACCAACGACGGCGACAAAGGCCCCCTTTTCAACGCACTCATGAAAAAGGTCCGCGACGCCTGCAATAGCGCCGACTGCGAAATCATGGCTTTCCTCTGGCTCCAGGGCGCCGCCGATATGAAAGAGGAATCAACCGGCAAAGAATACCTTGCAAACTTAAAAGCCCTGGTCGAAGGGCTCCGCAAGGAGACCGGCGTGCCTGACCTCCCCTTGCTCGTCGCCTCCTACCGCCCGAACGGCATGCCCGACGACCTGAGCGGAATTGACCCATCCAGCTTGTCGCAGCTTAACCGTCCCGCCGCAATCTACGTCCTCCAGGCGCATTACGACGCCCAGAAAGAGCTCGCGCCGGCCAAAATGATCCCCCTCCGGGACCTCGAAACGCATCCCAATAACCCGCACTTCAACACAGCCGGCCAGCTCGAACTCGGCAGGCTGCTCGCCGCGGCGTATCTCGAGCTAATGAAAGAACGGGCCGGCCGGAGCTCAGAACCGTCCGCCCCCAAGTAGGGATACACCTAACGCGGAAGGCACATCCTCGCCGTACCGCCGCCCTTAGAGGCACTCCGCTGCGCCGCCGGCGTATGACCCTGTCAGTCGTGTCAGGCCGTGATCAAGTCCGCAGAATGTCGAGATCTGTCGGGAAGGCGGCGAAGCCCTTCCTCAGCCGGATGCGGCTCTCTTTCGCCGCTCACCCAGAACTCGCTTGAATCCCACAAGCAGAGAAGGGACAATCGTTCTGCCGCTCCCGCGCACGAAAGCGCCCGCCGGGCTTTTCAGACGGTGAGCCCCGGGCTTACGGCGGGATGAGCCATACAAAGCGCATCGAAAGAGCCGACTGAGGAGGCATTGGGGGATCCGATGTTAATGCGATTGGAATTCGTCTCCATTTTGGCCGCGTTCGCCTTTGTCGTCCTTCACATTGGGACGGCAAATGCCCAGGGCACGGAAGTCCACACTGACGACGGCATCTACATGCGCTTCCGGGGTTGGACCGGGCAGATACTCTCCCTGGTCAATCTCGGTCAAGCGGTTGACCTTGTGCCGCGCGAGGAGTACCGGTCTCCTTTCAGCGTCAGCGATCACGGGAAGCGGGGAGGGGACTGGAGCATCCCCGCCAGCATCGCCGGCGAATCTGAAAACAGGCTCACAATCAAGGGGGCAGGCGAGGAGGCGGGAATCTCCATCACCGGCAGCATCGCAGGTGAGCCCGGTTTCATAAAGCTGGAACTGGAGCTGGAGGATTCCCGGGGTGAAGACCGAGCCCTGACTTTTCGCTTCAGTATCCCGATAGATGCCGTCGGCTGGCTCTGGTGGGACGACGTGGACCATTCCCGTCCCATTGAAAAGGGGAAGCGCTACCTCCGCTACGACGACGAGACCCGTGGAGTCTATCCTCTTTGCTGGTATCCCCTTGGCACGATATCTCAGCCCGACGGCGTCCACGCCTTTTCTTTCGCCGTCCATATGGATCCTCCCTCGCTGCTGCGCACCGGCTATGACGGGGAGTTCTTCGCCGAGTTCGACCTGGGCTTGAGCCAGGCGACTACCACGGCGCCGGGCAGGGCGCGGGTTGTCTTTTATCTCTTCAATTGCCGCGCCTCATGGGGATTTCGCGATGCCCTCAGGAAGTACTACGAGCTTTTCCCCCACCACTTCGCCAAAAGAGTCACTCGGGAAGGGAATTGGGTAGCGCGCACGCCTACTCAGTTCATCTCCGGCATCGCGGATTTCTATCCTGCGTTTCACGAAGCCTCTTCAGTAAAACCCAACTCGGTGCCGTTCGACAACGAGGCGGGAATCTATGCGTTTCGCTACGACGAACCCGGTGCCGTGGGGGTGGCTCCAAGTGCTCCCGAGCGAGTTTCCTACGACGCCGCGCTTGCCGGGCTCACTCAGATGGCTGCGAGCGACGACCCTCGCGAACGGCAGCTCGCCGCAATGGTCGAAACGCTGGGCATAAAGAACAGCGATGGGCGCTACGACTTCTCATCCCACGACGCCGGGGACCGCAGAGGATTTCGGAGCCGCTTCATCATAAATCTCGACCCCGCGCTCCCGCTCCCTCCCGGCGTTGAACCACTCATAGACTCCTGGCGCAGGACTCACAAGCAGAAAATACTCGACTTGCGCGAGGGACGCTGCGACGGCCAGTACATAGACTCCGCCGAGGCCCTGTGCGACAGGATAAATCATCGCGCCGACCATTTTCCCTACGCCGGTGTTCCCCGCGTGTGGGATCCCGTTTCGAGGAAAGTCGGCATTCACAACAGCACTTCCACCTGGGCTTACCTCAAAGAGGTCAGCCGCGAGATACGAGCCTCGGGAAAGCTCATGATGGCCAACTGGACCCCGTGGCGATATGCATTTTTCATGCCGCTCTTCGATGTGGCCGGTACGGAGGTCTGGGAAAGTCCCCAGGGCTGGCTCGAAGCTGCGGAGAGGCTGTACGGCGACCTTACGAATGAAAAGAAGCTTAAGGAGTCAGGCCTCGGAGAAAACGAGATCACATGGATACGGAAAACGCTGAAGGCCAGAGAGGAGGGCAAGCTATCCCGCCTTCCTCAGCTCGCGTGGGAGCGTGAGGACCTAATGTATTACAGGCGGGCAACGTCATATCAGAAGCCCTACTGCCTCCTCCTCAAGCTCATGGATGAGGAGAGCGTCAACAACTTCGGCCTCGACAGGTTCAGAGCCTACATGGAGTGGTGCCTCTTCTTCGGCATATACCCATCCTGCAGCGAGGGTGCATGGCACGGCGAGGCCACGGATTTGCTTCGTCCACTTTACTTGCAGTACATGCCCGTTGCCCGCGCGATAGGCGAGGCTGGCTGGGAACCGGTAACTCACGCCAGAACAGATGCCGCCGACGTCCGAGTAGAACGCTTCGGTTATGCGCCCCAGCATTCCCTCCACTTTACCTTGCGCAACTTCGGGGCCGAACCGAAGTCCTTCACGCTCAGCATCGATGCCGACTCTCTGGTCATCCCAGACGGAGCCACGGTTAAAGACGCGGTAGCGGGCGAGGTTTTACAGTCCGAGCGAACGGGCAAAAGACTCGAGGTAGACATGAACCTCGAACCAGGCCGGACGAAAGTGATCTCCGTCGGCCGCTGAAGTGCTCTTTGATGCAAGTGCGGCCTTTGCGGCGCTCCTCCCCCGACATTCCGTGCTTAGCGACTCCTGGGCGCCGTAGCCTGACGGTCGCAGAACGGCTCACACGACCTACGTCTAATTAACGTACCCCAACGCCCTGAAGGCTTCCATTTCCTCGTGACTCACTTCGACTTTACGTGAACGCTCGGCGGGCACGCGTGGAAGCAAAGTGAAATTGGGCCAGGAGGAGAACTCCGCGATAACCCTCCCCCTTGACGCGGGCTGTGAAGCCCACTTGCCCGTTTCTGGCGACATGGCGAATCTTTCCCCCGTTGATAGGAATTGCTCGTTCCCCCGGATCACAGACTTGACCCGCCCATCCGTCGACCAGATGCTCCGGCCCTTCAGGGGCGCTCCATTTCCTGTACCGAGCACGTCCAGCAAATTCATCCCCTGGAGATGGCCGGGAGCGACTTCGTGGAGCCCGACAGCCGCGAGGATAGTGGGAAACACATCAACCAAACTCACAGGCTCCTCCACACGCGCTCGCGCAATATCCCCGTCCCGCCAGCGCCAGACCATCGGCACTTGCAGCACCTCTATCCTCGGCGGGCCGCCGTGTCCCCAAATACCTCCTTCGCCAAGGAACTCCCCGTGGTCGGCCACCAATAGAACAATCGTGTTGTCCGAGAGCCCGAGATCGTCCAACCGCGTGAGCAGCCTGCCGAGAATCCGATCGGCATCGCGGACTTGTGCATCGTATCGCGCTCGTCGCCCCTCGGGAGTAACCTTGCCTTTCAGCTCTTCAGGGTCGTACCTGCGATCCCATTCACAAGGCTCCCCGCCAACCACTGGATCGAAGTCGCAAAAGTCTTCTCCCTCGGGCGCATAGGGCCCGTGCGGATCCATTGCGTGAACGTAAAGGAAGAAAGGCTGCTCGCGATGGTGCAAAATCCAGTTTTCTGGATTCCTGGCTAGCAGCCTGGCAGAGGACGCCCCATCCAGACACCTTACCTGGTCGAAACCTCGGTCCAGCCCCGTAAACGTGCCGCCGTATCCGTTGGCAATGTAGGACGCCGTCGCGTAACCCGCCTTCGCCAGAACTTCCGCCAGGCTTGGTATCCCTTCGCGGGCCCTGTGTCCGGATATCCCTGCCCCGTGCACGTCCGGCAGCACTCCCAGAAGCAGCGAGGGTACCGAGGGATTGGTCCAGGTCGAAGCCGAATACGCTCTCAGAAACACGGTTCCCTCACGAGCGAGTGAATCAATACTGGGAGTCAGCCCATTTGTGTTTCCATAGCAGCCGAGCCTGTCCGGCCTGAGCGCATCGACAAGGTAGATGATTACGTTGGGCTGTGTGCCCCTTCCGCCTTCCCAGATTATCGGCGAGCCCCACAAGGCCGCCGTTCCGTCAGGACCTTCCGCCTGCCACGTAATCTCCACCTGCCGTCCCGCCCACCTGTCCAGGAACACTTTTATTGGTGCCCACCTCACATCGCTGGTCAGACTTGCAGCCGCGATGAGGTGTTCGCTGCCGGAGTCTCTCAAAAGCAGTTGCATATCTACAGGTCCGTCCCCCCAAAAACCCCACCGCCCCTCAAGCCTGGCCTCTTTCTGCAACTTCACCTTCCATGACATTCTGCTCGGGCAATAGGCGAAAATGCTCCGGTGGGCGTCAGGCCCTATGACCTCTCGTGTAATTCCGTGAGTCCGCGAGCCCAACCTCGCCCGCCTGTCCAGAAGCCTTATAGAGGCGACATCCAGCTCGCTAGTACCGGGGGGTGCCACCAGCCTAACCCACATAAGCGGACTTTCCGTTCCCTCGACCTCCTCAGCCGGAGAACTCGTGTCTATACTGTAGGTAACCCATTGGCCGGGACTCTGAAGGCTGACCTTTTCGGTCCAGGGCAGCGCCCAAGCACAATCCCTGGGTTTCATGCTCATCTCCACATCCAAGAGCCCGGGCGTCTTCGTTCTTATGCGGAGCTGCAAGCCGCCGATCTCAGCCAGGCTCACTCTCTTCCATTTGTCTATGTGAACGGCCGCGTCAATCCGATCCGCCCGCAGCCTTACCCAGCCCTCGTGCTGTTCGACCTCGAGCTCCGTCCCTTTAGGCCCCCTTGTCAAGAGATCAAGGGGCAGTTCGGCAATCACCAGTCCCCGCGGTCCCTTCCCGACCGTTTCGACTGACGCCTCGCTGAGGTGGTCAGCAAACCTGAGCCATCCTCGCCGGGGTCGCACCCGGGGGTTCGAAGTCAAGAAGCAACTTACCAGGACGGCGATAACAATCGCTGCCGGCGTCAAGCCAGATAACAACCATGTGCGCAAACTATGAATGCGAGCCATCTGCTTGCCCTCCTGCCTGCGCGGCCCGTAATCGCATGCCCTTCATCCACCCATCGAAGGCGCCATCCTCAAGCGTCCTCGGAACCGCTTTACCGGCAGCAATTTCGTCTTCCGCCGCCGCGTGCAACCGGCTGGCTCCACGCAAAGCGCCAGGAGCAGCCAACACCGGCAGCCCCGTTCTCGTTTTCTCATCAAACCTGCGAGGGAATCGCGCGCCCGCCCGGGAGAAGTCTCCCGAAAGGAAAGCGTTTCCCCTGGTCTTCGTCTTGCGACCTCCTGCCGGACGTCGGGTGAAAACGCTCTGGCCCTCGCCAGATGACGCCCGGCTCCCAGCGAAGCGTTTAGCGAAGCCCGCCGCGCCGTCAGTTTCACCGATGCCTGCGGTGGTTGCGGTAATGCCGGTGGTGAAGTCCATAACGGCCAGTCGTTTACAGCCGCTCCGCGAGGAGACGCGGAGGCTGTGCGGCGCCTTGCGCGCCCTGAAACTGTTCATTCCCGGTCCCGCATTGCTCGTACTTTTACGGCCGACAACCGTCATGCCCGGCCGGCGACGATAACTCCGCGTCACTCATCGCTGGCCGTTGCCCGTCCATTAACTCTGACTCTCCGTTGCCACAAAAAGTCAACAAAAAATCTCGCCAGCCGGATTATTGCCCCCAAGCTGAGTAAAACACCCAGTTCGTCAACTTCTTCCTAGACGCCGACCGCGGCTTACCACGTATCTGCACGGGCCGAGGGTGGCCTCTAAAAGGTTATACGCGAGCCAGGCCAAAAGTTTCCGAAGTACTTCCGGTCTTTCTCACACAATGTTTTGCGTTCACGGTCACCGCGGCCTCCTACTGCTTTCGCCCGCCTCAGAACCCGCATTTCGCAGCCGGTTCCACGGAGAGCCGGACTTGAAGAGCGCATGAGAAAGATGTATCGTTGTGCTCACACCGCCAGCGTGCGGCTGGCTGGTCTGCAAACGGCAAATCTCTAGTTAGGGGCCCTCGCCCCGCGCTTCGTCCGAGGGGGGCAGAAAATGATTCGCTTCGCCGTTCGAAAGCTGCTTTGCTGCTGCTTGGTTTCGTCTCTTGTGTTGCTGGCTGGAACCACCTACGCCGCGACCCGCGCATTCGACATGGGCACGGACGCTTCGCCCGTGGAGAAGGCCTTCGTCCGCGTCACCGCCGACCAGCTCTACTCCGAGCAGCGGGGCTTCGGCTGGCTGGGAGGACCCTACCAATCCTTCGATACCAGCCTCCCGACAACCGACGTTCCGTTCGCCGGCACCCGCGGCGCCGACATTTACAGAGACGCCGCAACAGACCTGCGCCGCGACGGCGTCTGGTCCGATGGCGACATGACCTTCCGAGTGGACCTCCCAAACGGACGTTACAGGGTATGGCTCACCATCGGCCACCTGAGCAAAATTCTCGGATCCATAGACGTTTCCGCCAATGGTGAACTGCTGGCCAAGGGCCTCTCCATAAGGCACTTCTACTGGCGCTCCCAGCAGCGCCACGGCTACGGCTGGTACAAGCCCATCCGTTTCACCGCCGACGTCACCGACGGCCGCCTCGAGATCCAGCTCCGAGGCGACGAGAGCGAGTACCAAAGGCTCCTGGCCATCGAAGAGGCCAAGCCCAGGCCCGCATCCTACGGAACGTATCCTGAGCACCCCGAGAAAAAGCCGCGCGATTACGTTCTTCTTACCGACATCGGCCAGCCGTTCGTCGGAACCTCAATCCTGGCCATCGAGGTACACCCGTATGAAGCCGCGCCTCTCCAGTTCCACCAGGATAAGCTGGTTTGGGACTGGGGAGGAGACCCCGTTCCCGCCGTCAAAAAAGCCATGGACCTCTTCAACGAAAGCCGATTTGCCCAAGCCGTCACAGCCGCCGAAGGGATTCCCGACGCCCATCGGCTTGAACGCGGCATCATCTTCCTCTCCCTCGCGGGAAGGCCCGAGCTCTACAGGGAGAGGGAACTCGCCCAGAAGGCCGTCAGCGACCTCGACGCCTTCGTCGCTCAAAACCCCGATGACCGCGCCGCACGCGAGCTCCTATGGATCGCGCGCCGCTTCAGGAGTGGCATCGAGCGCTTCCACCATCGCGCTGACCCCGGCAAAAGCGGCTACACCGAGGTCGCCCGCGGCTCAATGTCCCTCGACGCCCTTCAGCCCGAAGACCCCGTTTATTGGATGGGCCAGATATATCGCGCTCGCGTCTTCTACATGGTCCAGCCACACAGGTGGAGCTGGGTCTCCGGCGCTGGAGCCGACATCCTCCTCGAGGTCGAAAAGAAGTTCCCCAACGACCGCTTCGTCAAACTATACCTCGACGGACAATGGGAACCCAACGAAGTCTGGCACATGAACGATTACATCACTGGCACGGAAGGCGCGCCCGAGTGGGCTGTCGCCTGCCGCGATGCGTGGAAGTCGGTCCTCGACATGGCGCGCTGGTGGATCAAAAACAAGCAGCGCCCCAACGGCGCCATCGGCGGTGGCTGGGGCGACGACGTGGAGCTTATCGTTGACTTCGCCAACTACGTCTTCGTAAGCGAGGGCGTCTATCCGGACGTCCGCCAGGGCGTCCGAAACCTCGTGGAAGGCAGCTGGCAGGATTCCGGCCTCGAGCACGACCCCGGCTTTTACTGGGGCGTCGCCGATGCCAGGGAGCCCGCATTCAAGGGAGACTCCATCCCCTCCGGAATAGACCACGAGGCCGGCTTCTACTGGGGCGTCGCAGACGTCGGCCACTCCGCCGAGCCCACCACAAACACCATCCCCATGATGGTTCTCCTCGACTATGGAAATCCACGCTGGGTCGAGCGCTCCATGAAAAGCGGAAAACTCATGCGCGACCTCTGGACCGCCGTCAACCCCAAAGGCCACCGCCACTTCCGCTCCGACTACCTCGGCGGCATGGGCATAAGGGGAGGCACCGTCGCCAATGACGGCTGGCTCAATTACCGCGCCGTTGTTCCTGCAGAAAGAGTCATTTGGTACAACAATAACCCGACCCTCGTCAAGCTCTTCGACGAGTGGGCGCTCGCCATGCTCGAGGACACCATGAAGAGCGAGCGCGGTAAGCCCGCCGGCGTTATGCCCTCCCTCGTAGCCTTCGCCGACTGCACCCTCGGAGGCGTGGATTCCCCCAGTTGGCACCAACCCAATAAATCCGGCGGTTTCAACCCCGACTGGCGCCATGGATACTCCCGACCCGAGGGCTACCCCAAGACCCTCCTCGGCGGTGCCTACGAACGCTCAGGTGACGAACGCTTCCTCGAACCCTTCCGCATCCAGGCCGAGCTCGCCATGCAGCACAGGGCAAACCCCGTAGAAAATCCCCAGGAGGGCTCCATCGAATGGGTCCGAAAGTCACTCTCAGATTCCGACGCCCCAAAGCTCTGGGACTTCGTAAGCAGAACTCTTCTCGGAACCGAACCCGGTGGCGCTCGCTATATGACCCACGAAGAAGCAAAGGAAAGGGCCGACTTCGTACGCACTCGCGTTAAGATGCGCTGGCCTATTGACACCACCGAGGGACTCGTCACCGACAGAATAGGCTTTGGCGGCATCACCGACATCGTCAAAGTCTACACCGGCGGCGGCATATTCGTCAGAAGCCCCATCGTCTCCTACGTCAATTTGGGCACGGAGTTCGCCGCCTTCGTTCTCCGCTCTGACCGCACCCATTTGCACGTCGCCCTTTACAGCTTCTATGACCAGGAAAAGGAAGGCGGGCTCCGCTCCTGGAACCTCGCCGCAGGCGGACAGTACCGCCTTTCCATAGGCCCGGATGCTGACGGCGACGGCAACCTTGACAGCGTCGAGCATGCCTCAACCGTGGAGCTCCGCCAGCGCGGCCAGGTAATCCCCTTCCGCCTCCCCCCGAAGCAGGAAACCATCGTCGCCCTAGAATCCGTCGGCAAGCCTGGCTTCGGCGCCGCAGAGCTTTTGCCCGATGCCGCCTTCGGCCTTGACGATGTTCAGTACTGGACCGACAAGAACAACCTCGCCGTACGCGTCCACAACATCGGCTCGGCGCCCTTGCACAGCTTGGTCGTCCAGGCATGGGAGGGTGCGCCGAGCACCGGAAAACTCATCGGCACCTCGCTCATACCTTACATAGAGGCCCCCAACGACCTCGTCCCCCAGACCGTCCGTGTCGGCTTCGGCTGGGATCCTAAGGACCCCACGGCCGACGTCTCCATAGTCCTCGATCCCAACAACGAGATCACCGAGATAACCGAAGTCAACAACCAGCTTCACGTGCGCCCTCCGGCCGCAGCAAGATAGCGCCGCGCACCCCGCCCCGACGTACGGCGGGTGGCTCAGCTTTGCGCCCGTGCCGGACCGGCTCGTGGCTCTGCGCGACGACTTCTGATCTGCTTGGTCCTTTCCAGCAGGCATCGTGAAAGGAAAAACTACTGTGCCGCTTGAATCCTTCAAAGCGCCCGGGCTCACACACTCGATAACAATCTACCGTGACAAGTGGGGCATCCCCGCCGTCTTCGCCGAGGATAACCACGACGTCCTTTTCGGGTGGGGCTACTGCTGCGCTGAGGACCGTCTTTTCCAGATTGAAATGAGCCGCCTTTCCGCATGGGGTCGCATGGCCGAATTCCTCGGCGAAAAATTCGTCGAACGCGACAAGCGAGCCCGGATAATGGGCACCTCCGCCGAAGCGCTCAGAAAATCAAAAGCCCTCGACGGTTATTTCCGCGACCTCCTAGAAGCCTTCGCCGCCGGCATCAACGCCTACATCCAAAACCACGACGTGAAAGACCGCCAGGGCTTCCGCGAACTCCGCCTCAACCCCGAGCCATGGTCGGTCGAAGACGTGATTGCCTTGAGCGAGGGACACGGTCACTTCGAGACCTTCGGTCACGCTGGCTACAAGCTCGTCGAGAAGGTCGGACTCGAAATGGCCCGCGAATGTTACCCCGTCTGGCCCGACGATACCCCCGTCATCGTCCCCAGGTCCGAGATGGCCAAGAACAAAGACGTCTACGAACGCCTCAAAGGCCTCGCCTTCCCCAATCCCCGCCGCCCCGCGCCGGTTCAGGAACGCTCAGCCACCGGCAGCAATAACTGTCTCGTCACCGGCTCAAAATCCGCCACCGGAATGCCCATCCTCCTCGGCGACCCCCAGCAGGAGCCGCGCGTTCCCCCTTCTTTCTACGAAGCCGTCCTTCACGGCGGCGACTTTCACTGCCGCGGCATCGGCTTTACCGGCACGCCGGGGATACTCGTCGGCTTCAACCGATGCTGCGCCTGGGCCGCAACGGGGCTGGGCACCGACAGATCCGACCTGTTTGAAGAAAAACTCCACCCCGAAAACCCCGACCTCTACCTCTACAAGGGAAGCTGGTACCCCCTGCAAAAGCGCACCGAAGTCATCAAGGTAAAAGATGCCGACGACGTCATACTTGAGGTCAGGGCCACCCACCACGGCATCATTTGCGGCGAACTCTTCGGCGAGAAAGACCGCGTTCTCGCCTTCCGCCATCCCTCCTTCGAAACCACCGACACAGGAACCGTCGGCAAACTCCGCATCAGCGTCGCCAGGAACTACGAAGAGTTCCGCGAAGCCATCAGCAAATGGGAAGCCCTGGGCGCCAACATGATCTACGCCGACGTCGAAGGAAACACCGCCTACTGGCCCACCGGGGTCGTCCCCATCCGTCCGAAGGGCCGGTTCTGGGGGCCCGTCCCCGGCTGGACCGGCGAGTACGAATGGGCTGGATACATCCCCTTCGAGGAAAGACCCTCGCTCCATAACCCCGATCAGGATTTCATCGTCACGGCCAACAACCTCGTCGTCAGTGACTGGTATCCGTACGCGTTCGTCAGCCGCCCGAGCACAGGCCCGCGCTTCATGAGATTGCGCGAAGCCGTCATGGATAAAGACAAATTCGACCGGAACGACATGGCGAAACTGCGCGCCGACATAACGTGTACGCCGGAAGCCCGCGCCCTCCTTCCCATCCTCTTCGACGCCCTTGAAAATGCCGCTGATGTGACCGGCGAAATGAAAAAGGCAGCCGACTTGCTCCGAAAATGGGACTTCACGTTCGGCAGGGACTCCGTCGCCGCCACCATCTTCAGCCGCTTCGCGCGCCAGCTTCCGCAGGCGGCCTCAAAGCTCCACCTTGGCGACGATTACAAACTCGCACAGCTTGATCTTCTGCGCCTCTCCCCCGACTCAAAGTGGTACGACGATCCCTCGACGCCCGAGGTCGAAACAAGGGCGGATCACTTCGTCGGTGTCTTCAGGAAGATACTCGCCGAGTTGGCAGAAGAGCTCGGCCCGGACATGAAGAGCTGGCTCTGGGGCAAAGTCAGCACAATCAAAGTCCTCCATCTGACCGAGGAGCTGGGCCTCCAAGACAAAATAAAAACCCCCGACTACGGCGACTTCGTTATGGAGGGTTCAAAGCCCCTCACACCCCACGTTCTCGCGGTTGTGTCATACTCTCAAGTGGTGGACCTCACCGACGTTGACAAAACCCAGGCCGTTCTATCCGTCGGGGACTCCGAGCTCTACGACAGCCCTCACAGCCACGACCAGATAGAGCTCTGGAGCAACTGGAAGCTCCGCCCTGCCTATCTCTCCGAGCAAAAAGTGAGAGAAGCCTCCGAATTGGAAACGGAGCTCTTCCCGCTGCAGGGGAGAGAAAAAACTCCCTGACCTAATCGAAATGCCACAGGTCGAGGTCGCCGCCGTCGAGCTGTATCCGGCTTTCCTCGGGCTCGATTGCGGCCACGAAATGTTCTCGCTGGTAAAGCGGCCCCGGCCCCTCGCGCCCATAATAAACGGGAACCTCCGCTTCCTCGAAGTCGGAGTATCCCGTCCTGAAATCGTTTCCAATCGGCTCCATCCTGACCACCGTATCGCCCTTCCACGTGACGCGGTAGCGATACTGCCGGGAGCCGGGATTGCCCACGCTTACCTCCTCATTGTAGACCGGCAGGGGGTATTCGACTTCGATCATGTCGCCCGCGCTGTGGCGCCCCAGTTCCAGGAAGCTTCCCCACGTCCAGACGGCCGCTTCTGAGCCGCCCTCCGTTGCATTTTTCCAGTACTTGGCGGCGGATTGCCGCGTACCCGCGGCAATCGGGCACGGTGCGCCGTTTACCGACACGCGCAGTTCGCGCGGCTTCACGAATTCAGGAATCCGAACCCGGACGAAGCACGGCTTGCTCAGCTTTACTACAAGCCGCCCCTCATACGGCTGGTGGCTCCGGACCTCCGCCTCGGGCAATCGCTTGTCGAAATGGAGATTCACCGAGAGCCGCCCGTCCTCTACGCGGGCGGCGTTCCTCCAGGCGATGAAGAAAGCGTGGACGCCCGACCCGCCGCAGCAGTTTTGAAGCGCGCGCGCCTTGCCCTGAAGCTCCGGGCCGCCCCAGTTGATCGTCTCCTCGCACGCGAGAATGTGGTTCGGGGAACTCCATCCGGCGTAAGCGCCGAGGACTCGCTCGCCTATATCGCGCCAGGTGAACTGCGCCGTGTCCGGGCGCGAGTTGTCGGAACGAAGCCAGGAGCCGTCCGTGACCAGGCTTTCGGCAAGATGGTTCCGCACCAGCCTTTCCACGTCGCCCCAGTATTCCGGATGTCCGTGGTTGGCCAGCGTTGCGCCGAGTCCGGCGAAATCCATCAGCGCGCACGTCTCGCAAGCCACTATGTCACCTCCCCGCCCGATCACTTCAGGCAGAAACCCGAAGCGCGTCCCCTCGGACCGCACGTATCGGTAGAGCGCGTCCACGCGTCCGTAAAGTTCGGCATCCCCGGCGGCCAGCGCGTAATCGGCTGCCCCCACGAGGGTGCGCAGGTTTCCGTGCATGTGTCCCCCGTGCCGGAACGTGTTGTCCGGCGTGAAAAGCGGCGCGACTTCAAACACGTGGCGGATTAAAAGCCCCGCCGCTTCAAACGCCGGCTCGTAACCCAACCCGCGGTAACAGGCCATCAGGCTCTTGACAGAAAAACCGGGCAGAAAACCCTCGCCCCGAAAATCGCTCGACCCCGCCTCCTCGAGCGCCCGGTCGGCCATGTGCTTAATCGTTTCTTCCAACCGCTCGTCGGGGTCATCAAGGAAAGCGCAAACCAGCGCGTAGAGAATCAGCGCGCGATCCCCGAGGCTTCCCTTCTCTGTAGCTGACCAGGCATGCTTCGGCCGCGCGTACACCCCGGTTTCGCGATCCACGTAAGAGAGCACCTTCTCGCGCCAGATCCCTTCCATGCGCGTTCCCTCGCCCGTCATGTGCCGCGCCATGATAGCGGCCTGGAGCTGGCGAGGCATAACGTCTCCGTAGCACGGCATGTCGTGGGCTGCCTCCGCCGGATCCGTCCAGAAGACGTTGAAATAGGGAA
>CAZUUK010000065.1:16594-17921 GCA_964622675.1 uncultured Planctomycetota bacterium | reverse complement strand
CCCATATTCTTACACCACCTCAAGAACTTATCCCTCATCGCTCTCTCTCTTTTCAGCACCTCGGATGCCTCATTCATACATCTCACAGATTGTGATAATCCTCCCGCGCGTTCTTTCAAACACCCTGCGCGGACTTGGGTATCTCCGCTCCTCGGCGGTGCTAGCAACTCCCCGGCGCGAAATCCGCAGACCCGCGCAGCCGCAGCACTAACATGCGCACCCGGCCCCCTATCCACCCTCCAACGAAACTTGAAATTGCGGCCCCGAAAACGGCCCCGAAAAGGACCGGTACCAGGAGGAGCCCAACGTCGCTGGCGGATATCGTCACGTACGACTGGCCTACCAACATGTCTATCGTGCATACCATCGCGCCGCCGCCGAACACAGCGGCCTCAGAGGCTGCCGCAAAAGCCAAGCCGTGTAACGGCCTCACGCCAAAAACCGCGGCCCCCATAAATGCAGCGATACCCCAAGCAAACGCCGCGGGCACTGCGAAGGCTATCGCTTCCCTGAGGGACGGCCCCCAGGCCGATTTCGTCGGTTCCACGCTCAATCCAAACTCCACGATCTCACCGCCAAGGTCCAACACCTTAAGATATAACACGTTACCCCCGCCGTGCAGGAAAAAGGCCAACAAGAACATGACCGCCAAAGCGACGAAGCCCCGGCGGGCCGACCACCTCAAGAACTTATCCCTCATCGCTCTCTCCTTTCAGCTCCCGGGAGCTTTATTCACACTCCTCACAAACTGCAGTAGCCTTACCGCGCGTTCTTTCAAACACCCTGCGCGGACTCACGTATCCGGGTTGCTCCCCCGCGAAGCCGGGTCGCGACCTTTCCCCCAGCTAGCGCGGACAGGCAAGCGCAAACGGGGAAGGCGAGGATGACGACGATGACAAAAAGAGGAACGGGGCTGCGCGCTCCGCGAAGGTTGCCCACCGCGAATTTCACGGCTAACGGCACGAATACGACTCCGCTCCCGATGAGACCCGACAACAGGCAGTCAGGAAATGGCCTCAAGCGGAATACCAACGACACCGCGAAAGCGACTACCCCCCAAGCGAGGGCCGCGGCCAGCAACCTGCATGTCCAGTCGGCAGTAGACAAGGCCCACAACGGCCAGGCGTCCGAAGGCACCAACGAAATGAGCGATGATTGCGTTGCTTTGTTAGCCAGCCCGTGCCCCAGATTGCCGAGAAAAGCTATGAGAAGGATGGCGGACCGTCTCGACGAGACTTTCAGGCGGAAGTCCCTGCTCTTGCCTTCGTTCATAGCATCCCTCCCTCTGTGATCCTATGAGCACTCCGGCATCTGCTTACAGCAACCA
>CAZUUK010000065.1:0-16584 GCA_964622675.1 uncultured Planctomycetota bacterium | reverse complement strand
GGCCTGATTTTGTAAGCGGCCTCAGCCGCCCTCGAGGCTTCCGGGACATCCCACGACCAGTTGGCGTTGAAAAGATACCACCAGAATCGCGCGCGTTGGAAGACCTCGGCGTGCGGGTGGAGGCCCCAGGTTGGCTCGGCGCGCGGGGCAACCCCCTGCAACATAAAGCCAAGGAAAGCGACGAGAAGCAATGCCGAGCGTCTCGACGAGACTTTCAGGCGGAACCCCCTACTCTTGCCTTCCTTCATAGCATCCCTCCCTATGTGATCATATGACCAGTTCGGCACCTGTCGGCAGCGACGATCTCACTCTCTCGCCACAGCCAGCGCGCCGCTCAAACTGCACCGTCTCAGCTCTGGCAACTCGCCCTGACAACACCCGCCTGGAACGCTAACTCCGTGCGTGGCACCCTCGAAGCACCGCCTTTGCTCCTAGCGAAATTTTCGCTCCCAACCAGCATCCTGCCACCGCCGCACCTGCGTCGCAAGCAGCAAAAATCGCAAACGCCACGCAGAAGACAAACCACATAGGATCGCCACCCCATAGAAGAAGAGCGAATACCGCTGCGGGCACGAACATCGCAGCGTCACAAATCAGCGCAAAGGCCCACATATGCGGGGAGGTGCGCACGCGCATGACGACCGACGCTGCTATCCCTACGATGAACCACCCCAACGCCCATGGCAACATAAATTCAGCCATGCCGACAGCAACAAAAACCCACAGCGCCGTTCGCAGTGGGTCCAGCTTCCGCACGAGCGTGCCAGGATCTACCAGCAACCCGGCCAAGGCACCGCGTACGAGCAAGGAGACCCCGAAGACAAATAAGAACTTAAAGAATACAGGCCTAGCGGTCCTGGTCCACAAACGCTCTACCTCTCCTGCTAATCAACGACCCGCTAATAACCCTGCTCCTCACCTACCTAATCTTACCCCGCTCTCCGGGCACGTCAACCCGTCGATCGCAGCGAATCGCTCCGCGGCCTCCCTCCTACGGTCGCCACCTCCCTCTTCCGCCCATCAACTTAATGCCAGCATCCAGAATAAACCGTTTTATCTTGCGAGGCGCAAGCGTCCGATGTTGAGAAACACGCGCAAAAACCGTAACTGTTCCACGTGGAACCTTGCTGACGCGGAACCCCGGTTAGGAGACGCACACCGATGACTCTTCTGCGCCAGAAGACCGGCCTCGACCTGCTTCAAATTCCCTGGTCATCCAGCCAGTTTTCAAGGTAGGCGATCAGTTTTTCGGTTGCTTGCTTCCCCAGCTCGGCGGAGGCGTGAGCTCGAGGATCGATCCCGATAATGCCGTAGCACGGATGGTCTCTCAACTCGTCCTTCATCCAGTTCACTCGCTCGTCGGGACCGCCGAGGTCGTCATCGGGCTTTCCCGCGAGAGCGTTCATGTCAACGGTCTCCGGATGCAAATATAACTGATAAGAAGTCTCCCACTTGGCCGCGTGGTCGCCGCCGGTGCCCGGCACTTCGTTTTCGATGAGCGTTAGAACTTCCATCCGCCCTCCCCTCTCGCGATACGCCTCAACCCCAGGCAGCAGGTACTCACTCTTGTTCGGGTAGTGGCCGGAAAGAAGTATCGCCGCTTTGAAGCCGTCTCTTTCAAATCGAGAGAGAAGCTCGGTGACGATTTGCTTCGTCGGTTCAGGGTTCAGCATGTACGAATGTTCGTAGTCAGTGTGCCCGCCGGCGGATCCAAAGAAGACCGGCGGATAAACCACGCCGCCGGCCTGCGCCGCTAGACCTACCAATTGCTCGTGCGCTTTGATTGCATCGAGGCCCACGGGATTTTGACGGCCGTGCCATTCGATTGAGCCGAACGCCATGTATATGGCCGGTCGCCTGGCGATCGCTTCATCAATCTGTGCCGGCCTCATTCTTTCAATACGTACCTCACGATCCAGGTTGGATGAGAAAACTCCCATCGAACTCTCCTTCCGATCATCGAGGATCTGATGTAGCGCGTCATGTCACACGACGCCTAACGACCATTTGGTGAAATTGTATTTGCCGCACGGCTCTGAGGACAGGGCAAAACCCCTTGCAGAGAAAAGCTCCGTTGCCCCCGACGTCCGAAAAGAGGCACTCGACGCTTAGGCAGCTAAGCGAGGAGCCACGAATTCAGCTATACTGTACGCCGTTGAGCATCTGCGCTTGAAGCAAGGAAATACGGCAGATAGGAGAGTGCGATGAGAGATCAGTGCAAGATTACGTTGGTGCAGCTCACGACAGACGGCGGCCCGGATTCGGTTATCAAGCGGATGCCGACCTTTTTCGAGAAGGCATCCGAGTACGGGTCGGATTTGATCGCCTTTCCCGAATACGTGCTCGGGCAGCGCATAACCATCGAGCACGAGCGTGTCGCGAAATTCTTCGCGCTTGCGAAGGAACACGAGATGTACGCCATAGCCGGCCTCGTGGAAAGCCACGGGACGAAGTGGGCGACGACGGCGCTGGTCGTGGATCGCTTTGGCAATCTGCTCGGGCGATATCTAAAATCTCATCCGGCTTCGGGCAAGCCGCCGCACTGGTGGCCGCCCGTGGAGGGGCACGACAACGAAGCGCGCGGGATTCTGGGAAACCAGTTCAAGGTCTTTCATCTGGACTTCGGGACGATCGGGATACTCCAGTGCTACGACGGCTACTTTCCCGAAGCGTGGGGCTGCACTTCATACGCGGGCGCGGAGATCGTTCTCTGGATTAACGGGCGGAAGGGAATGGTCGAGGATTCGCACTGCATCTTCGCGTCGAGGGCTTACGGCTGCGCGGTCGGCGCGAACATAACCAACGGCTTCAACACTGGCTTCGCGGGAGGCTTTGTAAGCGCAAAAGGCGAGCCGGAGGAGATGCGCCTCTTCCCGCGAATAAAAGAGCCGGGCGATGGCTGCGTTCATGCGACGATCGATCTGAAGAAGCTTCGCCATCACCGGAAGCACCTGCGCACGATGCACCAGCGCCGGCCCGAGATGTACGGCCTTTTGACCCAGGACGTAAAGATGTGGCAGGACTATCCGGACATCCCGTGGGACTATCCGGAGTGCGAGGCGCTGGTGAACAAGGCGCAGTTGTGATGAAGCCGCGGCTCCAATTGTCGAAGCGGATTTCACTCACACGTCAAGCATCTATGAGAAGGAACAAAGATGATTTACGAGAACGTCGAGCTGCATAACGTCGCGGAAGTTCACGAGGTTGCGGGGAAGGAAGGGGTGCGCCTGCAGCGCGTGCCGGAAAGCGTGCGCATTCATCTGAATGAGGGAGCGCAAAACCGGATGCTCTCTCCCGCCTGCGCCGAGATAAGGTTTGTGAGCGGGCTTCCGGCGCGCGTCGTGCTTTCATCCGAGGGAAAGACAAAGGTCGTCGTCTTCCACGGCGTCTTTCAGGTGAGCGACATGCTCATCATCAGCGGCGAGAAGCAGATGGTTCAGATCATGCGGAGGCCGCGGCTCGAGCAGCTCGATCCCGACTTCTACAGAGACATGGCCTTTCAGCCGAACGTAGTGCGCTTGATGCTTGCCGGCGACCCGGTGCGCTTTCACGGAGTGGAAGGGGACGGAGTGCGCCCGCCGAAGGCGGAGGAGCTGCCGAAGCTTCGGTATCTTGCGTACGGAACCTCGATCACGCACGGCGGCGTGGCGACGGGGCCGCATCTTTGCTACGCGGCGCAGACAGCGCGGCGGCTTGGAGCCGATCTGATCAATCTTGGCGTTGGCGGTGCCGCGTTCTGTGAGAAAAAACTTGCCGACTATATCGCTGATCGCGACGACTGGCACATCGCGACGCTCGCGCTTTCAGTGAACATGGTCAGAGGTTTTTCGCTTGAGGAGTTTTACGAACGCGTCTCGTACATGGTGAACGCGGTGGCCGGCGCTGACACGAAGCGTGCCGTCGCGTGCATAACTCTCTACCCTCACTTCCGCGACTTCGGCATCCCCTCGGCGGACGAGGATGACGTAGGGAAAGCGGAGGCATTTCGAGAGCGACTGCGGAAAGCCGTCAGAGATTGCCCGCATCCGAACGTCCATCTCATCGAAGGGCCGGATATCCTCACCGACGTTACGGGCCTCACGCCCGACCTCATTCATCCTGCCGACAACGGGATGATCAACATGGGCGAGAACCTAGCGCGGCAGCTCAGGCCACTTGTGGAGGGGTCTTGACAGTGAGGCGAACGGGTAGCGGACAGCGTGTGCCTGCTGAGAATTCGGGAATGAGGTCGCGCCGCGGCTGAGACCGGTAGAATCGGTGGTAGAGAGGCTAGAGAATCCTAGCCGTGACTTGAGGCACGGCAACAAGGACGGGGTATTCCGGAGGGATGAGGGAAGATCTCGGCCGTGGAGTGTTGACTAGATGTTGTAATCGTGCTATAATTCTTGTCTGTAACTTTGGGATGCAGGACCAGAGCCAAGACCAGGGATGTCAAACCTAAGGGTACCGTTCGCCAGCGTGCTTGCGTGCTGCGCCTGTTACACGACACGTCGAGGAGATAGCCATGGAGACGAGCGAGAGGACAGAGCAACTGCTACAGTGCCTAGTGCATGTCATCGGTCGCGCTGCACTTCCGCTGGAGAAGGTCCAGGGGATCGTCGGTAGTGGGCGCAAGCAGATTGAAGCCTTCAACCTCTTGGATGGCTGCAGAACCCTCACGGAGGTGGCAAAGAAGGCCAAACTCGACACGGGCAACCTAAGCCGCAGTGTCGCGCGTTGGGTGGAGAACGGTATAGTCTTCCGAGTTGGTGATGGAAAGGACGCTTGCGCCCTTCACATATATCCCATTCCCTCCCCCTCGCCGAGACGTGGAAAGACAGCTGGCAAGCGAAGGAAATAGAGTCCTCTAGTGCGGATCGGTGGCAAAGACTTCAAGACGGTTCTCCTCCTAGGAGCTGGAGCATCGCGAGGTGCACTCAGGCATGTTACCCTCGGTAGGAGGAGGGTCAAAGCTCCCCTCAACGGTGATTTCTTCGATGTGGCCAAGGTCTATGTTCAAGGAAGAGGCGAGCATTCCGCAGACTATAAGAGGTACAAGCGCCTGATGAAAACATTCAGACGGGACTTGCCTTTTGGACGTAAACCTACGATGGAAGAAGCTTTCAGCAGCCTGTTCGTAGCAAAGGACTTCCCAGACATATACACGTCCGGCCCTGGGAGACGCCCGCAGCCTGGTCATCGCACGGAGATCGAGGACTTCCTTCGGTTAGCTTTCGGAATCTTAACACTCTTGGACAAGCGGGCCAGCTGTACACTGTATGATGAGTTTGTGATGCAGCTGACGGCAGGCGATACAATCATTACCTTGAATTATGACACGTTGCTCGACTCAGCCCTTGTCCGGCACGGGTGGGATCCGAGCGCTGGGTACTGCCTTGGCGGGGGTAACAGCAAGGTAACGTGGAAGCGTGATGCCAGCTGTCAGAGCGTCGGGCTGAAGAATGTGCGACTGCTGAAGCTGCACGGTTCGGTGAATTGGTATGTGAAAGGGTCCTTCTCGAACATAAGGCAGGTTTTCGACAAAAAGCCCGTTCGTGTGAGTCAGCCTCGCAGTAATGAAATGAGTGGCCATATACGGCAGATCATCCCCCCGATCTACGGCAAGTTTTTTGCTCATGACCATTGGCGAAAGCTTTGGGGGCGTAGCTTTCGGGCGCTATGTGATTCGGAGGCGTTCGTTGTGATCGGATGCTCTCTCATCGACAGCGACTTCCACCTTCGGGCCCTCATTAGCAGAGCCGTGACGTGTAGAAAGCAGGACTCCAATCTATTCCGCAGAGCGCTCTTTGTTGATCGCGTTACAGTCCGACGGAAATGGAGGAAGGCCTTGAGAGGTTCCTTCCGAGCGCGCGATGAGTGTACCACTTTTGAGAGATTCGTGGATAGGAGGTGAGGCATGGATGGCGACGCCACTGAACGTGCGGCCAGCGCGCTTGAACGAATTGGCATGGTTCTGGGCGCAATGCTTGCGACGAAAATCGAGGCAGCTGACCTGGCCAGGAAGGCGGACCTGTTGAGCCGCTGCGGCTTTAGCCACGCCGAGATTGCTTCGATACTTGGATCCACCGCAAATTCAGTTCGGGTCACGTTGAGTCAGGCCCGCAAGAAGAGCTCAAGTCCCAAACGAAAGGCTAAAGGGAGGTAGCTACGGTGATAAGCAAGCTGTCAGGTCACTGCGGCAAGCGGGAGCCCGCCGGATACTTGCCCTAGGCGAAAGCCGGTGAGGCAGCGAGGGCGGCTGGGCTTGCTTTCAGGCAACTATTATGATCCCAGCAAGAGCTGCTTTGGAGACGTCTTCGGCTTTGGTGTTGGCTCCGATGGGGTAGATGTGTCATCCGCAAACCACAAAATCAGTAGTGGGGGCTATGAAGAGAATGCAGACGGACAAGCGAAAATGTTGTGCATACTGCGGCAAAGTCCTCGGCAAGGACCGTACGCGGGAACATGTATTTCCTCAGGGCTTGTATGCTCCGTCGCGACGGTCGCTTTACACGCCGCTCACTGTGCCAGCGTGCCGCGCCTGCAACGGCTCGTGGTCTGATGCCGAGGAACACTTTCGCAACGTTGTCGCCTTGGCGGGGGACGCAAACGAGGCGGTATCCGATCTATTTGGCAGCAAGGTGCGTCGAGGACTCGATCGACCTGAGGGCCAGGGCCGCATTCGCGATTTGCTTGCCATCACAGAAACTGTACACGTTGATGACAAACGCCGGCTCAAGATCTACCCCGCTCGGGCCCCCAGGGTTCTTGAGGTCATTCGGAAGATCGTTATCGGCTTGTGCTACCATCATTGCCTGGAGACTGCACTTAACCCAAAGCGGGTCTGGGCTGATGTATTGCGCTACGCCGTTCCGGCTGCGTTTCTTGAGGAGATGACTACTGAGCATTGCGAGGCCGAGATCGTACAGTACAAGTATCTCGTCATGCCGGAGCAAGGCATCCACTCAGTGTGGATATTCTTGTTCTTCGAGAGAACACCTTTCATCGCAACCGTCTCAATGTCTCAGGATGGTTCGTTTCCGTTGGAGGACGAGGCCTAACCAGGCGCTCTAGCGGACGCGCGGGGTGCGCGCCGCTGAGATTCATCGTTAGCGCAACCTACTTCTTGCCGTCCGCTTCGATCTTGCAGCCCCCCATTTTGGACACGGCGAACTTCCGCATGCAGAGAGGCAAAGTCGCCGACCGAATGTGGGCGGCAGCTAAGGACTCGGCTCGACGTGCGAGCGGACCGGCTGCGAAGTGGAGACCAAGGGGACAACAAGAGGTCCAATCTTCGGCCTTCACGCGACTATGATAACGCCGGAGAGGGTTCCTTTGCTGGCCTCTTTCGGGCAACACGATAGGCGTGCGCTTCATTGGAATATATTCCTTAAAGAAGTTGCGTGAGCAGGGAACAACGCCTGATTATTTCGTCCAGCGTGCAGACCTGGGAGCCATTGCGGCGTGGCAGCCGTTGAACGGGAACGCTGGAGAGGGTCTTGAGGGATGTCGGCTTGGGTACTGAGTTCTCGCGCGGCGTTGGAGGGATGCGCGCGGGGGCTTGAAGGGGCGGAGTGAAGTTGGGCTGGGGGGGTTGGGGAAGGCGGGACGGTTCGGGGGGAATTGTTTTACGGGGTCGTGAGGAGGCGGACGTCGAGGGGGATGCCTTTTCCTTCGTCGCGGGTGAGGGAGATGGCGTGGTTGGGGCATTTCGAGACGCAAACGCCGCAGCCCATGCATTTTTCCCAGTCCAGCTCGACGGTTTCGCCGTCCAGGGAGAGGGCACCAAAGGGGCAGGCTTCGACGCAGGCGGAGCAGGCGGCGCAGAGTTCCTTGTCGATCTGGGCGACGTAGCCTGAGGGGGCGATCATTGGGATGCCGCCCTTGAGCATTGCTTGAATTCCGCGGCAGCAGCATTTGCAGCAGTTGCAGATGGCGTAGAAGCGGTCCATCATGGCGTCCTTGAACCAGGCCGAATGGACGTGGCCGCGTTTGTGCTCGGCCTCGAGGAGCTCGAGGGCTTCGGACCGGGTGAGGCGGCGGCTGCCTTCGGGATGATGCTCGAGGATGAAGTCTACGAAGGGCTGGCCGACGATCATGCAGACCTGGGTGGGGGTGCAAGGGTTGGGGCTGAGGGCGCGGCAGGCGCATTCGTAGGCGGCCAGAGCAAGAGGCGCACTGAGGACGATGTCGCGGGCGACGGCGTAGGGGATTACCTGCTCGAGGTCTGTGAGGGGGATGTCTTTGTCCAGGTTTACAATGGCGGCGGCATGCTCGGGGGTGAGGACCTTGCCGTGGTAACGGTCGGCGACGTGCTTCTTCCCGCGTTCGGAGAGGAAGGGGATGAACTTGCCCATGAACTTAAGGTACTGCTTCGTCCAGCGGCCGTAGATGTAGTGGTGGAGGGTGGTGAGGTTGAGGAAGCGTCGGAGGCCGCTTTCTCGAATCATCCTCCGAGTTGAAGGGCGGAGGAAGCGCCAGCGCTCGCCCGAGAGCCATAAGATGAGCGCGCCGGCTAAAAGGAGCCCGACGACGATGAGCGTGATTGCGAGGGCCATTTGTGCACCAGCTTTGAGGCTTGGCTACGGATTATATCGCCGACTGACGAAGAATGAATTTAGCAACTGCGTGGGAGAATGTAAAGGCAGTCTCGAGAGGATTTGACGAGAAGGCGCGGCCGAAGGGGCGAGATAGCGGCGATGAGGAAGGCGTTCTGAGGGCGCGCCGCGCGGATTGCGTTTGAGGCACGGGCAGGTAGAATGGCGCGGGGCTATTTGGCGAATTTTTCATGTCTTCGGCGGCGGGTTCGTGCCACTATTACTATAGAGGTAGAGGCGGAGCGGCATGATGGCGGATTTGAGCGCAGAGTCGGATGCGGCGCTGGTGGCGGAGGCGCGGAGCGGGGATAAGGCGGCGTTCGGGCTGCTGGTGCGGCGATACCAGAATCTGGTATGCGCCATGGCCTACAGCCGACTGGGCGACGTCGAGAACGCTCATGACGTTGCGCAAGAGGCGTTTCTCGTGAGCTTTGAGAAGCTCCCGGTGCTTCGTTCGGGGAAGAAGTTCGGGGCGTGGCTGCGAGGGATCACGCAGAGGCTCTGCAACCAGTGGCAGCGCTCGGCGGCGTATCGTCGGGAGCTGCAGGCGGCGCTGCGCGAACGAGTTTCAGAAGAAGAGATGGAGGCGCCCGAGGATGCGGTGGCAGCGAAGGAGAATGAGGCGATTCTGAAGGGGGCGATAGATCGGCTGCCGGAGAGGCTGCGGGATGCATTGGTTCTGCATTACTTCGAGGAGCAATCGCTCGCTGAAACGGCGAGGGAGCTGGGGATAAGTAAGGCGGCTGCGGTCAAGCGAGTGCAGCGGGCAAGGCGGCTCATGCGCGGATACGTGAGTTCGAAGATCGAGGCGGGTCTGCGAAAAGCGCGGCCGAGAAGGGATTTCGCAAGGCGGACGGTGGCGGCGATCCCGATCGGTTCGATTTGCGGGAAGTTGGGGATAGATGTGGCGAGAGTGGGTGTGGGGGAGGCGCTGGCAGAGGCCACACGGGCTGCGGGAGAGCATGCCTCAACAATTCTCACTGGAGGAGGAGTGATTATGGCAGGCAAGAAAGCGGTTGTGACGGCGGCTGCCGTCATTCTTTTGGCGGCCGGTGGAACAGGCTACCTGGTGATTCGGCACGGCCGGGGAGGTATGAAGGGGACCGGTGCGGAAACGACCGCCGCGGAGGTTCAGAAGGCGAGTCCAGAGGAGGGCGCTTCCGGTCCGGTTGGAGGCGGCGAAGCGGGCCGGGTGCGTCAGGCTGCCGGACCTTTACAGCAACTGAGCCTGGAGCAGATTAACGAGCTGGTGAGAAAGGGAAGTCCTGAGCTGGACGCGATGGATGAGGAGACGAGGCTGGAGACTATAAGGCATTTGCTGCGGGACGCCCTGGAAAGGACGATGAGCCTCAAGGCGATGAGAGAGGTGTGCGACGTGGCGGGGCAGTTCTGGCAAGAAGGAAAGAAGGAGAAGGCGGAGGGCAAATCTGAAGAGGCGGAGGCTGCATTCAAGAAGGCGGTGGCTATCTATCTCGCCGTATACGACGTGGCGTCGAATCCGGAGAACTATGCGTGGGCGGTGAAGGACGGGGGCGGGAAATTCATGGGGGACCTGGAGGGGGTCGACGGGAGTCTGGCGATTTTCATGGCGGAATCGGCGGAGGTGGTGCGGCACCTGCTGGGGACGGGGAGATTGGAGCGCACGGAGGAAGTCGAGGCGTGGCGCGGGCAGGTCCTCAAGGATATGACGGAGCTGACGGAGGAAATTGCGTCGGGGAGGGACGGAGCCACTTTGATGATGCTGAGGAACGAATTCGAGCCGGTTCCAGAATCGCGGGAGGAGAGGCAAGAGCGCTATTTCGCTCTGAATGAGGAGGTAGCGCAGTACCTGGAGGGATATCTGAGGAAGGATGACTTGACGCCCGAGGACAGGTGGGGCACGACGTGGACGCTGGCGGAGCTGATCCTGAACCTGGAGAGGTATGACGAGGCCGCTGCGCTGTACGGGCAGTTGATGCGGGATGCGGAAGCCTACGGGTACGACGCGCCGGACGTTCGATACAAGTTGGAATGGGCGAGAGGGGAAGCGGCAGTGGGGGCACTGCCTGCCCAGGAGCAGGCAGCTATCAAGAAGTCATTGAGCAACGTACGCCAGATAAGCGCGGCGCTGTTCAAGTACTCGGAAGCCCACGAGCAGAAGTACCCGGGAGACCTGAAGGAGCTGGTTGAAGGCGGGTACACGGAGGCGCGGGTTCTGGTGGATCCGTTTACGGGAGAGCCGTACGAGTACACAGCGGGATTGAGCCGCGAAGCCAAAGGATATGAGGTGCTTTTGCGGACAAAGACGAAGAACGGGTTGTCAATCTGCCATTATGCGGGGTACGGGTCGGGGATTGTGAAGGTGGAGGAGTGAAAGGCGGTTTAATGGCGCAGGTGAGAAGGGGGTAACCCTGCGCTGGCGGCTGCTTTCGCTAACGGAGATTCGCGGGGAGTTTCTGCCGCGTCCCACGATTCGAGGGGCGCGGCGGGTTTTTTTGTCATTCGGCATGTCATCAGCGGCACACAATTGGAACTATACTGTTGGAGGACGGGAGAGGCGGAAGGATGGCAGACGGGCTGAGAGAATCGGACGAAAGTCTCGTAAAAGCGGCGAGGACGGGTGACCGGGAGGCCTTCGGAGTCCTGGTCGAACGGTATCAAGACGCGGTATGCGCGATCGCATACAGCCGGGTGCGGAACCGGGATGCGGCTGAGGATATAGCTCAGGATGCGTTTCTGGCGAGCCTGGAGGGGCTCGGGCTGCTCAGGTCTCCGTCGAAGTATGGGGGCTGGGTGGCGCGGATTACGCGGAAGCTCTGCGAGAGGTGGCATCGATCCGAGCATTATCGGCGGGCCCTCGTCGAGCCGATTCGCGAACTCAGGCGCCTTGAAAGGGTTGAAACACCGGAGGAAGCGCTGGAGGCGAGGGAGGACGAGGCGATGGTCGGGCGGGCGGTGGAGGAGCTGCCCTTGAAGCTGCGCGAGGCGCTGGTGCTTTATTACTTCAAGGGGCGGTCGGCTGCTGAGGCGGCTCAGATTCTCGGGGCTTCGCGGGAGGCGGTTTTGAAGAGGCTCGAGCGGGCGAGGGGCAAGATTCGGGACTACATTTCTGCGGAAGTTGAACGGCGGCTGGAGAGAGCGCGGCCCGGGAGGGATTTTGCGAACCGGACGGTGGCGGCGATCCCGATCGGTTCGGTCTGCGGAAGGCTGGGGATGGAGGTGGCGAGAGTTGGCCTTGGGGAAGCGATACGGGGAGGAGCACGGGCTGCCGTTCAACATGGTGATAGGATTCTCGAGGGAGGAGGACTCATTATGTCGGCGAAGAAAGCGATTGTGGCGGCGGCTGGGGTTCTGCTGATCGCAGGAGGGACAGGCTACGTGATATTTCACGGGCGCGGAGGGCCGGAAAAAGGAATTGCCGGAGCTCCTGCGCGTGAAGCGGCCGGGGAGGAGAAGGCCGTGGGCGCGGAGGAGGAAGGGGCGGGACGTTTGCCCGGAAGTCTTTCCGGAATCGCGACGGTGGAAGAGATAAACGGGCTCCTGGCCAGGGGCTCTGCGGAGTTCCAGGAAATGGATGAGGAGACGAGGGTGGAGGCGATGAGGCAACTGGTGAGGGATGCGCTGGAGAGGAGGGTGAGTCTTGAGTCGATGAATAAGGAGATGGAGTTCGCAAGGAGGCTGTACGCGGACGGGAAGGGGAGGGAAGCGCTGGCGGTTTTTCTGGCGATATACGACGTGGCGACGAACGCGGATAATTACGGGCGGGCAGACCGCGACGGGGTCTATTCGCGGGATACGGATAAGCTGGGAGTGACTCTCGGGAGCTTTATCAGGGAGGCGGCGACGTGGGTCAGCAGGATGTATCTTTATGAGCTCGAGCGGAAGGACAAGGAGCTGGGATGGTGGTCGAAGGTTCAGAAGGACGTTGACGAACTGCTGAAGAGCGGCGTCCCCGAAGGCATGGAGAAAGTCAGGTTGGTGCTCTACAAGGCATCTGAGTGGCATATCCGGCCCGAAGGAAGCAGCGGCAGGGAATGGGAAGAATCATATGAGGCTATGACGGAATACGTCGAGGAGTATCTGAAGCGAGACGATCTGACGCCGGAGGAGAGGTGGGCGGCGACTTACCATATGGCGAATTACCACCAGAATAACGAGCGACTGGAGAAGGCGCTGGCGATGTTCGAGGGGCTGGAGCGGGACGCCAAAGCCTGCGGCTACGAGATGTCGGCGCGGTTTTGCAATCGGGTTGACAGGCTCAGAGGAGAGGTGGCCAGTGCGTCGCTTTCGTCCGATGAGCGTTCGAAGATCAAGCAATCCAGAAATAATATGCTCGAATTGACCGTGGCGATGCATAAATACAGCGAAGATCATGACGGTAACTTCCCGCAGAGCCTGGATGAGCTGGTGAAAGGCGGCTACCTGCGGAACCCTGACTTCCTGATGGACCCCTTCACGGAGAAGCTGTATCGGTACGTGGTGGAATTTGGGGAGGAGGGTGAAGCGCCGAAGGTGGTCATATACACAGATGTGAAGGACGGGCTGTCGATCTGGGACAGCCCGAGCTATAGCTACGTTGTGACGGCGGGGAATCCGCTTAAGGAGGATAGGCCGTGGGTGCATCTGAACCCGGCGGACCCCTGGTATACGGGGTCGCCGCGGGACGAGGAAGGTGCGCGGGAAAGGATATGGGAGCACAGAGGAAAGATTATCGAGCGGGAGCGCGAGCATGCGTTAGAGGAGCCGGAGGCGCTCGCGGAGGCGGCGAATACGCTGTTCGATGCGATCCGCAGCCAGGACTACGAGAGTGGGTCTCATCGGGCGTGGACCTCGATGGCGTACACGGCGTCCTCGGGGTTTGGTTCCTGGGTGGCGTGGATCCGGAGGAACTTCAGGGACAATCCGATCAGGTCGGTGGAGGTGGGCCAGGTAGCGATGCAAAGCGGGCGGATTCCGTGCAAGATCACTTCGGCCGACGGGAGTGTGAGGGAGGGGCACATGCCGAAAGCGTGGGGTGATCTTCCGGCCATCTCGTACAAGCTGACGCTGGCGGACGGTACGGTGATGGAGGGTTATCTGCCTTACGACTACGATCCGGACGGGCATAGGTGGAACGCGATCTCGGGGCTGGACTGGCACCATCTGGAGCCGCCTCTGAAGGTAGGGGGGCAGTCGGGGAACTAGGAAGGGCGAGGGCTGGGGGAGCGGGGCAGAATGGGGGCGAAATTTTTCCACTTTTGGCATTGACAAAGTGTGAGTGGCCGTGTACTCTGTAATGCAGAGTGCTCTGCGGCGGTGTAAAGGCTGGTCGGAAAAAGGAGACAAGAGGCATGGATATTTCGCGGGAGGAGGCGCGGGAGTCGCTGAATCAGGTGCAGGCTACGATCAAGCAGACGAAGAAGATGGTGGCTTACGGGGGCGGGGACGTGGCGTTCATCATGTGGGGGCTGATCTGGATTGCGGGTTCGATGAGCAATCAGTTTGTGCCGCTCATCTGCAAGTGGATATGGCTTGGGCTGCTGGTGACAGGCTTTATCATGACCGGGCTGCTCGTGAAGTTTCGGAACCCGGTGAAGAGCCGTACGGACTGGCGCATCGGGTTGTTCTGGTTCTTCCTTTTTGGCTACGTGTACCTGTGGCTTGCGCTGCTTTTCCCCTTCATCAAGGTGGAGGAGGTTCAACAAGTCATCAGGTTCTGGAAGCACTTCACCGCGATCATGTGTACGGTTGCGATGTTTGCGTACGTGGTGATAGGTCTGTGGCTGGAGGACTTCATGATCTGGCTGGGGCTGGCACTGACGGCGCTGATTCTGGCGGGGCTTTTTCTGCTCCAGCCGTATTTCTACTTCTGGACGGCTGCGGTAGGGGGCGGGACGCTGATCGGGACGGGGATCTTCATCCGGAACCGGTGGAGGTGAGAGTGGCGGGCATTGACAGGGTGATCCATCAGGAGGTGCGGCTGCGGATCATGGCGAGCCTGGTGACTGTGGGGCCGCGGGAGGAGGTCGACTTCGTATATCTGAGGGACCTGCTGGAAGTGACGGACGGCAACCTGGGGGCGCACATTCAGAAGCTGGAGGAGGCGGGGTACGTGAAGGTGGAGAAGACGTTCGTGGCGCGCAAGCCGCGGACGCATATCAGCGCGACGAGCAAAGGGCGCGCGGCGTTTGATGAACACGTCGAGGCACTTAAGGAGATCTTTAAAGGAGACGAGGGAAGAAAGGAGGAGTGAGGGAGATAGCCGGTTGGAGTTGGTCGATCTAGTGAACATTCCAAGAGGAGGAGGTTGTGATGAAGAGAGGATGGTTGGTGATTTCAGTGGCGATGGCGTTAGCGGCGGCGTGTGCGATCGGGACTTGGGCGCAGCCCGCCGCGAAGGAGCCTGAGGTCTCGATCCGCAAGGTGGAGGAGCAGGTGGTGCTCTATACGCTGCATCGCGGGAGCTATGAGAAGTCGGGCATAGCGATCGGCAAGTTATTTGCCCTGGCCGGAGAGAAGGGGATACAGCCTGCGGGCCTTCTGACGCTTGCGTATCTCAATAACCCGCAGCGGGTCTCGGAGAAGCACTTGCTGACGGAGATTCGGATACCCGTGGCGAAGGAGGTGCTGAAGCACGAGGGGAAGCTGGGCGAATTCACCGACGTGAAGGTGATGCCGGCGACGGAGGCGGCGGTTGCGGTGAAGCCGGAAGGACAGGCGGACCCGGGCCCCATCTACGAAGCGCTCATGTCCTGGATATACAAGCACGGATACATGTCAGTGGACTCGCCGAGTGAGACGTTCCTGACGAATGTCCAGTCGGGAGACTACGCGAAGATGAAAGCGGAGATCATCATGCCGGTCGTGAAGGTCGGCGGAGGTGAGGATTCCGGCGCCGGGGCCAGGAGGTAGCTTGAATCGGGACGAGCGGGTATGCGTCGGGAAGATTCGGGCGCGGTTGCTGCGGTTCAAGTGAGCGAAGGAAGCTTTCTGGCTTTCAGTCTGCGGTTAAAGCGGCCCGCTGTTCGGCGGGCTGAACCGTATCAGATTTGACCGGAGAGGCGATCAGAATGAGAAGCACCAGGATAACGGCGGCCCTTTTAATGCTGACAGCGCTCCTTGCAGGGTCCGGATGGAGCGAGCAAGGGGAGGCGGGAAGCGCATCAGCAGAGGCTTATGACGAAGAGGTCGTGCGCGAGGAGGGGCTGGCAGCGCGTTTCTACTTCAGGCGCGACGCTGAACCGCAGTTGCCCATAATCTTTCTCGGGGGATCGGAGGGAGGCGTGCCGAACCTCGATCCGAAGAAGAAAGGGATTCCGTTTGTTGAAGCGGGTTACTGCGTCCTCGCCACTGCTTACTTCAAGGAGGCAGGACTACCGGAGACGCTGATGGGCGTTCCGTTGGAGTTCTACGACAAGGCAAAGGCGTGGCTGGCCAAACATCCGAAGGTCGATCAGAGCGGGATAGCGATCGTCGGCGGCTCCAAAGGTGGAGAGCTGGCGCTGCTGCTGGCAAGCCGGGACCCTGAAGTCAAATGCGTCGTCGGGATCGCGCCGGCAAGCCACGTGTTCCAGGGGATTCCCGGAGGCGACGTTCTCCATTGGAGCAAACTCGCGCAATCCGCGTTGGAGGACTGTGAGAAAGAGCCTGCCGGGGAGACAGCGGGCGGATTTGAGCTAACTTCGTCCTGGTCGTATCAAGGGGAGGAGCTGCCGTACGTCCCAATTGAATACAGTGTCGATCTGCTGAAGGCTATAGTGACGTATGAGTTTCACGATGTGTATCAGCGGGCGCTGGAAAACACTGAAGCGGCGGAGAAGACGAGAATCCCGGTGGAGAACATAAGGGGTGCGGTCCTTTTGGTCTCGGGGAAGAACGACCGGATGTGGCCCGCCACGAAGATGTGCGACGACATGGTCGAGACCTTGAGGAAGGCCAAGTTTTCTTTCCCGTATGAGCACGCGGTCTACGACATAGGTCACTCTATAGGAAGAGAACAGTGGAAGAAGATTGTGGAATTCATGTCGGAGCACTACACGAAAGGCCGCCG
>CAZUUK010000064.1:0-18956 GCA_964622675.1 uncultured Planctomycetota bacterium | reverse complement strand
CTACTACGATGAGCAACTGGCGGCGCAACTGGCCAAGGGCAGCCCGCCGCAGAGGCTATGGAACGAGTTCTGGACCGACATCGCGCCGCCATACTCCTACATCGGCTGGCCGTTTGTTCACAATAGCATCATGGCCATCGAAATCGCCCCTGACCTGGCCCCCCCTGTAGTGGGTAAGGACGACAAGCTGACTTTGACGCGGCCGATCGCTTCGCACGCCCTCGGCGATGCCATAGACCTTTTCAACACCGGCGAGTTCGGCGCCGCGTTCAGGGCCCTCGATCGCATAACCGAACCCGACACTCAGGTCGCCAAGGCGATAGTCCAGTTGTGGCTCGCTGGTCGCCCCGAACTGGAAAAGGAGCAGGCTCTCGTCCAGGCCGCGGTCAGCGTCCTAAAGCCGTACGCGGCCGCGCATCCGGAGGAGAACCAGATTCGCGAGCTCGTCTCCGACGCGGAGACCTTCCAGAAGGCGCTCAACACCCACCTCAAGCGAGGCGACCCCGAGCCCGGCGTCTCCAAGAACCACTTCGTGGAAAACGACAAGGCCATCACCTTGTGGTGGATGATCCCCGAGGATTCACCCCTCTACTACAAGTCCCGCATTTACATCGCTCGCGCGGCCCACATGCTCCTGCCTTACATCCCCACAGCCAGCGCAGAGGCTGGCATCCTTCGCGAGCTGGAGAAGAAGTTCCCCGACAACCGCTACGTCAAATACCTCCTCCACTGGGAATGGGAACCCCACGGCGACGGCTCCCAGCGCGACGACTGGTACATGGTCGATTATCTGTCCAAGTATCCGGATGCCCCCCGCTGGGCTAGAGAGCTTCAGGCCCGCTACGCCGGGCTTGTCGACTGGACGGAATGGTGGATAAAGTACAAGCAACGCGAGGACGGTAGCATTGGCGGAGGCTGGGGAGACGACGTCGAAGTAGGTCCAGTCTTCGGCTATTTGGGAATGATCAGTCGCGGCGTCTCTGACCTGGCAGTCTCAGGAATGCGCAAACTGGTCGACGGCATGTGGCACTTCTCCGAGGTCGATCCCAACCTGGGCTTCTGCCTCCCCATGGCCGACACGGGCCACTCCGCCGAATGGACCGGAAACACCCTCGGCTTGATGGTGTTCCTCGACTACGGGAATCCGGTCTGGATCGAGCGCAGCATGAAGACCGGCAAGCTCATGCGCGACCTTTGGACTGACTACAACCAGAAGGGCTACCGGCACTTCAAGTCCAATATGCTCGGAGCAACCCAGGTCGGAAGCGGCGACCAGATGAACGACTCCTGGATCAACAACAGGGGCCTCCCCCCCGCGGTTGCAGTGCTTAGATACAACAACCATCCCACCATCTCCAGGCTCTTCCTCGAGTTCGCCGACGCCTGGACCGCAGCCGCCGTGTCAACCGAAAGAGGCAAGCCCAGAGGTGTCATCCCCGCCATGGTGTCGTTCCCGGAGGGCATAATCGGCGGAACCAATTCCCCAAACTGGTACACGGGCATCCATACGCCGGGCACCGACAACCACGATTGGGCCCCTCAGTCCCCCAAGTTCTACATGCATGGGCTCTTCATGACCGCCTATTCGCTCACCCGCGACCCGAAGTACCTCGAGCCCCTGCGGCTCGAATACGAGCTGGGCCGGAAATACGGCAATCCCACAACGGAAGTCACCGCAACTAGGTTTGGCACGCCGCCCTGGGAACGCGACGCATGGGATGTCCGCGACGGGTTGCCTCTTATTTTGGAGGACTGGCAGCGCAAGGTGCTCGACGACGCGCTGCGCCGCGGCCGCGCGCTGAGAGCGGGTGGGGCCGCTGAGGGTTCCGCCGAACCGGCCGCGGAGCCTGGAACTGAACGCTGGGTCGGCGAGACTATGAAGGATCTCCACTTCTGGCTCGTAGCCAAGGCCGCGCTGGAGGGCCGCAAGGGAAAGCTCGGGAACGACCTCAGCATCGATGACATAGTTACCTTCATGTCGTTCTACAACCGCATGCAGAAGCTTCACTGGCCTCTGATGACCACCGAGGCCTCGGCCACCGACCGTGTTCACGCGCCCGGCTTTCTCCAGCTCTTCTACGCCTACACCGGCGGCACCCGGACCGCAGCGAATCTTGAGCCCGCGGTCACCTACGAGAACACCACAAAGAATTTCGCCGCTGCCGTGCTCGCGCGTGACCCCCAGGGCTTCCGCATACTCTATTACAGCATGGCACCGAAAACTCGCGAGATCGGAATCGTCCCCTGGAAGCTCGAGCTGGGCGGGACGTACAAACTCCGCTACGGCCCTGACCTCAATGAGGACCAGGCCATGGATACCGTCTCCGGCGAGGAGAAGTTCACTCTCGCCACCTATGGGACTCCTCTTCGCCTGACCATCGAACCTAAGAAAACCTACGTCATCGAGGTGGACCAGCTAGCGCCGGGGGCCGCCGCGACTTTGCTTCCCGACCCCGCGCTCTCCGCCGGCGATATCCACTATGACGACCGTTACAACCTACTGATGATCACCGTTCACAACGTGGGCTCGAAGGCCGTCAGAAACGTCAAGGTCGCTTTCTACGACGGCGACCCCGAAGCCGGTGCGCAGCCTATCGCCACCTCAGTCATTCCGTACCTCGAAGCTCCCATCGACCTCGACCCGAAGACTGTGACCGTCGGCGTTAACTGGGCTCCTGAGAAGCAATCCCACGGCATCTATGTCGTCCTGGACCCCGACGGCGAGATAAAAGACGAGATCACAACCTTCAACAACGTGGCCCACGTCACGCTTTCAACGAAAGAGGAACCTGCCGAAACTTCAAAGCGAGTAATCACCGGTTCCATGCGCAGCGGCCGCGGAAGGTAGTTCGCCCGGCGGCTGTGGTACACTTCGACTTTGGCTGATGAGGTGAAGCGGACTATCATATTGCGTCTCTTGTCCATCAAGCGATACAGGAGGTCGAATATGTATCGAAAGCGTGCCGAAATGGGGATGCTTTCCGCCTTGGCGCTGGTTGTGGCCTTTCTGAGCCTGCCCTCAACCGCCGCGAGCGCCGCGGGCAACGCCTTCAGGTTTGACTGCGGAACAACGGAGTCGCCTGTGATGCCGGGCTATCAGCGCCTTACGGCTGCCGATGTCTACTCACAGGCAAAGGGCTATGGATGGGAAGTCGAAAAGCCCAGCTCCGTGGAGTTCGAAAATCCGGGGCCGTCCGAACGAGCCCATTGGGTGGCCAGGGACAAAATCTTCGAGGAAAACCTGACCGACCTCAATCGTGATGCGGTGGTGAGCGAGGACGCTCTCGTCTTTCGCGCAGACGTTCCTAACGGGACCTACCGGATCTCGCTTTTAATCGGAGACATGGCCCAAGCTACAGGCTCCGTGGATGTTTACGTTAATGGCCAACTGGCTGAGGAGCGTGTGGCAGCATGGCACCCGGGGGCCTACCGCAGGCTGTTGCAAAGCCCTGCAGGCTGGTGGACGAGGGTGGACCATACTGCTTCCGTCGAGGACGGAATCATTCGCATCAGGCTTGCCAAGAATCAGACCTACTACGATGAGCAGATGGCGGAGCAGATGACCTGGCTCAATCCGTACAAGGTGCACTATTGGTCATTCGCCGAGGACAAGAACCCACCCTATTACTACATCGGCTGGCCTTTCGTTCACAACAGCGTAATGGCGATTGATATTGTTCCGGACGTTTTGCCCCCCGTTGTGGCAGAGAACGACAAGCTCAAGCTGACGCGGCCGATAGATTCGCCTGCTCTCGAAAAGAGCATTTCGCTCTTCAACGAAGAGGATTTCGATGGAGCGCTGAGGGCTTTGTCGGCGGTGAACAAGGATGAGGCCAAGACCGCGAAGGCCCTGGTTCAGCTCTGGCTTTCAGGCAGGCCTGAGGTTGAAGAGGAGAAGACGCTGGTTCCTGAGGCGATAGCGGCTTTGCGGGAGTATGTCTCGGCGCATCCTGAAGAGAACCAGGTCGCTGAGCTTCTGGAGGACGCGGAGACGTTTCAGAACGGCCTCACCATTCACCTCACTCGCGGGCATATGCGAATCATTGATGGCCAGGCCACGCAGAAAAATCACTTCGTGGAAATCAACAAAGCAATAGGTCTGCTGTGGCTCATAAAAGAGGACTCGCCCCTTTACTACAAGACGCAGCTATACATCGCCAGGGCGGCCCACATGCACCTCCCGTACATCCCAACCCTCGGGACGGAAGCGGAGATACTCAAGAAGCTGGAGAAGAAATTCCCGGATAACAGGTACGTGAAGTTCTTCCTCCACTGGACGTGGGAGCCTTACGGAGACGGGACGAGTGAAGACGACTGGTACATGGTGGATTATTCACCGAAAGTCGAGGGCGCCCCTGAATGGGTTCGGGAACTCTATCCGGCCTTTTCCACATTGCTCGACTGGACCGAGTGGTACATAAGGCACAAGCAGCGGCCGGAGGGCACGATAGGCGGCGGCTTGAGCGATGACGTCGAGATCGTGGGGGCCTTCGGATATGTCGCGTTCACCAGTCGCGGAGTCTCGGATCTCGTGTTGAATGGCGCACGGAAACTCTGCGAGGGTAACTGGCGGTATGGGGGCATAAATGACGAGATCGGTTACTACAGGCCCTTCGCCGATGCAGAGCACACTGCGGAACCCACCGGCGATACGTTGGGCATGATGGTGACGATAGACTACGGCAATCCGCTTTGGATAGAGCGCAGCATGAAGACCGGCAAGCTGATTCGAGACCTCTGGACAGACTACGATAATAACGGGCACCGCCATTTCAGATCCAACTACTTCAATGCAACACAAATTGGCAGCGGCGACCAGGCAAACGACTCGTGGATAAACTACCGAGCCGTGACTCCGGCAAGGGCCGCCCTTTGGTACAACCAGAACCCAACCATTTCAAAGCTTCTCGTCGAGATCGCCGACGGCTGGCTTGCGGCGGCGATGTCAACAGAAAGAGGCAAGCCGAAGGGAGTTATCCCGGCGCAGGTCTCCTTCCCGGATGGAATCATCGGCGGCACGAACTCGCCTAATTGGTACACGGCGAGCCACCCCCAGGGAGAATACAGAAACTACGACTGGGGGCCGGATTCCGTCGGCTACAAGAGTTACATGCATGACCTCTTTTTAACCGCCTACGAACAGACCGGCGATGCCAAGTATCTCGAGCCACTGGGGCTGGAGTACGAATTGGCTGCTCGATACGGCAAGGCCCCGGAGAAGATAGGGGGAACAAGGCTGCAGGAGATCGAGATAGGTGGTGACGGCTCCCGGTTCGTGCTCGAACGTTGGGACAAGCTATCGAAAGCACTCGAGGAGAGGGAAGCACCACCAGAGGACGCGGCACCGAAGGACGACGAACCCGAGGTGGTGCCTGCCGAGCCAGGCAGCGAAAAATGGGTCGCCGAAAACCTCGGCAGCACGGCACCTTGGCTCACCGCCAAGCGAATGCTCGAAGGCCGGGAGGGTTCCCTTGAAGACGAAATCACCAGGGAACAGATCGCGCTGCACGGTGGCTTCACCCGCCGGATGTTCGAAGTCCGCTGGCCTCTCATGACTACGGAGGCGTCCGCGACGGACAGGGCTGCATTTGTGGGAATACTGAATCCCTTCTTCGCTTCCTCCGGCGGCAGGATTATTGGCAGGTACGTTACTGCCTCGATCACCTATGAAAACACGACGAGAGATTTTGCGGCGGCGGTGCTCGCAACCGACCCCCAGGGCTTTCGGGTTATCTACTACAGCATGACTCCCGACGTGCGCAATATAGGCGTCGTCCCGTGGGACTTGGAACCCGGCGGCACGTACATTCTTCGCTTCGGCCCCGACGAGGACGAAGATGAAGCTATGGACGAGGTCTTCGAGGAGCGCGAGTTCAACTGGCCGCAGCGCGGAACGCCCATCTATGTCACCATACGGCCCAGGCGCACCTACGTCATAGATGTTGACCAGGTGGAGCGAGGCAAGGGACCGACCTTGGCGCCCGACCCAGGCCTGTCGGACGTGGACATAAGCTACGATGAGGAAGAGCAGATCCTGATGGCAAGGATTCACAACGTGGGCTCGAAAGGGGTAAGGCATCTCCAGGTTGCCGCTTACGACGGAAACCCCGATGAGGGCGGGACCCTGATCGGCGAAGCCCTCATACCCAATATCGAGGCGCCTACCGATCTCGAGCGACGTGCAGTATCCGTAGGTTTCAATTGGCAACCGGAAAAGGAAGCGCATGACATATATGTGATCGTGGATCCAAACGATGAGATCAAGGATGAGATCACGACGTTTAATAACGTCGCCCACAAGATTCTGCCGGAAAAGGCGGACAAGGCTCCGGCCATAAAGTATGTCGATGTGCTTCACTCCGGCAGAAGGTAGGAGCAATTTGACGGCGAGATGCCAGGTCGAGGATCGCCTCGTCAGCCCTAGCGGCGAGTAGCTTCCGCGACGCCATTAGTGTGCTTTCCCTTCCTCGCCCCTCCCGCTCCGATGCAGGCGTCGGCTCTCGGAGAGGATTCGACCATGGCAAAAGCAAAGCAGGCAAATTAAATGTCAGTTCAGCTGGAAACAATAAGACCAACTCTGCTTTTCAGTCGAGGCGATCGAGGCTTGCGTCAGGGCTTGCACCTGACGATCACGAACGAAGGCCCGCCACTCACGGCAGACCTCTTATTCAAATATGGCTCAGAAGAAGAGCTTATAGAGCTAGGTACAGTTGAAACAGGACGCAAGACCAAGCGCGTCTTCGTCCCCGATGTCCGCCAGGCCATGCAAGTCGAAGTGGCGTTGAGGGCGCAAGGCAAGATCTGCGACAAGAGAGAAATCACGTGGAAGCCGGAGCGCCACTGGAAGGTCTATGTGGTTCCTGTCTCGCACCATGACCTAGGCTATACGGACCTCCCCAGCAACGTCCGCAGGGAACACTGCCGGTTCATGGATGAGATCGTACGTTTCTGCGAGGAGACGGAAGATTTCCCCGAGGAATCCAAGTTCCGCTACAACGTCGAACAGGCTTGGTCCATCCTCCCGTATTTCGATCAGCAGCCACCGGAGATGGTTGAAAAGCTGTTGAAATATATTCGCGAGGGGCGCATCGAGGTGATGGGGCTTCTGGGCAACGAAACCAGCGAGTTGTGCGGCCACGAAGAGCAAATCCGCCTCACTTATCCCGCTTTCAGACTGAAACGTCGCTTCGGCGTGCCGATCAGAGCAGCCGAATTGAACGACGTGCCGGGCCTTTCATGGGGGTTAGCCAGTGTCCTGGCCGGGTCGGGGATTCGCTACTTCGCACCTGCTCTCCCCGATTACAACGCCTGGGGCGATAACAAGGTCCACGCCCTCTGGGATGAGGAAGCCGTTATTCCGCGAGGCATGCTCGGAGCGTTCTGGTGGGAAGGGCCCGACGGCAACAAGGTCTTGCTCTGGTCCGGCTTTTTCGGTCTCGAATTCTGGACTCACGATCAGGTCAGACGTGAGATGCCCCGAGCATTGGCCGGTCTCGCGCGACGCGATTATCCCTTCGACCTTGTTCGGTTTGCATTTACCGGCGGCCGACGAGATAACTCACCCCCTGACAAGCGCATCAGCCTGATCGCCCGCGAATGGAACGACCGGTGGGCCTACCCCAAAATGATCGTGGCCACCGACAGTCTCTTCTTCCAGGCTCTCGAGCAGAAATTCGGTTCTCAACTGCGAACGCTTCGCGGCGACCTGCCCAACACCGACTACACCATCGGCGCGACCAGCACAGCCGAGGCAACGGGCGTTAATCGCCTCACTCATGATGCGCTCCTTTCGGCCGAAAAGCTCGCCTCCGTCGCTTCCCTTGTAAGCGATTACGAATATCCCGCCGACGTCCTGGCCGAAGCCTATGACTGCTCGCTGCTGTATGATGAGCACACATGGGGCAACTATCATCTCATCGGCCCGGGGCAAGAGGGAACCTGGCGCCAGAAAAGTGAGTGGGCCTATCGGAGCGCGGCTCTTGCCCATGAAGTCTTGGTCCAGAGCTCTAACAGAATTGCCGATCAACTGCAGCTCAGAGGTCGAGACTTCTATCTGCTTGTCCTCAATCCACTGAGCATTCCGCGAACCGAAGTCGTGCGTGCCCCCGCAGCCATGCCCACGGGTCCCCTGCAGATGTACTGGAAGACTCAACCGGCCCGCGGAAAGCCCTTCGGCTCCAGGCTGGTGTGCGGATCGGCGCTGGGCCGGGACGTCGTGAACCTGCCTCCCTCGGTGGTAGAGGGAACCTTCGAGCTAATAGACTGCACGACCGGCAAGTCTGTTCCATTCCAGATCGTCACTCTGAAAGACCCACTGGCGCCGAGGCCGCGAGCTCCTTACAGCTATGCCATGGGCGCGACGATCCCAGCCTTCCTCAAGGAGCTGGCATTCGTAGCAGAGGATGTTCCGCCGATGGGCTATAAGACCTACCGCATCGCGCAGGCGAAGAAACATCCCTCATTTGAGAGCAGCGTCCGCATCCAAGGTAACGTTATTGAGAACCGCTTCTATAAAATCACACTCGACTCCGAAACCGGAGCCGTCTCCGGAATCTTGGACAAAGAGCTGAATCGGGATTGGGTGGACGCGAACGCGCCGCACGGTTTTAACCAAGTCGTGGTTCGCTCCGCCCAAACGGGACAGGAGAGCATCCCGACCAGTTCGACCATCAGCCGGGGCGAAGCCGGACCGGTTTTTGCCAGCTTGGTCGTCAAAGGTGATGCGCTGGGGTGTCCGCAGCGCCTCCAGGAGATTATCCTGTATGACTCGATCAAGCGAATCGACTTCGCGAGCCGCCTGCTGAAGGATCCAACGCCGCTCCTAGAATATTACTTCGCCTTCCCGTTTGCTCTTGCCAATACGCAATTCCGCTACGAGGCGAGCAACGCAGTCATCCAGCCAATTCACGACCAGCTACCGGGTTCCAACACTGACGCCTACGCAATGCAGCACTGGGTATCCGCCTGGGACGATTCTGGCGCGGTCGCTTGGACAAGCCTGGAGGCTCCGATCGTCGAGCTGGGTGGCCTCTGGCCCAGCCCGGTATCACAGGCTCACCACAACGTTAGGCCACCCGGATATGGGCACGAAGTCCTGCACGACCCCTCACAACCGACGAAAGGGCACGTATATTCCTACATCATGGTTAATAACTTCCGTACGAACTTCCAGGCCGTTCAGTCAGGCGACCGGCTATTCCGCTACTCAATGACCAGCCACAAGGGCGATTGGCGCCAGGGCAAGGCTCGCGATTTTGGGTGGGGCGTCTCGAATCCTCTCGTGCCGGTCTGCATCAGGGGACCGCAAAAGGGTCCGCTGCCGGAGTCTGCGAGTTTCTGTCATGTAGATCAGCCGAACGTTTTTGTCCTGACGATCAAGGCGGCTGAAGACGGAAACGGCCTCATCGTGCGCTTGGTGGAAACGGAGGGAAAGGCTGCAGAGGTGACGGTAAGTCTGCCGTTCTTCGAGATCGCCGAAGCCTTCCGAACAAATCTGGTCGAAGAAGACGTGTCTCCACTGGATTCCACCTCACACACGGTCAAGGGGCAGATTGACGCCAACGGCTTCTTGACCATACGCCTGTGCGGAGACCGTCGCTGGCCTGCGGTTACCTCTCTGGCGCGTTTTTGACCCGAGCTAGTGTCCGTATGCCGAACTCGCTTGCCCGCGAAGAGTTAATAAGCTGGGAAGGACGGGAGCATGACCGAAGTTCCTTTCGTCGCTCCCAGCAATATCGCATTTCAGTAGAACGGCGGGCAGACAGAGGGAATAATTGCCGGAGTAATCGCGTGCGGGACAAAAAACACAAAGTTTTCAGGAGAGCTATTCCTTTTGCGATCGGCAAGCGAGGCGTCGTTAGACTGGCGAAGCTTGGCGCCGTTCTGGCCTGCATCCTGGCGCTGGCCGCCTCGAACGCACTGGCTGAGGCCCAGGAAGCAGCGAGTGGCAAGAGAACCCGCCAGCAGCTTAGGAACGAAATGGTGGCTCGCGCCAGGAGGCAATCCATGTACATCACAAGCTGGAACGCTTTCAGCAAACAATTCATTGATCCTCCCACTTTTACACTGTTGCCTTTGCCGGGGGCCGTCGAATACCGCGCTGTCGTGAAGCAAGGAGGGACAACCGTTGAAGTCCATTCGAGCAACCCGGTGCTCGATCTGTCCGGCATCTGGCCGCGCTTGGAGGCCAAGAGGTTCGAGGTGACCTTTGAGTGGCTTGGTGAATCTGGAAAGCCGGTTGAGACGGTGACCTCCTCCCGCGTCAAAGCGCCTGACTGGCAAGGAATCAAGGAGCCGCCGGCCGACTGGGCCTCCTCCGCGGATCGCAACATCAGTTTCTTGATCGACGCCGCTGAGAACGCGCCCACAACCTACCGGGAACCGGGGGTGCCGATTTGGTTCTGGCTGTGCCACGGCCCTGGCGAAGACGGGAAGCCGCCGCGGCGGGCGGTCGCTTTCCCCTGCCTCCACATGCCGCTCTACATCGGAGCCTTTCTCGCGCATGCCGAGGCGAATCGCCCGAACGCGAAAGACGCGCGGAGGATCGCGGAACTATGCGCGGCGTGGCTGCTAAAGAACCGGCGGCCGGAGAACGGGGCGCTGCCCCTCTTCCCTTTCACGGCGATAGCGGAGGGCAAGTTCATTGACAGCAGCGCTGAGACGGATTCCGTAAACCTCTTGCGCGCGTCGCATCTGGGCTGCGGCCTGGTAAGACTGTATGAATCGACGAGAGACGAAAGGCTGCTGAATTACGCGTGCCACATCGCGGACACGACGATGAGGTTTCAGAAGGCTGACGGCAGCTTTCCTTACCGCGTGAAGCCGCTTACGGGCGAGGTCGCTGATGAGTACACCTGCCACAGCATCGAGTTCGTAATGCTTGTGGATGCCATATCCCCGTACAGGTTCGACGAAGCGCGGGCGAGAGCCGCGAAGCGCGCCCTGGATTGGCTCCTGGCCTACCCGTTCAGGACGCATCATTGGCAGGCAGGCTTCGAGGATGTGCGGAAGACGGAGCCTTACAAGAACCTCGAGAACTGGTCGCCACTATACCTCATTCGGCATCTGTGCCGGCACAAAGATGATGATCCTTCGTACTTGCCTGCTGCCCGGAAACTCAATCGCTGGGGCGAAGACCAGTTCGTCGCCTTCGGCCCGGACGAGGCCATCGAGGTCAACTGCCCGACCCCCTTGGTGATGGAGCAGTATGTTTGCTACTGGCCGATGGAGGTGCATACGGGGAATTGGATCCTGGCGCTGATGGAACTTCACAGGGCCACGGGCGAGAAGGTTTACCTGGAGAAGGCAATGGCGGCGGCGAATGCCATCGTGCGGAGCCAGTATGAGAACGGGGAGTTCTCCACTTGGGGCGTTGACATCAAGACCGGCAAGCCCCCGCTGTTCAAGGCCAACTGGTATGGCTGCAACGCTCTCGCCACCGACGCGCTCTACAAGTTAGACGCCTACGTGAATAGCCTTGAGAAAACACAGTAGTCTTACGTCATACGGTCAGCCAAAAGCCGCCCGGCGCTTGCCGGGAGGGAAACGGCGCAATTTGGGGCGCAGTTTCCGACTGATGTAAAGGAGAATTTTCCGGGGAAGTTATCCATGTAAGTCCGCGTAAGGCAGGGCGGACGGAGTCTTAGGAACCGACAAGCGGCACAGAGTTGGGGTTTCCGAAGAGAATACGCGGCTGTATACTGACTGTCCACGGGCAGAGGAGGTGCCAGAGCAGAGCCCATTTCGAACGCCTCGGGAGAAACCACAGTCACGTCTGGAGGGATGCATTATGAGAAGGAGTCTAAGAGGCACGATGGTAGCTTTGGCGGTTTTGTTTGTCTTGGGCGCTGGAGCGTCCCGCGCCGTAGTTCCAATTCGCATCGCCCAGCCCATTTCCCCGCAGTCGTTTATCGGAGATTATCCATCCGGCACAAACGTGTTTCTGTTTGACATGGGAACGGAGGCCAGCCGTCGGCACGAGCCATTTGTCAGAGTGCTGAAGGACGATGTGTACTCGCGCGCGAAAGGCTACGGTTTCGAAGGCGCTCCAGCCGGAGCCGAGTTTCTGAGTGACGATATCCAGAACCAAGGTCCTCTCAGTCCGTGGCCCGTGCGCGTCCGAGAGGGTATCTATGGGGTTGACGATCTCACGGCCGATTATGTGGCGGACAAACGACTTGTTTTCAAAGTCGACGTCCCACCAGGGCGATACGACGTAATCGCCGTGGTCGGCCACATGTTTCCATCCTATCACGTGTACGTGAAGGTCAACGGAAAGGAAGAGCTGACCGACGCCGACATTTTTACCTATCACCATTATCGCCGCGGACACCGCGCCGACGGCACTTACGGAGCCTGGTACAAAGTCTGGTCGGTCGCCGACGCAACCGAAGGCCAAGTCAGGATCGAAGTCTATGGAGATGAAACGGCCGGGAAGAGGACCTTCCAATTTGAAGTTTCTACATTCTCCGGCGACATCGAACCGTTCATAGAGGATTACGCCGTAAGCGGACCGTACAAAGAAGCTGGGCTGATGGGGGTTGTAATCGTTCCGCACAAGGAACCGCCGGTCCTTTTTGCGGGCGATAAGCTCGAAGCGGCGGCGAACTGCCCCGCTAAGCTGGCGAGAGCCGTCGAGGCTTTCAACAAGGGCGATGTGGACCGGGTCAAGACGATTCTGGCTGCGATCACCGAGCCGCACCTTCAATTCGGAAAAGGCATCGTGTACATGGCGCTGGCCGGCACGCCATTGCTGGATGAAGACTGGGAGATGCTGGATGCGGCGAGGTCGGCGTTTGACGCCGCGGTGAAAACCGACCCGTCGAACTATACCGCCCGCGTCCTTCGCGCCCAGTGCGATCAGTTTGCCGCCGGGCTCAACCTCTACGTCGATCGGCGCAATGTGGCCGGGACCGAGGTGAGTGCAACGGGTCGGTTCCATCGGGTCCACATGCTCCATCGGCAGTTTCCTGCCGGCCATCCATTTTACATGAAGGCGCTGATCTATAAGGGGCGCATGTTCCGCGCCCTTGTCCCTACGACTAAATGCGCCAAATCGTGGGAAGGGCTCTGGGCGCTGGAGGAAGTCGAGAAGAAGTACCCAGACAACAAGTACGTGAAGCTGTACCTGCACGACGAGTGGAGCGTCGAAGACTGGCCGCTAGACAATTACCAATCCCCTCCGGCAACGCCCGTCTGGGCCGATGGGCTGCGCCGAGCCTTCGCGCAGGGCATAGATTTCGGCGATTGGTGGGCGGAACATGGCCAGGCAGAAGACGGAGCCATCGGCGGCGGCTGGACGGACGACGTAGAAGTAATGCCCTTCTGGGGGCTTCTCTCCATGATCGATCCGAGCGCGATGCCCAAGTGTGTCGCGATGCTGGACAAATTCACGAATGGGCTGTGGAACAGCGTTTACATCGACCAGGATCGGGTGTTCGAGCCGCAGTTCGCCGACGCGGAGCACTCCGCCGAGCCGACTGGCGACGGGATCAACTACCTCATCGGCGTAAAGTACGGCGATCCCCTCTGGATCGAGCGGAACATGATCCACGCCAAGCTTAACAGGGACCTCCTCACGGGGTTTAACGCGCGCGGGATGCGTCTGTACCGGAGCGGCGACATGAGCGCGAGCCGGTACGGAGCCAATCACGATCCGGCCGATAGGGAATATCAGAATGAAGACGCGATCTGCCTGCGCGCGTTCCGATCGGCACCGTGGCTCGTGTGGTACAACGCGAACCCGGGGGCGCTGGAACTGCTGCTGGAGAAGGCGGACGCCTGCCACGCGGTCGCCATGGGAACGGAAAGCGGGAAGCCGCGGGGCATTATCCCCAACGCGGTAATGTGGGACGGTCGCCCCGGCGGGCACAAGGAGAGCCACGGGAGCGGGCAGGGAGATAACGGCGGCTATGCGGGGACCTGGTATCTCGGCGGCTACGAAGGCAAGTGGCCGGGAAGATACATGTCGCATTACAACAACCTGCTGATTTCGGCGTTCGTTGCCAGCGGGGATGAAAAGTACCTTGAGCCCTTCCGCGCGCAGTATGAGTTCATGAAGAAGATGCATCCCGACGGCAATTTCGGTGTTTTCCCCGGCGCTGAGGAGGGCTCGGACGAGTGGGTGTGCAATGCGCTCCTGGACAACAAGACCAAGCTGATTCTCGCGCTGACGCAGATTCGGCTGCTTACGGAAGACGAGAGCTTCGACGATCTGCTGATGAAGCGTTCGAGCGGCTGGGCGCGCTACCGGCTGACAAGGAATAAGGAAGCCGTGGTGCAAGACATGAAGCAGATCGAGGGCTGGCTGAAGCTGCGGTGGCCGCATATGACGACCGAGGCGACGCAGACCGACCGTATTGCATACTATCCTAAGATGGTCAGCTTCTATCTGGGTGCTGATGCAGGCTCGATATTCGAGGGCCTGCCGGTGATGGCGGTGACATACTCCGGGGGCGGAAAGCATTTCGCCGGCTTGGTTGAGCGTTCCTCGCTCAAGGACCTCAAGCTTCACCTTTACACTTTCTATGATCAACCAAGGACAATCGGCATTCGCCCATGGCTCTTGGAGCCGGGCGCCGATTACGCGCTGAAATACGGGGTGGATGCCGACGATGACGGGGAGATCGACGAGGTGATCGAGGAGAAGGCGTTCACGCTGGAGGCGCGCGGGATGCAGTTGGATCTCAACGTTCCGCCCCAGAAGATCGTCACGGTCGAGATCGCTCAGACGAAGGCACCCAGCGGAGCAGCGAGGTCCGTACCGGCGGACGTGGCGATTTCTCCGGATGACATTCGCTTCATTCGCATCCCGCCGCGAGACGATAATGAACTGGACATCCGCGTTCACAACGTTGGCGGAAGCGACGCGAGTGATGTGATCGTGGAAGTCTATCTCCAGAAGCCCGGCGGCGAGCCGGAGCTAATTGAAACTGGGATCATCTCGTCCATCGAAGCGCCGCTCAGGCTGGACCCCCAGTACACCCGAATGGGCCTCTGGGGCCACCGGGGCAGGCTAGCCGACGGGGACACGGTGATCGTCAAGGTGGACCCGCAAAACCAGATCCGCGAGCTGAACGAACAGAACAACACCGCGCAGCGGGTCATCTGTCTGAAGGAGACGGCCGAAACTCCGGAAAAGGAAGCCACGGCAGCTGCTTCCTCGTCGGGCCGTGCACCCGTACCCGAACCGGGCGCTCGGACGCGGCGGTAGGGCTGAGCGGCTAAACCTTCGTGCAGTTAGTCCAGCCCAGGTATGGCCTACGGTTGTCGCACTGATGTCGAAAACGTCACGTCGGGCTGAATGCCAACACCCGGTTGGGCGACGCGGACCATCCGCGGTGTCGCTGAGTGTGCTTGCATAATGGTCATAGACCGCGGAAGATCGTCGCCGGTAGCCCAGCCACTCCAATAGAGACGGAACCCCCAGGAGGAACACGGACTATGCGACCGTTCGATATAGCTCCTTTCGCGCTCCCGGACCATCCAATCAATGAACTGCGCTTCGAAGAGCCAAGAGACATTACCCGAATCGTTGTGACTTTTCGTGGGGCGGCACCCGCGAAGTTGGGTCTGTCGTACTTGCGTCGATACTGGCCGCACACCCGGGTCGAGCAGGCCACCGGCGCTGAAGCCGGATGGGTCCCCATGGACGACCACTTCAGGTCTGCTTGGCAGAAGGCAGCTGTTCAAAAGGAACGTCTCAGCAATGGCAGAGTAGCGATCAGTTTCAAGGGGCTCGGAAGCGAGTTCGCGCCGTTCTCAAAATGCCGGGACTACAATGTCACTTTTCGCCGCACCCTCGGCGTTCGCGTTGATGCACCGTCGACAGCCGTGATCCGACGGATTGCAGTCTTCACCCGCTCAAAGCGCGTTCAGAGCCTGCTGCGCGTCCAACTCGATGCGGGGAAAAGGACGAGGGCGACGCGGTTGAGCCTCTCGGGATACAACGCAGCGATAGAGAAGATCGTGCCGGGCAACGGTACACGGCTCGCCGGAGAGTACCTGAAGCTCGGCAAAGCAGCGTGCCGGCGCTTCCTAGTACGTCTATCGCACATGCGCCCCGCCCATCCACACTGCTACGACGACGGCCTCGTCACCCTGCGGCTTGGCAGCGATGCCTTTACAGTCTCGCTCAGTGCTCTGGAAGAATATGGGCCAATCTGGTACGCCGAGAAGGGGGTGTTCATCACGCGGGAAAGCGATCCGACCACGTTTGCGCAGTACAGAAAGAACGTCGAAGGCGCAAAGACCGTGACCCAGCGAGTACTGAATCATCGCGAGCAGAGCTTCGGTGGCGCGAAACGCTGCCAGCCCAGGCCGCACCCCGAGGCCTTTTGCATCGGATGCAAGCGAGCCAGGCAATCGTTCTGGATCGAGCCCAACGGGGACGTCGTGCTCCATGGGCAGCATCTGAAAAATGTGCCCGGCAAGGACACACAGCGATTCCTGAACGACAGCAATGGGCGTTTCTTCTTCGGACTAGAGCGCTGGTCCACTGCAGGCAGGTCTCCCGACCCGCCGCCGGTCCTGGCCTATAACATCCATCTAACGCGTAACGACCTGAGACTGGAGCAGAAGTGCCTAGCGGCGCCGCTCGAGAAGCCACTGCTTGACAGTGAGTTGGCCGGGGACGATACGATAGTCGCCCTAGTTCGGTTTACGATACGCAACACCGGCGACAGACCCTCTCTTGCAGAGGTCCCGGTCGCCTACTCGAGTGACTCCCACCGGGCGCTGCTGAGGCTCGCGCGCCGGCCGGGAGGACATAGCGACGACATGGTTCCGCAAAGCCCTCGCGACAAGCTCACTGCCTCTGATGGCCGGATCAGCACCTGCTGGCATGGAAAGACGCCACTTCGCGCAACTTATCAAACCACAATGGAGCCTAGACGCTGCCGCGGCGGGCTGGCGTTTGAGCAGAAACTCGGTCCGGACGAATCGTGCCAACTGTTGCTCAAGATCCCGTATGTCGCCTTGGATTCGGCGGAAGAGCTCGCGGCATTGGACGCACTAGACTTTGATGTGTGTTACCGGGAAGTGAAGACCTTCTGGCGACGCGAAAGTAGGCGTGGCGCTCAAGTGCACACGCCCGAGCCCAGCCTGGATGCGGCCTACGCTCTTCACCTTCCGATAGTCCTTATGACGGATTTCTCGATGCCTGATGGCTCTGGGCTCATTAACACTTCGGTAGGCACAAACACTTATCGAAACTTCCCAAACGAGGCCTGCATGATCCAGGAGGAGCTGGATCAGCGGGGGCTCCCGGACGAGGCACGGAGGCGGCTGGAAATTTACCTCAAGCACCAAGGCAAGGGTTCTATCCTCGGCAACTTCACCGACTATGACGGGCTCTACTTTGCCAGCGGAGGATTCGAGGGCAACAGATCATACAATCAAAGCCACGGGTGGGTGATGTGGCGGCTCGCAGATCACTATTTTATGACAGGGGATGACGATTGGCTGAGACGCATAGCCGATTCGCTGGTGGCCGCCGCAGATTGGGTCTTCCGTCAGCGCAGGAACACCATGGAGAAACTCCCGAATTCCAGGGGATGGGAATACGGGTTTCTGCCGGCCGGCGGGCTCGAAGACGTCGATGACTACAACTACTGGCTTGTCAACAACGTCATGTCGTGGAAAGGAACAGAATGGGTGACCCGGGCGTTGGAAGCGGTCGCGCATCCCGAGGCAGCCCGAATTCGGCGTGAGTCAGACGCTTACCGCCGCGATTTGATTCGAGGCTTTCAAACTGCGCGCCAGCACGCGCCACTGGTCCGGCTGCGCGACGGCAGGTGGGTGCCATACTATCCCAGCCGACTCTATCGTCGCGGCAGGGATGCCGGCTGGATCCGTGAGGTCTTGGAGGGCTCCATCCAGCTCTTGCTGTCGGGCCTCTTTGACGCACGGAGCAAAGAGGCCGATTGGATCCTGGACGATTACCAGGACAATCGGTACGGAGTCCGGCAGCCCGGATACCTGACGGAGGACGCTGAAGCCACGTGGTTTGCAAGCGGGGGGTTCTCGCTGCAGCCTAACCTGCTTGCAGGACTGCTGCCATATCTGGAACGCGACGAACCAGAGATCTACATCTGGATGTTCTTCAACGCCTTTGCGTCGTGTTATCGAGAAGAGCTGAACGCGCTCATCGAACATCCGATTCCGTCAGGAGGGTACTACGGGTACAGATCTTTCAAGACGAGCGATCAGAGCAACGCCATGAAATGGCTTGTTTACATGCTCGCGTGCGATGTCGGGGACGTACTTCACTTCGGCCGGGCCATTCCGCGGGAATGGCTCAGCGACGGGAACGAGATGTGGGCTAGGGGAGTGGTTACACACTTCGGGCGCGCCAGCGTGACCTATCGCTCAGATTTGACACGAAATCGTATCAGCGCCGAACTGAAACTGGATCTTCGGCACCATCCCCGACAAACGCTCGTACGCTTCCGGCACCCAAACGAGAAATCGATCAAGAACGTCACGGTGAATGGCCGCAACCACAAGGCATTCGACCCTGTCATAGGCGACGTGGATGTCTCTGGCCTGAATGGCGACGTGAGAGTTGCTGCAGACTACTGACAGGCATGGCTACTGAAAGTCCAGGCCACGCGTTCACCGATAAGTGAGCTGGTGCCACAACTTCAACCACATCAACAAGGACGAGGGGTGGGAGGGGCAGGCCGCCGTAAGTCTGTCCCGCACGAGACGGACGGAATTTTCGGGAGCCACCGGTAGCCGACGGAGACTCTTTACGCCTTGCTGAAAAATAACCTATACGACGATGTGTCGTGTTTTGGTTTCGACCTTGAGGAGGCCGAGAATGAAACAACCACCACTGGCTAACGCGGAATTGGCGGTCATGAAGCTGCTTTGGCATGAAGACCGATTGACCGCTCGCCACATACGCGAGCAGCTTTATCCTAAGGCGCGCAAAGCGCAACATGGGACTGTACAAA
>CAZUUK010000063.1:0-19223 GCA_964622675.1 uncultured Planctomycetota bacterium | reverse complement strand
GCGAGACAAAAAAACAAATCCCGAAAAGAGGAAATTAACTGCTCGGTGCCCATCTTCGGCATCGCGGGCTAAAGCATAGCGTAACATGCGGAAACTCAAAATGCGGACGACGACCGCTGACTTCGGCGAAAGGGGGACAGCTTGAAAGGGCGGAAATTCCTTGTGCTGCTAACCACCACTCTAACCGTTTTCTCCTTCCTCGCCGCTCCTGCCGTCATCGCTCAGGATGCCGAATCCGAGAGTGGTGCCGAGCAGGAACTTCTTGAAAAGGCGGAGAAGCTCTACGACGAAGCCGTCTCCCTCTACAAAGAGGCCGACTACGAAGGGGCGCGGTCGAAGTTCCTTCGCCTGAAGGAAATGTCTGTAGACATCGGCGACCGCAAGCGCGCCAATGTGGAGAAATATCTCAGCCGTATCGAAGACAAACTCCGCCAGCAGGCCGAGGAGAAAGAAAGGGAGGCGCAGGAGGCTAAACGCAAAGAGGCCAACAATCTATATCGCCAGGCGGATAACCTCTACAGAGACCAGAAGTACATCGAAGCAAAGCAAATCTACGCCAGAATCGCCCAGCTCGCCGTTGACCTCGGGCGGAGAAAGAACAAAGTCGTAGAGGAGCGCCTTGCGGGCATAGACGAGCTAATAGAGAAAAAACAAGCTGAGGACAAGGCAAAGGCCGACGCCGAGGCCAGGAAAAAGGCGGAAGAGGAAAACAAGGCCAAGTGGATGTCGTGGTTCGAACGAGGGCAGGAACTCTACAAAGCCGGCCAGTACTCTGAGGCCAAAGCCGTGCTGGTGAAAGTCAGCGAAAGCGGGGTGGACTTAGGCAGGTCCGTAGAGCGTAACGTAGCCTCTTACTTGGAAAAGATAGAGGAGGAAGAAGCGGAGGCAGCCAAGCGTCAGGCCGTTAGTCACCTCTACGCCGCAGCTATTACCAGCTACGGAGAAAGGAAGTACGCCGCTGCCTTAGAGCAGTTCCGCGAAGTAAGCAGATCGAAATACGCCGACAAGGAACTTCGCCGCGCTGCTAAGAAATATGTTGATAAGGCGGAGGAGAGCCTTGCCCAGGAAGAAGCCGCGCACAGGAAAGCTGAACGCGCTGCAAGAGAACAAGCCGACAAGCTTTACGACGAAGCTGCTTCCCTCTACGCAAGGGGTGACTACCGAGCAGCGAAGAATCGCTACTTGGAGCTTAAAGGCAAAACCACGTACCTTAGCAGCCGTCGAGCAAAGAGAGTTGAAGACCGGCTTGCCGGCGTGGACGAGTTGATCACCAAGAAAGACGCCGAGGAGAGAGCCAAAGCCGAGGCTGAGGCAAACAAAAGGGCAGAGGAGAAAGCTAGAAAAGACTTGATGGCCAGCTTCGAAGAAGGCCAGAAACTCTACAAAGCCGGAAGGTACGCCGAGGCCAAGCCCCCGCTCGAAAAAGTCAGAGCAAGCGGCGTGGATTTGGGCAGATCCGTGCGCCGCACAGTGGCCGCTTATCTCGAGAGGATAGAAGAGCAACAAACTGAAGCAGCCAGGCGTCAGGCTGTCAAAGACCTTCACACCGCCGCCGTCAGCAGTTACGAAAACGGCAGGTACGAAGCCGCTGTAGAGCAGCTCCGGGAAGTAAGCAGGTCGAAATATGCCGAAAAGAGCCTTCGTACCTCTGCCAAGGAATATATCAAAAAGGCAGAGGAACAGCTCGCCCAAGCCGAGAAGCGTCAACCCCTCATAGCCGAGCTCAGAGAAGTTGAGGCCTTGTTGGGGCAGGGGAAGTACGAAGAGGCATTAAGAAGAGCCGACTCGATAGCGGCCAAGGGCATATCGCTGGGCCCCGAGTATGACGGAACACTTAGGGAGTACCAGAGGCTTGCCACTACTAAGATGGAAGAAAAGCGAGCGGCGCTCGAGCGTGCCGCCGAACAAGAAGCCGCGCGCATACAAACGCAGGCGCAGAAGCTGAAGGAGGCCGAAGGGGCCTTCAAAACAGCTGAGAAGCTCTATAAAGAAGGAAAACTAGAGGAGGCCAGAGCCCTCCTGCAAAAGGTACATGGCCTTGGTGTTAGCCTCGGCAGAAAAAAGGATACTAGGGTAGTAGAGCTCCTTGATGACATAGACCGCCGGCTCGCAGCCGCACGCCAGATAGAGGAAAGACGAGCCGCCGTCATGGCCACCTACCGTAAGGCCGTGGGGCTCTTTGAATCTGAAGAGTACGGGCGCGCACTCCCGCTCTTCCGCGAAGTTTCAGCCGCCGACACGGAGCTGGACAGGGAAACAAAGGCGGATCTTAACGACTACATCGCGCGAAGCCAACAAGGGCTGGTCGAACTCGAAGCCACACGCAAGGCCGAAGCGCGCGTGGACCAAGTGCAGGATAGGCTGGCCGAGGTCTCCCAACTCGTTGAAGCCGGAAAGCCCGAGGAAGCTAAATTCGCACTCGACTCGCTCCTCGCCTCCGGCCTCCCACTCAGCGACGAGCACCAGCGCCAAGTAAGGCACCTCGGAGCCGAGATCGCCATGAGAATGGGCGCCACACGCCTCGAGGGCATGGAGCTTCCCGGAACCGGCCGCCTCGGCAGAGAAGATAGGCAGCTTCGAGGGCAGATCTCCGCCCTGTGGCAGGCGCTTCTCGAGGATGAGCGCATCCGCGAGCAGGAGAGGCAGTTCCGCGCAAAGAGGCTTCTTGAGGAATCGAACCAACTAGTCGAACAGCAGCAGTTCCCCCAGGCATTGGAAAAACTCGTTGATGCCGTCGAACTCGACCCTGAACTCCAGGAAGCCAAGGACAAAAAACAACTCGTCGAGGATATCCTACGCGTCGCTCCCGCTTACAGACCTGTGCTCATCGAAATCCGCCAGAAGGAGGAGCTCAAGCGCCAGATGGACGTTCTCGAGGTGCAGAACGCACTCGCACGCGCCAGAAAGCTCTACGCTGACAAGCAGTACGACAGTGCCGGAGCCCTTCTGCGTCAGGTCCTGCGCATGCTCGATGTGCTTCCGGCTGGAGTGGAGTTGCCCCAAGAGCGCAAAGAGGCCGAGAACTTGCTAGAAAAGACCATCTCGGAAAGAGAAGCTGCAGAAGAGACCCTCCAAGAACAAAAGGCCGTCGACGCCGCGAGGGAAGCCGAACGCCTTCGCCAACTGGAGCGCGAGCGGCGGGATAAGGTCATCTCCGATATGCTCAAGAACGCCTTCGACTACCACCGTGACGGTGAGTATGAAAGGGCCGAAATGCTTTCGGGAATAGTCCTTGAGAAAGATCCCGACAATCCCAGCGCCATCGCCCTCCGCGACGCCGCCACCGACGCGATAATCGCTCACCGCAGAAAAGAAATCGACCATCTTGCCAAAACATCCAAGGAAGAGCTCGACCTCCAATTGGATGCCGCCGGAATACCTCAAGCCAAAACTCTCGACTACCCGAGCTTCACCGAATGGGAAAAGGCCGGCGAACGCAAACCACCCGCCATCATCAAACAAGATAGACCCGAGTGGGATTTGTTCCAGCCATCCCCCGATTTCCCTTCCGACTATGGCGTCAAGCAAAAACCCATGAGCTTCCAGCCCTCGGTCGACCGCCGAGCTGTAGAGGAGCTCCTTCGCATAACCGTCTCCCTCGAGGTCGCAGAGCCTGAGTTGGAGGAGATGGAACGCTCCACCATCATGGACGTGCTTGACGAGATCAGCATTCTTACCGGACTCAACATATTCCTCTCCGACACCATGGTGTATGGAAACGCACCTCTCGCCGATAGGGAGGCACCGCGGTTCTTCATCGTCGAGACCGAGGCAGGGGTCGCTCTTGAACTCCTCCTCGACCCTTTGGGATTCGGCTACCAGGTCGTCAGCGCAAATACAATTGCGATTGTTCCCAAAAGTGAAGCCGGCAAGCTTGAACGTAGAGTCTACGACGTCAACGACGTACTCGTCAACGTCACGAACTTCGCGATGGGAGTTGACCTCTCCCCTCAACCCAGAGAGCCTATAACCCTCGACGTCCTCTCTGACTGGATTCGGACTCACGTCGCTCCTACTACATGGGTGGTAGGCGAGGTAGTCTCAAGCGATCCTCACCAGGGGCAAGTTACCATCGGAAGTATCGAACAAGTCCAAAACTGGGGCCAGCTAATCATCACTCAGACAGCCAGCGTCCACAACGAAATCGAGCAATTCCTCCAGATGCTCCGCAGTGCCGTCGAAGAGCTCATGGTGGTCTCTCTTGAAATAACTATCTTCACCCTCGACGAAAGCACAGTCAAAAAAATCGGTATAGACTGGAGGGGGATTGATGTAGCCGGCGCCAGTCCCGTTGATCCCGGCTTCGTAAGCCCAAGGAGCGATGTGACGAGCGACCTCAGAGCTGGCATCGGGCTCCCCATCTCTCCCCTTTCAAGCCTCGATACCGGTGGCGGCCTAGCCATTGACTACAGCATCCTCAGGGACTGGCAGGCCAGGGCATTTCTCGAATTGGTCGAGAAGCACGAGGGCACCGAGGCATTCCAGCGGCCTCGCATCTCTCTCGTCCAAAATCAGGTTTCCTACATAAGCCTAACCGACCAACTCCCCTACGTCTCCGGCGTTACCAGCTCCGAAGCCGAGGGTACCGCCTCACTTACCCCGAACATGACGTTCGCAAGCGTCGGCGTGACGTTCTCGGCCATCGCGACAATAACGACTGATAGGAAATATGTGTGGCTTACCCTCTCTCCACAATTTACCGAAGTCAGAGACTTCGTCACCGCCACTGCCGTAAGCGTAACGGGAGCCAATCGTACGGAAACTGAGATCACGCAGCCTATACTGACGCAAACGAACCTTGGAACTACCGCCATGGTCCCCGACGGCGGCACGTTGGTCCTCGGGGGCCTCGTAAGATCTAGTCGGGCGAGCGCCGAAACTGCAGTTCCCATACTAAGCAAGATTCCTATACTCGGTAACTTCTTTAGGAGTCACGGCAAGGGTGCAGGCAGGACCACCATCGTCATAATGGTCACACCCCACATCGTCGACTACAATGAGTACGAGGCCGAAATCGAGCAATATGGAAGGCTCGCCCCGACCACGCCGCCCGCTCCTGTCGAGCCCCTGGAATCCGTACCTACCTCTAGGATAGCCCGCTGAGCCCTGACCCGGCACCTGTTGCGCCAGTGAGCCAATGAGAAGAATAAAACCCTGCGTAGCTTTGCCCTTATTCCTCGCAATATCGGGCCTCGCCCTCGCCCAGGTTGCTGAAACCCCCGCACGTATCTCCCTTTGGGACCAGGTCCGGAGCGCTGGCGCCGTCGGTTGGGTAATAATCTTCCTCTCCATTGCTATGGTCGCTCTCGTCATAGAGCATCTCATGAGCATTCGCCTCCCCGTCGTCATGCCGCCTAGGCTCGTCGCTACACTTCAAGAGCTCCTGGAAACCCGACGCTACCAGGAAGCCGTACAGGCCTGTCAGCAGGTTCCCTCCGCCTTTGCCAACGTCGTCCTCGCCGCCCTTACCAAGCTCCATCGTGGTCAAGGCTCCATGGAGCAAGCCGCTCGTGAGGCCGTTGACGAAGAAGGCGTCCGGCTATTCCAAAAGGTCGGCTATGTCGCTCTCATCGGTAATATTTCTCCCATGCTTGGTCTCCTCGGAACCGTAGTCGGCATGATCAAAGCCTTCCAGGTCATCGCAACCCAACCTAACCCCAACCCCGCCGACCTCGCCGGCGGAATCTCTCAGGCGCTTATCACCACCTACATGGGCCTTGTCGTGGCCATACCAGCTATCTTCTTCCACGCGTTCTTCCGAAACCGCGTCGAGCGCTCCCTCGGTGAAATGAGCCTCACCGCCGAGGACCTTATACGCGGCATCCGTCACGACATGCCTCCGCAGTAACCTTGGGGAGCTAGAATGTCGCGACACTTTCGCGGAGCCCGTGAATCTCCGGAACTCAGCATGCCCGCCATGATCGATGTAGTCTTCCTCCTCATTATCTTCTTCATGACAGCTTCCGAGCTGACTATCTCCCACGCAGAATTGCTCAGACTCCCCGTCGCCGACCAGGCCGAGGAACAGCGGCAAATCCCGGGAGGCTGGGCGGTGATCAATGTACGCACCGACGGCTCCGCCAGTATCAGGGGTGGGGACGTCGACATCCCCTCCCTCCGAGCCATACTCGCCAAGGAAGTCCAAGCCACCACAAGCCCTTCCGGCGAAGTCGCTCTCGTCGTCCTGGTCAGGTCCGACGCCGCTACGCCCACAGGCTCGGTCCAGCGCATTCTCAACGAGTGCGTTAAGCTCGGCATCTACAGGGTCTACTTCGCCGCCTTGAGAAGACGCCCCACGTCGCTTGGAGCGCTCCGGTGATACAACGTCGCGTTGAAGAGGAAAAAGTCAGTCTCAGGCTCACGCCCATGATCGACGTGATCTTCCTCCTCCTCATCTTCTTCATGTACAGCGCCCGCTTCCGCACGCTCGAGGGGCAGCTAGGCGTTCAACTGCCCACAGGTCGCGCCTCCACACGACTACAACAAGAGCTTGAAAGGGAAGTCAAGTTCATCACTCTCTCCCTCAGATGGGACGGATCCCGCTCAAAGGTATTCCTCGAGGGAAACGAGTTCGAGGAGGCCGCCTCCGACAAGGTCTTCGGTTACCTCGGCCTCAAGGGCGCTCTCACCGAAAAGCTCCTACGTCTCAAGGCTATGATCCCCAACGCCACCGTGATCATCGACAGTGACCCCGAAGTCCCTATGGAGTACCTCGTGGGAGCCGTGAACTCCTGCGTCAGGGCAGGCTGGGAGAAAGTCAGCTTCCTCCAGCTTCATCCCAATGCGGCTGACAGTCCTGCTTCAACCTCATCCCAGCCCATATGACCCCTTATCCCTCCTTCAGCTTGCCTCTTTCTGCCTCGCCGACCTCTCTGAAAGGTGTCGGTCCCGTCAAGCATTCCCTCCTCAAGCGACTTGGCATAGAATCAGTCGGCGACCTGCTCACCCACTACCCAAGAGCGTACCAAGACCGTCGTCTTGCCTCCCTGGCAGCCGTCTCACCCGGCGACAAGGTCGTTGTCGCTGGTCTGATAGAAGGGCTGCGTCTCAAGCGTCTCCACGGCCGCAAAACCATCCTGGAAGCAATCCTGGATGACGGAACGGGCCGGATCACGCTTGTCTGGTTCAATCAGCCTTACATCGCTAATAAGCTGCGCATCGGCGAACGTGTCCGAGCTTTCGGAAAAGTCACCCGCAGGCGCGGACTCTTAATTGCTTCCCCCGAGTTGCAACCGGCTGACGCCGAACCCACGGAAGGCCTTCTTCCTCTTTATCCCGCCACACAGGGAATTACGCAAACCTTCTTCCGTAAAACGGTGCCTCAAGTGCTTGAACTATTCTCCAACTCGGTAGAAGACCCTCTCCCGGAGCGGCTCAGAGCAAAATTCTCTCTCCTTCCCTTGAGGGAAGCCCTCCGCTACATACACTTCCCTCCCGACCATGCCGCGCTTTCCGCCGCAAAAAAGCGACTCGCCTTCCAGGAAGCCCTCATCTTCCAGCTCGGCCTGGCTGTCCAAAAAGCCGCCAGAACCCAAGCCCCGGCAGCACAATCCTTTTCCATCAACGACAAAGTCAACCGACGCATTGCCGCTCGCATCCCCTTCACGCTCACCCGCGGCCAGCGCCGAGCCCTCGCGGAAATACAGCAAGATATAGCTCGCACCAAGCCCATGAGCCGGCTCCTCCAAGGCGATGTCGGCTCGGGCAAAACCATCGTCGCCCTCTGGGCCATGCTCACCTCCGTCGCAAATCGCGCTCAGGCCGCTCTCATGGCACCCACCGAACTCCTCGCCCTCCAGCACTACAGGCAAATGGCGCACCTTCTGAAAGGCTCTACGGTGCGAACACTTCTATGTGTAGGCAGCATTCCTTCCGAGGAAAAGCGCCTCGTCAGACAGCGAATCGCTTCCGGAAGCGCCGACATAGTCGTGGGTACCCATGCGTTGCTACAGGAGCAAACCTCCTTCAAGCGGTTGGGCCTCATTGTCATCGATGAGCAGCATCGCTTCGGCGTCCTTCAGCGCGCCCGCCTTTCGCAAAAAGCTGCCTCCCCTCACGTCTTGGTTATGAGCGCTACCCCTATACCCAGAACCCTCGCCCTCACCCTCTTCTCCGACCTCGACATCTCCACCATTGATGACCTTCCCCCCGGCAGAATCCCCATAGACACCGCTATCGTCAAAAGAGCCGAACTGGAACCCTGTCTGGAATTCCTCGCAGGTCTTATCCGCCGTGGCGAAAGAGGGTTCTACGTATGCCCTGCTGTTTCTTCCACCAGCCGAGAAGTCACGGTACGCCGCATCCACCGTGACCTCCAGCAGGGCCCCCTAAATGGCGTCAAGATTGCCGTGCTCCATGCCCGGCTGCCCTGGGACCAGCGCGCTGCCGCCCTCGAAGCCTTCCGCCAGGGAAGCGTCCCCCTCCTCCTCTGCTCAACCGTCGCCGAAGTTGGCATCGACGTGCCCGAAGCCACCTTCATTGCTATTGACGACGCTCGCTCCTTCGGCCTTGCCCAGCTTCATCAACTCAGGGGCAGGGTCGGTCGAGGAAGTCGCCGCGCATACTGCTTCCTCATAGACCGCGGCGGAGAGCCCACCGGTCTTAAGCGTCTCCAACTCCTCGCAAAGCTCCATGACGGATTCAGAATATCCGAGGCCGACCTAAGCATGAGGGGTCCCGGCGAGTTTTTCGGCCTCCGCCAGAGTGGAGTCTTGCGCTTCAAAATGGTAAACTTGAGTCACGATGCAGACCTCCTGCGATCGGCCAGGAAAGAAGCCGTCCGGATACTGGAGCACGACCCGCTTCTCTCCCGCCCCGAGCATCGCGGGCTGAAAACCCTGATCGGTCACAGCTTCGGGCCGCGGCTGCCTTTGGCCGGCGTTGCCTGACGCATCCCGGAGGTGCCGTCATGGAAATTGAGCAGGCCGTCAACTTCGATGAAAAAGGCCTCGTCCCCGCGGTAATCGTCGATGCCGAGCGCGGCGCCGTGCTGACTCTATGCTACATGAATAGCGAAGCCCTCCGCCGCACCCTCCAAACAGGCCTCGTTCACGTCTTTCGTAGATCCCGCGGTAGGGTCATGCTCAAGGGCGAAACCTCAAACCACACCCAGGAGGTCCGTGAGGTCCGTCTAGATTGTGAGGGAAACTCCCTCCTCTTCAAAGTAAAACAGCACGTCGCCGCATGTCACTTCGGCTTCCGCACCTGCTATTATCGCAGGGCAAACACAACCTCCGGCGACCTGGAAATAGTTGAGGAAAGGATTTTCGACCCTGAGGCCGTCTACCGCCCCAAAAAATAGTCGAGAAACCGTTGCGAACGGGTCTCGTAGTGCTATAATCAAACCGGCAGGGAACGAAAATGATTCGGGCACGTCGAAGTTCGCACAGTAATAGGTATAAGCAAACTGCGGAAGCATGTCCCTGACCAGGAACAGTTTATCCTCGGGAGGGTGAGAAATGTCGGACGAACTTATCAGTGCAGATGACGCAGCCGCGCAACTCCGTCTTTCCAGAGACCAACTCGCCGAAAAGGCCAGACAGTTGGGCTGGCGCAGCTTCCGAGACGGCGGAATCCTGAAGTACATGACCTCCGATGTCCAGTCCCTCAAAGACCAACTTGAGCCTGCGGCGGAAAAGCGCCCTGAACCCTTGGACCTGATGGAAGAGACCGACGAGACCGAGGAAACCGTCATCGCCGGTGACGCCGAATCGCAACCAGTAACACCGAGTGGCGAGGAAACGGCCACCGAAGAACTCATCTTTGAAGACACCACCGAAGAGTTTGACGTCTCCTTGCTGGAAGGCGACGAGGAAAAGGCACCCGAAGCGGTCGCCGAAATGCCTGAACTCGAAGACCTCGAACTCATTGACGAAACCACCGAGACCGAAGTCGAAGACTTGGCCGAACTCATAGATGAAGGCACTCAACAACCAAAAGGGACCCCCGTCGTTGAGGCCGAGGGAGAACCTATGGTCGCTGAGGCCCTCGAGGATACAGGGGAGTCCGTCTTGGAGGGCGTCGAGGAGATTGAAGAAGCAGTCGAGGAACCCCAGGTACTTATCCCCTCTCGCCGTCTCGCCGCTGGAGCCGTGCCAGAACGGAATCGCCTCTTCTCCATACTCGTCCTTGTCTCAGTCCTCGCACTCGTCTATACGGGAATGTTCTTGGCCAATAGAGTCCTCGGTGTCAACAACGAGTTGACCCGGTGGACGCAAATGATCGCAGGCGGAATCCAATAAGACTGGAGGTGTTTGAGCCATGATGAGGAGGCTTCTCGGCGGGATCTGTATCGCAGCGGTCACGGTATCGGGTTTGCTGCTCACCGGCTGTGTCACTGACCAAGCCTACCGTTCCCTCAAGGGTCGCAACGAGCAGCAGGCCGTGCTCATAAGCCAGTACGAAGAACAGAACAGAAAGCTTGGGATGGAAGTAGACACCCTCAGTGCCAGGTTGAGCGAGAAGGAAAGGCTCGTCGCCCACCTCGAAGACAAGGAGCAGCTCATTAAGGCCCAGCTACAACAGATGTCAGAGAAAAGTGCACAGCTCTTCTCACGCCTGGAGCAGCTCGGCCAGCTCAGCGGCGTCAGCGTCGTTCAAACCCCCGAAGGCGTAAAGGTTGAAGTCGCCGCCGCTGTCCTATTTGATTCCGGCAAAGCAGACATCAAGCCCGCAGGCGAAGAAACGCTCAAGCAAGTAGCTGTCCTCCTCAAAGCGGAAAAAGAGCTCATCCGCATTGACGGGCATACCGACTCCGACCCCATAAAATATTCCCCCTACAAGAGCAATTGGGACCTCTCCGGCGCCAGGGCGCGTACCGTCCTCGAACACCTGATTTCGCAAGGCATCGACTCGCAGAGGCTTTACTTCTCAGGTTTCGGACCATATAGGCCTGTCGCTCCCAATGCCACCGCAGAGGGCAAAGCCAAAAACCGCCGCGTCGAGCTCCTCATCTTGGCCGGAACCACTGCCCCCCAAACGGATATCCCTCCCGAAGCTGGCGCCCCGAGAAGAGTCACTCCGCCGGTTCGACCAGCCCCTTCGCCCACCCCAGAGCCCACCGCCGAGGAGCCCGAACTGCCAGCCGAATAACTCGCGTCTTGCCTATCCCTTACCCGCTGGGCAGGGCACTAGGTCCATTCAAATCAACCCGTTTGCCTTAGGGCCAGTCACCTGACTGGCCCATCTCTTCTCCTGTACTCGGCCTCTCTTACGCGCCTTCCCCCTCCGCCGCCATGCCGTTAGCTTCCGTGTCCCCCCCGCCTCGTGTATAATGATAACAGCCCGGGACAACCTCTTATGCGCAGATTTGGCCTCAACCCTTTACAAAAAGTCCTTCTCGTATTGGGTGGTGGGATCGTCCTCCCCGCATCCCTCCTTGTTTATATCGGTTTCCGCCAGATAGCAACCCAGCGTACGGCTAGCCGCGTTCTTCTCGAAGCCAGCTACCGGGAACTTGTTGACTCAAAGGCAGAAATGATCGAGTCATTGCTGCGCCAGAGCCTGCAGAAAAACGCCGAGTCGGTACGAGGAGACTCCCCGGACGAAATCCTCGAATCTCTCCGCGAGCTCGAGCATAATCTATTTGTTCAACAACCATTTCTCATCCGACGAGACCAGGGTGTGATTTATCCGCAGGTCACCGTCCTTCGGCCGGAACACACGGATGCGGACATCGACCTCCTTGCTGACCCGCCGTCAAGCCGCTTGACCAGGAAGGCAATTGAGCTTGAGTCAACTGACCGGCGGCTCCCCGTAGCCGCTACTCTCTACAAACGCGCCCTTTCCTCCGCCCCTTCGACGGCCATGAAGGCCGAGTTGCTTCATAGAATCAGCATCACCCACGCCAAACTGGGCGAATTGAATGACGCTGCCAAATACGCCCGACAGGCTGCAGACCTATTCCTTTCAAGCCGCGGAGCGTCCTGGAAATGGGTCATCGCCTCGTACAACTATGCCGACTGGGCCTCACAAGCCGGCCAAAATCGCGAGGTGGGATCACAACTCCTCTCGCTCTACAGGAATATCGTTATGAGTGAGGAGCCCTTCGGCATCGGACCTCGCACGCAACTGATCAAGGAAAAGACTGACTCCCTTCTCCAGCACCTTCAAGCAAACGAACTCCTGTCGGACCCCGTCGCGCAATACTACAAAAACCTTAAAGAGGAAGAAGAATACATGGCAAGGTCTCGCGCGTTCATCTCTGCCATCAACCTCCTCCTCCCTCCCAGGGTATGGCTCACCCGTCAGACTTCCCCGCCCGTCCAAATCAATACGGTTCACGAAATCCTCCGCGAGCAGCCTGTCGAATTGGTTTACTGGTTCCTACCCGAGCTGCCCGACGGCGGTCACTTGATCGCTGGCTTCTCGCTTGACATCCCTACCCTTGCCGAAATCATGCGCAACCGCATCATGCCCCAGGTCATCACTGGTGCCGAGCCGCTGCTCTCCCTCGCCGATTCCAGCGGCAGATTCCTCGCCGGCGAAACACCACCTCACAGCGCGGCCCCGCTCGCCTTTCACAAGATGTCCGAACTTTTCCCCGGTTGGCAACTGCAGGCGCGAGAGCGCAACCCCGGCCAGACCGAAAAAGCCGCCCGAAGGTATCTCTTCCTCTATTCGGCATTCCTGATCCTTGTCGCTGCCGCCATCTCGCTTTCCGTCTGGATCACCGCCAGAAGTCTTGCCCGGGAAGTGGAGCTCGGCAGGCTCAAGTCCGAATTCGTCTCCAGCGTCTCCCACCAGCTCAAAACCCCGCTGTCTCTGATCAAACTCCACAGCGAGACGCTCTCACTTGACAGGATCGCAGACGCCGACAAAAAGAGAAAATACACCAGCATCATCGCTCGCGAGTGCGACCGCCTTACTCACCTCATCGACCGCGTACTCGACTTCTCCCGAATCGAAGTCGGGCGTAGAAAATACTCCTTCAACAATGAAGACCTGGCCTCAGTCGTCGAGGCCGCCATCGAATCGTGCCAGCCTCAAGCCGAAATGAGCGGAAAAACTATTACCCCGCACGGACTCTCGCAGCTCATAACTGTCCGCGCTGATGCACAAGCACTCAAGCAGGCCGTCCTAAACCTCGTAGACAACGCCATAAAATACTCCCCCAAGCACACCGAAATAAACGTCTCCCTCCGGGCCGACGGCCAATGGGGATCTGTCTCTGTCGAAGACAAAGGCATAGGCATATCTCCGCAAGAACAAAAGAGAATATTCGACGAATTCTACCGCGGCTCCCGCCCCGAAATCTCCTCAGTCCGCGGCACCGGCCTCGGCCTCGCCCTCGTCAGCCACACCGTCCGCGCCCACGGCGGTAGGATCACCGTTGACTCTTCCCCCGGGGACGGTAGCACCTTCTCAATTAAAATTCCGCTCGCAAAGGAGAGCCGCCATCGTGCAAAGACCAAACCCGGAAACCATCCTGCTCGTTGAGGACGAAGAGGACCTCGCCCAAGCACTAAAAGACAACCTCGAGCTCGAATCCTTCGTCGTCCAGATTGCCCTCAATGCCGAAGACGCACTTCGAGCCGTCGCAAGACAAGAACCTTCCCTCATCATACTCGACATTATGCTCCCCAGAATGAGCGGCTTCGATTTCTGCAAACAACTGCGCGAGAGGTCCCTTAACACGCCGATCATCATACTCAGCGCAAAAAGCGCCGAACTTGACAAGGTGCTCGGCCTCGAACTCGGCGCCGACGATTACGTCACCAAGCCCTTCAGCGTCCGTGAGCTCATCGCCCGCGTTAAGGCGGTCCTCCGTCGCCGTCGTCCCGCCGCCGAGCCCGCCGAGACCTGCAACATCGGCGCCACTGAAGTTGACTTCAATCGCTTCGTAGCCAAAGGGCCAAATGGTGAAGTGCCTCTCTCCTATTACGAATGCGAAATACTCCGCCTACTCGTCTCAAAACCCGGCATGCCCGTCTCACGCAGCGAACTCCTGAGCAAAATATGGGGCTACACAGCCTATCCCACAACCCGCACCATAGACAACCACATAGTCAAACTCCGCAGAAAGCTCGAGCAAACCCCCGACCACCCCCGCCACATCCTCACCGTTCACGGAATCGGGTATAAATTCGCCCCCTGACGTTCACCTTACACCTTTTTACAAAGTCACACAGCGCACTGACAAACTCCTCTCGCCCCTTCGCTATATTCTCTTAACTAGGAGGACAGGATGAGATCGGCGGCTTTCTCCCTTCTGCTTGCCCTCGTTGTCTGCCAACTATACTGCCCCACTGCATACCCGGATTCCGCCAGTCGGTCGCTGGAAGAAGCTTGGTTTCAGGAAGAAGCCAGACACGATTTCAAAGCCGCCGCGGAACTTTATCAAAACGTCATAGACAACTACCCCGATGACGAAGCCGCCCTCGCGAACGCCAGCCTCGGAATCGCAAGATGCATCGCGCAAACGGGTAGGACGGAAGATGCTGTCGCACAGCTAAAGCGCATCATCGACAAGTTCAGCACCCAGCCAACTGTCGTCTCCCGCGCTACCGCCTACCTGGAAAAACTCAATCGCCAGGCCGCCCCCCCTTCTGTTATCAGGAAGGAGTTACTCTCCAGTTACCTTAGCGAACTCAAGTCCACAGAGATTCACCTCAAGAAACGTGCAATAGCCGGTCTTGCGCAGCTTGGAGACCCTTCAGCAGTACCCCGGCTCATCCCGCTTCTTGACGACGACGAACTGAGCGTAAGGAAAGCGGCCGTATCCTCACTCGGAAAAATCGGCGATCCCTCCGCCGTTCCAGCCTTGCTTAAGCTCCTAAAGGATCAAGACCTCAAGCCCGATGTCGCCTCGGCCCTCGCGGCCGTAGGTGACTCCTCCGTCGTCCCCCAACTTATAAATGCCACCTATCAGGAGCTCGCTTTGGGCGCTTATTCCCAACCGCTCAAGGCCCTGTGGACTCCCCAAGCCACCATCCTCGTACTGGAGCTTCTCAAAGACGCTTCACCCCATGTCAAGATAAACTGGGCACTCCTCCTTCCCGAACTTGACCCCGCTCAGGCCCTTCCGATCATCAGCGAATGGCTCAAGGATGCACATTCACCTCTTCGTGCTGCCGCAGCAGAAGCGTTGGGGCGCATCGGCGATCCTTCCGCCGTGACCGGCCTCATCGCAGCCCTAAGCGACGATGCCATTAACGTCCAAGTGTCAGCCTGCAACTCGCTGGGCCAACTGAAAGCTGGCGAGGCAGTAGCATATCTGATATCGATCCTTGAAAGCGGAAGCCCAATGGTCGCACACTCCGCTGCTGGCGCACTTAACATCATCCGAGACCCTTCCGCTCTCGTGCCTCTCATCGCCGCTGGCAGGCTTGCGCGGGACTGGACGATCAGCGAGCGTGAAGCACCTTTCATCGCTCAGGGCCTCAGCCACACCGACCCGCTGACTCGCCGCCACTGTGCCGCACTGCTCGCGGAAATCGCCACACTAAGTCAGCGTAACACTCTCCTGGCTGCTCTTTCAGACGACGATGAGCGCGTCAGAGCAAGCGCAGCCAAAGCCTTCCTCCGCTTGAAAACTCAAGTCGCATTGCCTCAGCTCCTGAACCACCTCAAAGACCCCTCCGCGTTGGTGCGCGCCGCCGCGGCCCAGGCCATTAGTCAAATCGGTGACCCTGCCGCCACCCAACCGCTTGCCGAAGCACTCCATGACTCTGACCCGCGAGTTCGCAAAGCCGCAGCACACGCCCTCGCCGCTGTCGCAGATGAGTCCGCCGTTCCCGCCTTCTCCCAACTCCTCTCCTCAACTGACACCGAATTCCGAACTCTCGCCATCCAAGCCCTCAGCAGATTGAAAGCCACTGACTTCCTGGACGAGATTCAAGGCGAGCTACGCTACGGCCTGCCGCAAATAAGAGCAGCCGCCGCACAAGCCCTTGGAGACATGGAAGACCCCGATTCACAGGACCTCCTGATCTTCGCCCTGTCTGACCCTTCCCCACTTGTCAGAGCGGCTGCCGCAGACGCGCTTGGGAAACTTCGTTCAACCCCCTCCGTCAAGCCGCTCGCATCTCTGCTCATGAGTTCGTCCGGGCCATCCCCTCAGCCTGAGTCCGTCAGGCGGGCCGCCGCCTCAGCACTCGGTACAATTGCTGCTGAACCTGCCAGGGAAGCTCTCTCCTTCGCCCTAGGCAACGACCCCAGCTCCTTCATCAGGATCATCTCCGCCGAAAGCCTCGCACTCCTCAACGACAATTCCGGAATTCCACTACTCATCAGCTTTCTTAAGGACGACTCCGTCGCCATCCGTAAAGCCGCTGCCGTTGCCCTGAGACGAATGCGTGTCGAAGCCGCCCTCGACGCCTTGATATATGTATCAAACAAAGATCCGAATGAGGAAGTCCGCCAGGTAGCCACGAAGGCCATCGAGGAAATCCGCGCCAGGGAGTAGGCCCCAGGGAACTACCTATGCGGGCTCCTCATTCGGACCAATAATATTTTCGGCTAGATTCCGCTCCCCCTTGATGTCCACTATCCCATCCGTTGTATAATCCTTGGCAGCTACCTCTGGGTGCGCTGGAAAAGATGAACCGCGAATTCGCAAAAATTATACTCACGGGAAGGCCTGCTATCGGAAAAACCACCGTCGTCCGCAAAGTGATCCAGCAGCTTGATGGCATCGCCGGTGGGTTCTTCACCCGGGAAATTCGCGAAGCAGGCAAACGCGTCGGCTTCGCAGTAAAAAACTTCCAAGGAGACGAGGCCTTGCTCGCCCACCTTTCACACAAAGGCCCCTTCAGAGTCGGCAAATACGGCGTTCTTGTCGAGGACTTTGAAAGAGTAGGGGTTGCTGCGGTTCAACGCGCCATACAAAAGCCTGGCATAGTCGTAGTGGATGAAGTCGGGCGCATGGAACTCTTCTCCCAGAAATTCGCTCGCATCGTTCGCGAACTCTTCCTGCGCCAGGATTCCCTCTTAGCCGTCGTCCAGCAGAAGAGGAACCACCTCATAGACTGGATAACAAGCCGCAAGGACGTCCAGGCGTTCACCGTAACGGAACAAAACCGCAACCAGCTCCCCCCGCTTATTTGCCGTCTCCTGACCTCCCCCACACGATGCGAAAAGTCCGCGGGCGAAAAAACTTGAAACCCCCACGCCAACTGATAAAATACCTCCTGAGTGTTCGCCGCTTCCTTCAAACTGCCGCTCCGAATACGAGGTCAAAATGAACCGAAGGGTTATCTTTCTCATTCTCGTTGTAATTGTCGTCGGCGTCTTCGTCTATCTATCGCGGCATCGTGGGCGCGGTCCCGCCTTGGCCCCGACTCCTACCCCCCTGCCCGCATCCCCGTCGGCCGCAAGTGCCACCCCCTTCCCGTCGGGGATTCCCGCCACCACCGCTCCCGGCGCTGCACAACAATCCGCTCGCCAGGCCGCGATGGAACTCCTCCAAAAAGCCGACGCACTACAGCACTCCGGCCAGAAAGAACAAGCCTGGAAAGCCTATTCCAAAGCCCTCCTCGGCCTGAACGAAACGGAATCGGCCCCCGTTAAGAAAACACTAGCCCAACTCAGCGACGAAATCCTCTTCTCTAGACAGCAGTCCACCTTCAGCACAACCTATACCGTAAAGCCCGGCGACACACTCAGTGCTATAGGCGACCAACACAAGATCCCATACCAGCTAATAATGAAGGTCAACGGATTAAAAAGCGACCTCATCCATCCCGGAGACAGACTCAAACTAATCAGTGGCCCTTTCAACATACTCGTTGATACGGGCAGCCTCACACTAACCGTATACCTCCACAACCAATTCGTAAAAGAGTATCCCGTTGGCCTGGGCGAAGAGGGCCTGTTGCCGGAGGGACAGTATGCCGTACGGAGCAAACTGATCAACCCGGCCTGGACCCACCCCCAGCACCCAATGGCCGCCGACGACCCTCTCAACCCCCTGGGCGAACGATGGATAGGCTTCTATGAAGAGTACGGCATCCACGGGACCATCGAGCCCGAAACCATTGGCAAGCGTGTCTCCTTGGGGTGCGTCAGGATGCACGAAAAGGACGTGGAGGAGGTATTCGACCTCGTCGTGAGCCGGAACTCCCAAGTGGAAGTCAGGGACGGATTGGGCCAGTAGAAAATTTTGGTTCACGCGGGCTTGACAAGGGGAGCGGCAGTGGTATATTATAAGTAGGAGCGGTCCTGGTACCGCTATCTCTTTTAGATTGCTCTTTGAAAACTGAGCAGCCGCAAGTGGTGGGATGTGAAAAAAACACCTCTATCCCGTCCCAACGGGAAAGAGGTGTTAGCTTACAAGCTCTCGAATGAAGGGTTTGATCCTGGCTCAGAGCGAACGCTGGCGGCGTGGTTAAGGCATGCAAGTCGTGCGCGAAAGGCCCTTCGGGGCCGAGTAGAGCGGCGAAAGGGTGAGTAACGCAAGGATAACCTTCCCTCAGAACGGGGATAGCTGGCCGAAAGGCCCGGTAATACCCGATAACGTCAGCCTGACGCATGTCAGGCTGACCAAAGGTGGGGCTTCTTCGTGAACCTGCCGTCCGAGGAGGGATTCTTGTCCTATCAGCTAGTTGGTAGGGTAACGGCCTACCAAGGCAGCGACGGGTAGCCGGCCTGAGAGGGTGGCCGGCCACACTGGGACTGAGACACGGCCCAGAGCCCTACGGGGCGCAGCAGCCTTGAATCATCCGCAATGGGCGAAAGCCTGACGGTGCGACGCCGCGTGGGGGAAGAAGGCCTTCGGGTTGTAAACCCCTGTCACGGAGGATGAACCGGAACGGTGATAATAACGCCGTTCCTTGACCAATCCCGAGAGGAAGCAGCGGCTAACTGCGTGCCAGCAGCAGCGGTGACACGTAGGCTGCAAGCGTTGCTCGGTTTTACTGGGCGTGAAGGGCGTGTAGGCGGCTCGATAAGTCAGGTGTGAAATCCCCCGGCTTAACCGGGGAACTGCGCCTGATACTGCCGGGCTAGAGTGCAGGAGGGGGGAGTGGAACTCCTGGTGGAGCGGTGAAATGCGTTGATATCAGGAGGAACGCCGGTGACGAAGGTGACTCCCTGGCCTGCAACTGACGCTGAGGCGCGAAAGCTGGGGGAGCGAACGGGATTAGATACCCCGGTAGTCCCAGCCCTAAACGATGGGCACTAGGTGGTGGGGTCCCGACGGCCTCTCTGCCGTAGCTAACGCGTTAAGTGCCCCGCCTGGGGAGTACGGCCGCAAGGCTAAAACTCAAAGGAATTGACGGGGCCCC
>CAZUUK010000062.1:0-19229 GCA_964622675.1 uncultured Planctomycetota bacterium | reverse complement strand
GAGTTCGGGCGATTGCGAAGAGCATCAACTGGGTGCTTGATACAACGACACAGACGGTGCGGGTAGGGGATTCCGAGGAGACGGGTCCGGCGATCCTGACTGAGATTGCGGAGGGAATGTTTTCCTCGCCGGAGAAGCTGGCAGGCTTTCTGGAGGCTCGAGTGGGGGAGGGCGAGGAGACCGATCCGGAAATAGCGGGCTTTCTGAAGTACGTCTTCTCACACGTGGGTTCGGCCGCGTATGCGAAGGCAGAAAAAGAAGAGGGGCTGGAGCTGCGGGCGGGGCCAAAGGCTCCCGCGGTCCATGCGGTGCTCCAGCGGCTGGGGGAACTCGGGGAGGAGGAGCATCCGAGCATAGGGACGCGTGAGTTCGCGCGTTCGGCCGCGGCAGCGCTGTGGCAGCTCATGGTCAAGGAGAGCGATGCGGATGCGTGCAGAAAGCTGGGGGGCCGCCTGGCCGAGGCGGCGCGGAGGATGAAAGCTGAGGAGCACGGCGAAGTGATTCGCCGTCTGATCGAGGGAGCGGGGAGCGGCAGCGGCGAAGCTTCAGGTGCGGCGTTACGGGCGGGCTGCCAGGAAGCGCTCGATAAGCTGGACATGCTGGACATGATAACGTCCGTACTGGCGGGCGATTGCGCGAGTGTGGAAAAGGAGTCATTGCTGGAGAGCCTTTTGACTGCCAGGCCGCTGGCGGCTGCGGCGCTGGTGGAGCGCTATTTCGAGTCGGAGGAGAGGGAGGAGAGGGAGAGTCTCCTTTCGGCAATCGGGGCGGCGTGCTTGTACGCGGTGGCGGCGTTCAGGAAGAAGATAAAGAGCGAGGACCCGGCGAGGCTGCGGGCGTTGGGGCGTTTCTTAAAGGCGCTCAAGCATGAGTCGGCCGTCGGATTGCTGGAGGAGCTGAGCTATCACGTGGACGGTTCGGTATCGAGGGCGGCGCTGGCGGGGCTTGGGGAGAACGCGACGCGCGCGGCCGCGGCGGCGCTAACCAGGAGGTACGAAACGGCTGACAGGAAAATGCGGAAGGCGGTGATTCTGCTTCTCGGGGGTGTGCCGCAGCCTGGTTCGATCAGCACGCTATCACGCATTGCGCGGATGCGCGACTTGCTGAACAGGCGGGTTGAGGAGCGGCTCTTGGCTGTGGAGGCGCTGGGGCGGCTGGGGACGAAGGACGCTGAGGATCTGCTGCGGAGAATCGCCAGGCTGCGAGGGATTCTGAGGCGGCGAGCCGCCGCGAGACTTCGGGGCGCGGCCGCTTTGGCACTCAGGCGGCTGGAGGAGGCAGGACAGCGGTGACCACGACAGGTCTCCGAAGAAGGACTCAGGCGAGATGGAACCGATAGAGCGAGTGGTTCGTGGGCTAATGGTATCCATGATGAAGGCAGCGCTCTACTTCCCCGGACACGCAAAGGTGCAACAGGCGGCAACGGAGGCGCTAGAAGCCATCAGGGATGCGGCGGAGCCAGAGGACAAGCTGGTGCTGGGGATTCGGGAGCGGCAGCTTATTCACGCGGGGCGGCCGCTTTACGATCTGAGCCTTTACGCTGTGCGACTGATTGACGCGCTGCGCGAACGACGCGCCCACGGCGTCACGTTTGAGCAGGGAGTGACGCTGGGAGAGCTTATAAGCCTGATCGAGTTCCTGGGCGAAAAGGGGGGTATTGGCAACTACGAAGAGGCCGAAGAGAGATTGCGGTCGAAAGGGGTGAGGAATGTCACACTGGCACGGATGCCGGCCGAGGCCCTTTCGGGAGGAGCGCTGGCCGGAATGTTGGATACGTCCGGCGTGTATCAAGACTCCGTCTCGTTTCTGCAGGAGATGGTGATAGAAACTGCGAGCGGAAGAGAATTCGATGTGGATAAGACGTTGGGGCTGGCGGAGAGCATAGTGGACTGCGTTCAGGAGAAGCGGGACGAAGCCCTCTCGTTCACCGCGTTCAAGGATTACGACGAGTACACGTACAACCACTCGGTCAACGTGTGCATTCTGACGGTGGCGCTTGCGAACACGCTGACGGAGGATAAGAAGCTGCTGGTGCGAGTAGGGGAGGCGGCGCTGCTGCACGACGTGGGAAAGATCTTTGTTCCGGAGGAAGTGCTTTACAAGCCCGGGAAGCTGACTGACGAGGAATATGAGATGGTGAGGATGCACCCGGAGCGCGGGGCCAAGTATCTGGCGAGTTTGGAAGGGGTTCACAGCCTGTCGGTAAGCGCAGCATACGGCCATCACCTGGGCTACGATCAGAGCGGCTATCCGCGATTGAAGGAGAAGATATACGTCGATCCGGTAACGCAGATCATAAATCTGGTGGATGTGTACGAGGCGCTGACTTCGAAGCGGCCTTATAAGAAGAGCACGCCGTGCGATCAGGCCGCGTCGATCTTGATTGACGGGGCGGGGAAGCAGTTCAACCCGGGGCTCGTGCGGGCTTTCGTCCGGATGCTCGGGGTTTATCCTCCCGGTAGCCAGGTGAGGCTTACCTCGGGCGAGACGGCAATTGTGCAGGCGATCGAGCCGAAGAATCTGGAGCGGCCGAGGGTTCTGGTGGTTAGCGATCGGGATGGAAAGGAATTGTCCGAGCCGTTTGCAGTCGACACGTCGGCAATAGACAGTGAAGGCAACTTCGTTTACAGCATTGAGAAGGCGGTGCCGGCTGAGGTGTGATGGGAGCCCTCCCCTTTCAGTGGCACTCTCTCTTCATCCCGCGGGCAAGATTGGCGTCTCCGCCGGCTGGGCTTTTGCTCAAGGTCCGCCTGCGTGCTCGCGCCCCTTTCGCGGATCGAGAGAGCGGCACGAATCGAGAAGAGTTCCGTTAGCTCCGCGCTTCTTCATCGGACTCGAGGGCGATGCCGACGACCTCGCTGAGGGTTTGGACCCTGGGACCGGACCAAGTCCTGGCTTCGCGCTGGGAGCTGTCCGCCCAGGCCTCACCCGGGGGCGCGATGAGGACGGGATGCATGCCGACGCCGCGGGCTCCCGCTAATTCCTGGCTGAAGCCGTCGCCGACGTAAAGACACTTCTGCGGAGAAATGCCGAGGCCTTCGCACGCCAGGCGGTAGATGCGGGGGTCCGGCTTTTTCGCGCCGACCACACAGGAGAAGACGGGGACGTCTATGAGGGATGCGAAGGGTGTCTCGGGCCAGAGTTCGGGCACTTCGGCGGAGCAATCGCTGATGAGGGCAAGCCGGCGGCCGGAGGATTTGATTTTCGCAAGGGTCGAGATTGCATCGGGTCTCGGCCCGAGGATTTCGCGGGTGAAAGCGACGCGGATGGCGGTGGCTTTGGCGAGTTGGGAGTCGGTCGGAGGGACGTTGACGGAATTACAGATTCGGAGCACGTTCGCGGCGATAGACTTAAGACGGCCCGTTCCTCGATCCTCCCACGTTGCGTACCATCGTTCGATGAACTCGTCCGGGTCGGCGCCCACTGCGTCGGCCATTGCCGTAAGGGTGTTGTGAAAGCGCGGGAGAGGAAAGCCGGGAACCAAAGTCCCGAATAGGTCAAAGACGACAGCTTCAAAAAGCATGATGGTGCCCTAATTATTCTGAGCGTTGCGGCACGCACTCCGCCGGGATTCGATGGATAATAACCATGAAAGATGCGCGGGACAAGTCAATAGGTGCAATATAGACTTCTCACCGCACAAATAGCGGGAAGGACTTGCACCAGGAAGGCTTTACGGGTATTCATATGGCGAGCATTCGGAATCTGCACACCAGGATGCGGAGAGGAGGAGAAGCGAATGGTTGAATGGTCGCAGCGGATACCTTTGACGGCGGCAGATGTTAAGAAGTACGTGCCCTATACTCCCGGCGTCTACAGGCTGACGAACGAAGTTGAGGAGAGGCAGTTTGTTTTCTACGTGGGGCAGACGGAAGATCTGGGCAGGGAGCTAATGGCGCACCTGACGCAGGCGGAGCCGAAGGAGTGCATAAGGGAGCACGTCGGCAAGTACGATTGCTCTTTCCGCTTCGCGGAACTGGATTCGGCGGAGGAGAGGGCTCAAGAGGAGAAGCGGCTGCTCGGAAGGTATCGTCCCTTCTGCAATGGATGAGGCGCCGCGGCTCTCTCCCGGTTTAGAGATGTATGACTCGAGCGGGACCCGCACGGGCAGAGAAGGCGCGGCTCGGAGACCGGGAGGGCCTCGGCGGCGAAGGGGAGCACTTGCGGAGGAGAATGCCTGATGTCACGGCCGCGACCGGAATATCCAAGACCGCAGCTTCGGCGCGAGCCGTGGCTGAATCTGAATGGGACGTGGGATTTCGCCTTTGACTTTGGAGTCTCCGGCGAGGAGAAGGGGTGGGCGGAGGATGCATCGGGATTCGACCTGAAGATCACCGTGCCGTTCTGCCCGGAGAGCCGGCTTTCGGGGATCGAGTACAGGGATTTCATGCCGGCGGTCTGGTACCACCGGAGGTTTGCGGTGCCGGGGGAATGGGCGGGGATGCGCGTGTTTCTGCGGTTCGGCGCGGTGGATTACGACTGCCGGGCGTGGGTGAACGGGCGGCTCGTGGGGCGGCACTGCGGGGGAAGCTCCTCGTTCGGGTTTGAGATTACGGATGCGCTGAGGGACGGCGGAAACGACCTGGTTGTGTGCGCGCGGGACGATATCCGATCGGGGAGGCAGCCGGCGGGGAAGCAGTCCCCTACCCTGCACTCGCAAGGGGTGCGGTACACGCGGACGACGGGGATATGGCAGACGGTGTGGCTCGAGGCGGTGCCGGAGAGCTTCATAGAGTGGATGCGGATTGTCCCGGATCTGGACGGCGGGCGGTTCGTCGTGACGCCAACCATCGAAGGGGGGAAGCGCGGGCTGGTTTTCAGGGCGGCGCTTCTGGAGGATGGCGCAGAGGTCGCGAAGGTGGAGGCCCCCGCAACGAGCGGAGGAGCTGTGGAGCTCACTGCGAAGGACCCGCGCCCGTGGAGCTGCGGCGACCCGTTTCTCTACGGCCTTCGGCTGGAGCTGCTTGAAGGCGACCGGATCGTTGACTCGGTCGAGAGCTACGCGGGGCTGCGGAAGTTTCACATAGAGGGGAACCGGTTCTTTCTCAATAACGAGGCGATTTTCCTGCGCTTCGTGCTGGACCAGGGGTTCTACCCTGACGGGATCTGGACGGCGCCGAGCGACGCGGAGCTGAAGAAGGATATCGAGCGGGCGAAGGCGGTCGGGTTCAACGGGGCGCGGCTCCACCAGAAAGTGTTCGAGGAGCGGTTTCACTACTGGGCGGACAGGCTGGGGTATCTGACGTGGGGTGAGTTCTGCGACTGGGGGATGGATTTCGGACTGCCTGAGGCGATCCAGAATCATCGGCGAGAATGGCGGGAGGTGGTGCTAAGGGATCTGAATCATCCTTCGATCGTGGCGTGGACGCCGTTCAACGAGACGTACCGGGCGGCGCGAGACCATTCTGAGGCACATGCTCGGACGCTGCGTGAGGTTTACGAGCTGACGAAGGCGCTGGATCCGACGCGGCCGGTGAACGACGCGAGCGGGTACGTGCACGTTCGCACGGACATCTTCAGCGTGCACAACTACGAGCAGGATCACGAGAAGTTTCGGGAGCACTTTGCGGGTGTAACGCCGAGAGGAGGAGAGGGAGCGTTCGTGCGGTTTCCGGAGCTCTCGGCGGCGTACGAAGGCCAGCCGTACGTCGTAGATGAGTACGGCGGGACGTGGTGGGTGCCAGAGGCAAGCGGCGAAGATGACGGCGAGGAGCCGGAGAAGAGCTGGGGATATGGGAAGCGCGCGGGGAGCGTCGAGGAGGTCTACGAGCGGATCGAAAAGCTGACGGCGGTTCTGACGGCGCATCCGCACATTGCGGGTTTCACGTACACGCAGTTGACTGACGTGGAGCAGGAACGGAACGGGATATATACGTACGACAGGAAGCTGAAGTTCGACGCGAAGCGGCTGAGGAAAGCTTTCGGTGCGCCGGCGTATGCGAACACTCCGGTCAAGCCGGAGGGAGAAGGGGGACGGAGACCAACCAGATGAAGCCCACAGAAGACGGACGGATCAGGCGCGTGCGAAATCGGTGTTCTCCGCGCGGCGATGAGGAGCTCACATGGTAGGCATGCCGTGGGACAGGGACCGGAAATTGGACGCGGAGACGGCCCGTCAGGTAGTCAGGGCGCAGTTTCCAGAGATTGACGCGAAGAAAGTCGGGCTGCTTGGCGAGGGCTGGGATTCCGATGCGCACGAGATAGACGGGCGATGGGTCTTTCGGTTTGCGAAGCGGCGGGACTACGATGCGCGGTGGCTCAAGGAGGTCGCCCTCCTGGATGCAATCGCAGGAAGGCTGCCGCTGCCGGTTCCTGTGTATGAGTTCCGCGGCCAGCCCACCGCGGGATTTCCATACCACTTCGGCGGCTACGCGAAATTATCCGGTCGTCCGGCGATGGACGCTGACCTGTCGGCTTCGTTGCTGAGGCAGTCAGCGGCGCAACTCGGCCGGTTCTTGGAATGCCTGCATCGATTCGATCCCAAGACGGCAATCAAGCTCGCCGTTTACGGACCGGATGAAACTGACTCGCTCGAACAAGAGCGTAGAGGGGCGCTCACCAATCTGAAAGGTCTCGAGCGCGAGATTGACTCCGCGCTTTATGAACGTTGTCGTGACTTTTTCCTAGATCCGTCACGGATGCCGAAAGAATATGAGGGGCCGGCACGGCTGCTTCACAGCGATCTGCTTGCGGAGCATATCTTAGTCGAACCTCAAGAGGGTCGGGTGAGCGGGATTATTGACTGGTCGGACGCGTGCGCGGGTGACCCGGCAAATGACTTTGCGGGTCTGTGGGTGTGGCAGGGGGATGCTTTCGTGGCCGATGCAATGAAGGAATATGAGACTGCCGCCGATGAGGGGATGTGGGATCGGATTCGGTATAAGGGGTTGTGCATTGCAGTCGGCGATATATCCTACGGACATCTCAGGGGATTTCAGTCGCACATAGAGCAGGGCATGCGGTGCCTCCTGCGTGAGTTACGCAAGGGCTGAGTGCATACGCCGACGGTTCGTCGCGATTGGCCTTAGGAAAGGCGGATTGGAGAAATGCGTGGTTTGAAATCGAAGATCTATGGGGCGAATTACGTTCCGTCGTACGCCCGGAACTCGATGGAGACCTGGACGAAGTACGACCCGGAGGTGGTCGAGCGGGAGCTTGGGTATGCGCTGGAGCTTGGGCTCAACGGGGTGAGGGTCTTCGTTCACTCGGCGCCCTTTCTGGAGCGGCCGGAGGAGTCGCGCGCCGCGCTTCAGGATTTCACGCGGAGGTGCGCGGCGAAGAAGATGAGCTTCATGCCGGTGCTGCTGGATCGATGTCACCTGGTGCGGGGAACGAAGGTGCTCTGGCCGGGGAACCCCCCGGCTGAAGAAGCGGGGCGAGATGGCTGGGGAAAGCTCGAAAAGTATATGGAGCTAATTCTGCCGGTGCTCAGGGGCAGTGAGGCGGTGGAGGTATACGACGTCATCAACGAGCCGCGAGTTGAAGGCGGGCCGGATTTCAAGGAGCTGACTTGGCATTTCGCCGAAGTTGTAAGGGACCTTGACCCCGCGCGGCCGCTGACTGTCGGGTCGTTGAATCAACGGGACATGAGAGACGTGATGGAGATTGTTGACGTGGCTTCAGTGCACAGCTACCTGGCCAGCGGGGTGCTGCTTCACGAGAGTCTGAAGGACTGCGTTCGTGAAGCGGAAGCGGCGGCGAAAGAGCTTATCCTTTCCGAATGGGGCAGCGCTATCTATCACATTCCCATGGCGGCAACGGACGAGCAGCAGCTTCGTCATTACGAAAGGACTCTGCCGATTGTTATGAGCAACGGAGTGAGTTGGTTCCTGTGGGAGCTGATGGTGGGGAACAGTCCGTTTGCGTGCTGTGGACTGCTGTATCCGAACGGTTACAAGCGGCCGGCGGCGTGGCTGATTCAAGCGGCACTAAGACCGGAGCTGCGGCGGGAGATCCGGTATCCGTATCCGATTGTCTTCAGCGGGCTGGGGGGCGAGAAGGGCGGAGCGGAGTAGTTCTCTGCGCGCAGGGCTGCTGTCCGGCAGCCCTGGCTGAACGAGCGGCTTGACCTGGCTACTAGCTCAATCTTGCAGAGCGGGCTCGTAGGTGACCCAGACGGGGGATGACCAGGCGAAGTCCATCTGCGGAGGGAAGTTCCATTTGCCTTCGCGCGTGCTGTCGGGAGCCTGGGTGACACGAAGATAGTAGTAGGCGTCTTCGGTGAAGTCCTCGTCATCCCACTGGAAGTGGAGGCGTCGGGCCGCCTCGCCGTGGTCCCAGGCCTTGATTTTCTGCGGATAGGCGACGTGCGCGATCCGCCCGTTCTTGATCACTTCGATGGAGAGGAGTTTGGCGGAGCCGACGGCGCTGCCTTCGATACGGACGGGGCCGCTGCTCATGAACTCCTCGCCCATCTGATGATCGTTGGCGGAGAATCTGACGATGATGCGCGGGTTCGTGGTGCCGTAGCAGCGGCGGGCCTTCATGGCGTCGTAAATGGCTTCGCGGGTGAGTTCGGGAGCCCATACGGCGGTGAGGCCGACGGAGCCGACTTTGCCGCGGTGCTCGTCGCTGGCCGCGACGACGCCGAGTCTGTAGCCCCGGGCGAGGGCGTCCTGATAAGTGTAACCCTTCATGGTCGGTTCGGGATGATGAGAGAAGTGCGGCATGTTGCCATAGAATTCGGCGCGGCCGTGGTTGGAATAGATTTCGAGAAGGCGCTCCTTTTCCGGCTCGAAATACTCCGGCCGCCAGTCGGTGGGCCGCATGCTTTGGGCGACGTGATGTGGAATGATGAGGCATTCCTGGCCCTTCAACTTGTTGAAGAGCGCTATGGGGTCACGCTTTTCCGCCGTCATGTAAGGGGCGCTGCCGCCGCGCCAGTAGACGTTCTTATCCCCCGTCGGGCCGCTGTTTTCAATGGCGACGAGGGTTACGAAGCGGCCGGGATCGTTGAAACTGTTGGTCGTCGCGACCATTCCGGGCCACTCTTTCTCAGTATAAGGATGGGGAGCGTTGTGGTCGGTGTTGGCCTGGAAGTCGAGACCGGCGAAGTCGCGGCCCATCTGGAAGGCTCCGCCGTAGGTGACGACGCTCTGTGCGCCGAACCACGCATCCCAGGACATGACGGTATGCACGTGGATGTCGGCCCAGTAGAGGTGGAGGTCGGGCGGGGTCTCGCTCACTTCGATGGGGTTGGAGACGGCGGACATTTCCGCTGCGTCGTCCGCGACGCGGAGGTACTTCACACCGGAATTCAGAAAGGTGATGTCTCCGAAGGTGTGAGCGCCGCGGTCCGATTCGCTGAACTTGTATTCGACGACTTCGGTGGAGGATTCGTCCGTGGCTGAGAGGAGGATGGTGCCTCTGTAGGAGATGGCGGGGTTTCCGAATTCGTCGCGGGCGCGGACGGTGGCGCGGGCAGGCTCGCCGACGGCGACGATACTGGATGCGAAGACGTCGAGAGCCACGGCCTCCTGGGGGAGCAGCCTCAACTTGGCCATTTTGGGGAGGAGGACGGCGTCTCCCTGCGGATTCGGGCGCTCCAAGACGAAGAATTCGAGAAAGCTGTCGTTGAGGCTGTTGATCTCGCGGACGATGGCTGCCCTTTCCCACGTGAAGACGACGCGTGCCCCGGGCTCGAGGCCGTCGGGAAGGATTGCGGCCACGCGGTGGCCGGGGAACCTTCTTCCTTTCTTGGGGACGAGTTTGAGCTCGACGGGGTTTCCGCCCGAGGATGCGGAAAGGATGGAGTTGCCGCTCTTGACGCCCGCACGCGGAGCGGCGCAGCCGCGAGGGGTGACGAGCTCGACGGAAGCGCCGACGGGCAAGCCGTTGCCTCCGGCGGTGTAGGTAACGGTAAATGTGGCGGCGGTTCCGGCAACTATGGGCCCTTCTGGCTCGATGCTGATAGTCCCCTCCCCTATCGCCTGCTCGGGCCAGTGGAAGAAGCCTTTGGCTTCGGTGGCGTCACAGATGAGAGCGCATGCGGAGGTCGAGAGAAGGAGAGAGATTGCGAAGAGAGCCAGCGCGGTGCCCAAGTGGATCTTGATCATTGTCTTGAGCCTCCAAGGTCTTTGTCGTAACGAGCGAAGAGGTCGTCGAGGGTTCCCTGAAAGAGGTATATCTTGCCGCGGATCGTGCGTTCTCCTCCTGCTACGACGGGGCCGATGCGGGTAGTGGGATGGAGGCAGTCGAGCGGGTTGTTCGCGTTGACGCACAAGCAGTCCTCCCAGCCGTAACCCAGGACCCAACCCTTCTCTTTGTTGTGGCGTGCGATGAGCCCGCGGTCGGTGAAAGGCGGGGCGGCTTTGTGCTGGCCCACGCGGAATACGTTGGTTCTGTAAGGAAGGCTGAGGATGCGGCTGAGCGTTTCTTCGTCGAAAAAGTGCTTGGAGCGATCGGCGAGAAGGAACGGGCCATCCTTGGTGCTGATGAAGGTTTTGTTACGCGTTTCCCTGTCGGCGAACGTGGGAGAGACGGGAGGAGCCTGGTCGGGAGTTGTGCCGAGGATCTTCCAGTAGCCCCAGCCCTTCGGGCTTACGCAGGCGGTAATGGAGACGAGGTCGTGCCAGTCGGTGTCGGTTTCGTTGCGGACGTGAAGGCTCAGGTCAACCTCCTCGTCACCGGGAGTCAAGGTGACCGTCCACACGTCGTGAGCGATGCTGAGCGTGCCGTCGGGATTGAGGGTGTGGCGGCCGACGCGGTTGAAGAATTCCCTGAACTCGTCGAGGGTCCTCCCGTCGGGCGGTATTTCGTTGTGCTCGAAGAAGAGCATGGTGAGAAACTCGTCGGGCAGGTCGGCGTGCTTGAAGCGCGCGAAGTGGTTTGGCGAGTCCTTGACCGTGTAGCTGTCGATGGTGATTTTCGTGGCCCTTTGAGCCGGCATTTGACAACTCCTTTCGTAAAGGTTTTTGCGACGGCGAAACGCGCGAGGCCGACCTATCCGCCCGCGATCTCTTTGCTGGTCTTCGCGAGGAATTCCTGAACCTTGACGGGCTCGCCGCTGCGGCTGCTTTCGATGGCGGAGAAGACGAGAGCGACCGACTGGAGGTTATCCTCGACGTTTGTTTCCATGGGCTCCCCGCCGTCGAGCCAGCGCACGAATTGGTCGACGAGCCACGTGTTGTGCCACTTGGGCTGCTCGAGCGGGGGAATTTCCTCCCCCTCCCCTGCCCTGGCGTTGTTGATGCGCTGGGACGGGTTGTGGAGGAAGCGCTCGACGCGGTGGTCGCTGAGAATGAGGGTTGCGTTTTCGCACTCGGCTCGGATGTACTCGCGCCCCCAGCAGTTAAGGCCGACGGCATTGGTTTTCGCTGCCTCGTAGATGGCGCGGGTCCCGTTTTGGAACTTCATCATCACGAGCCCCTGCGAATCGCCGGCGAACTCGCCCCAGGGAGGGTTCCAGGTCTGCGCGTAGATTGTGTCGCACTTGGAGTCGGCGAGGTCGGCGATTATGTCGAGATGATGCACAGCGCCCTCGACCATAAGGGGGTCGGGAATTTCGTGGCGGAACTTTCCCCAAGCCCCGAACTTCCGCGCGTCGCAGGTGAAGCGGAAGACGATGTAGTCCAGCGCCCCGCAGCGCCCGGAGCGGAGTTCCTTGCGGAAAGTGGTCTTGTGCTGGGCGAAGCGGTGGGTCATGGTGACGCCCATTTTCTTCCCGGCGGCTTTGACTTTGTTGGCGATGCGGACGGAAGCTTCAAGCGTGTCCGCGATAGGCTTCTCGGAGAGGATGTGCAGATCGTGATCGAGCGCGACGTCAACGATCTCTTCGTGGGCGGCGGGCGGGACGACGATGGTGCAGAAGTCGGCCGGGTTTTCGTCGAAGGCTTTTTTGACATCGGTGTAGCAATGGTCGGGGCTGAGGTCGAGGAATTCCCGGGCGTTTTCGAGGGCTTCGGCGTTGATGTCAACCGCGGCGACGACTTCGATGAGGCCCTCTTCGATATTCGGGGGAAGGAACATGCGGCACCAGCTTTTTCCGTGTCCGCCGGTGCCGACCTGGATAACCTTGTAGGGCATGATGTCTCCTTTCCGAGGCCGGGCTGGGAAGCCCGAACATAAGGCTGAGCTCAAATCGCCTAATTCTATCCGATCTCCGCTTCAAGGCAATGAAAACGGACCTCCGCCGCCCGGAAATTTGTGATCCTTGAAAGCCGATACGGCCGCGCGTTTCACATGGGAAAGAGCAAGCCGATACGTGCGTTCGGATCGTTGACACGGGAGCGAGAGGGGATAGGATGTTTGGTAGGAGGGTTTCGGCATTAAGTTTGCAGCGGACTTGATAGCCGGCGGGGCCAGCGGGACGGAGGAGGTTATGCCCAGATGAGGTGGTCGTTTCGGATAGGCCGGATATTCGGAATCGAATTTCGCATTCACGTGGCGTTTCTGATCCTGCTTTTCTTTGTTTTCGTGGCGGGTGCGCTTTCTAAGCAGGGGTCCCCTCAGAAGGGAGCAATGGGGGTGCTCTTCTTGTGCTCGATCTTTGCATGCGTGCTGATTCACGAGATCGGGCACAGCCTTATCGGGCGGCGGTTCGGGAAAGAGGCGAAGAGCATTACGCTTCTGCCCATCGGCGGCGTGGCGACGATGGAGGAGATGCCGGAGAAGCCGGGACAGGAGATAGCCATGGCGATAATGGGGCCCTTCATCAATCTGGCCATCGCGGGCGCGCTTTATCTGGCGGTTGGGCAGAAGACCGGGGTGGGCGCTCCGCATATTTTCCCCAATTCGGCGGCAGAGTTCCTCGCGGGCTTGATAGGGGCAAATGTCGTGCTTGCGATATTCAATATGGTCCCGGCCTTCCCTATGGATGGGGGGCGGGTGTTCAGGGGGCTGCTTGCGCTCAAGCTGGATTACGTGCAGGCGACCACGATAGCGGCGACGGTGGGACAGGCACTGGCGATGGTTTTCGTTTTCTTCGGGCTGTTCTTCAATTTGTTTCTGGCGCTGATCGGCATATTCCTTTATATGGGCGCTGGGAGTGAGAAACGGCAGGTCGTTCTGCGGACGGCACTGCACGGAGTCCCGGCGAGTCAGGTAATGGTAACCGACTTCCGCGTGCTCCGCCCTGACGAGCTGCTTTCGCAGGTGATGGAACACATTTTCCACGGCTGCCAGCCTGACTTTCCTGTGGTGGGGGATGAGGGGCTGGAGGGCATCCTGACGCGCAAGGAGATCCTGTCGAGCATTCACGAGAAAGGGCTCGACGTTCAGGTGAGAGAAGTCATGGACCGGGATTTTCTTCGGTTCCCTCCTGAGACTTCGCTGGAGGACGTGTACCGCCGACTCGTGTCGGCGGATCGGACGGCGGCGGCGGTCATTGGAGGCGGAGAGCTGAAAGGCATCATCTCGCTTGACGGGATCAGTAGGTACTTCATGATTAGGGACGCAATGAGATGACCGGGGAAGAGAGGACCTGGGAACACGTGAGATATGGAGCGCTGCGGCGCTTTGGGGCAAAGGCCGTCTGAGAATGAGTCTTTGCAGCCCCGCCTGGAAGAGCTGAACCGGAGGTGAACAAAAATGGATCTGACGGATTTTTCGCTGGGCCTTTCGGCGCTGGCTGAAGACAACAAGCCAGACCTCGACGCGACTTACGATTTGCTTATACTGGGCGGGAGCGCGGCGGCGATGACGGCGGCGCTCTACGCGGCGCGAAAGCTTATGAAGACCGCGATCCTCACGAGGAACCTGGGCGGACAGATGATGGATACGTGGCAGATCGAGAATTACCTGGGGTTCCAGGCGATCTCAGGAAAGGAGCTGACGAAGAAGTTCGAGGAGCACGTGAGGCATTTCGAGGTGCCGATAGGACTGGGTGAGAACGTGAGCGAGGTGAGAAAGGAGGGAGAGGTCTTCAAAGTGGCGCTGGAAAGCGGGGAAACGTACGCGGGAAAGAGCGTGATAGTTGCGACGGGGAAGCGCTCGCGCCCGCTGAACGTGCCGGGGGAGAACGAGTTGAAAGGTAAGGGGGTGGCGTACTGCGCGATCTGCGACGCGCCTTTCTATAAGGATAAGAAGGTGGTGGTGGCGGGCGGGGGAAATTCGGCGTTCACCGCGGCGCTGGACCTACTCAAGGTGGCGAAGGAGGTGACGCTCGTCAACTTCTCACAGGGGTGGCAGGCGGACGGGATCATAATCGAGTCGGTGAAGAAATACGAGCGCGCGAATTTCCTGGATTACCATCAGGTGACGAGGATAGAGGGAACAGATAACGTGACGGCGGTGGTCGTGAAGAACAGGGAAACGGGCGAGGAGAAGAAGATCGAGGCGGATGGGATATTCGTGGAGATCGGGCTGCTTCCGAATACGGACCCGGTGAAGAATCTGGCGAAGTTGAACGAGGCAAACGAACTCGTCGTGGACTGCCACTCCCGGACGAACGTGGAGGGGCTCTTCGGGGCGGGTGATGTGACGACGGTGCCCTACAAGCAGATTGTGATTTCTGCGGGCGAGGGAGCGAAGGCCGCGCTTTCCGCCTACGATTACCTGACGAAGAAAGGCCTGCTGTGAGGAGGTGGCGTCATGGCGGTTCTCAAGGATGAAGATAAGAAGAAGGTGTCCAAGCTCCTGGGCGAGCTTGAGAACGAAGTGAAGGTTTTGATGTTCACGCAGGAGATGGAGTGCGAGCACTGCGCGACGGCGAGAGGGCTTTTGGAGGAGGTGGCGGGGCTTTCGGATAAGGTGACTCTCGAGGTGCACGATTTCGTGAAGGAAGGGGAGCTTGCGAAGAAGTACGGGGTGGATAAGATTCCGGCGACGATCCTTTTGGGGGAAAAGGACTACGGGATCAGGTTCTTCGGGGTTCCGGCCGGCTATGAATTTGCGACGCTGCTCGAGGATATGAGGGACGTGGGAAGGAGGAAGCCAAAGCTTGCGGCGGAGATTCTGGAAGAGCTTGGGAAGGTCGACAAGCCGGTGCACATGCAGGTGATGATTTTGCCGACGTGCCCGTACTGCGCGCGTGCGGTGCGGATTGCGCATCAGTTTGCGATGGTTTCGGATCAGATAAGGGGAGATATGGTGGAGCTGTCGGAGTTTCCGCACCTCGCGGTGAAGTACGGCGTGCAGGGGGTGCCGAAGACGATCATCAATGAGAAATACAGCATCGAAGGGGCGCAGCCGATAATGGAGTTCGTCAGCAAGGTGCTCGAGGCGATCGGGAAGAAGGCCGGGAAGTGAAAAAGGGAAGAGAGGCGCGGATGAACGATGACGAGGTGGCGCGCTGCTGGGACGGCAACGCCGAGGTATGGGCGAGGCACGTGCGCGCGGGCTACGATACGTACCGGGATCTCTACCACATGCCCGCCTTCCTTGAGGAATTGGGGGATCTGTCGGGACTGGAAGTCCTGGACGCCGGCTGCGGTGAAGGCCGGACCGCGCGGATTCTCGCGCGGCGGGGAGCGAGAATGACCGCGGTTGACATCTCGGAGAAGATGATCGAGCTCGCGCGGGCGGAGGAAGAGCGGGAGCCGCTGGGGATTCGGTATGAGGCCGCTTCGATGAATGAGATGTCGGTTTTCGGGGACGAGACGTTTGACGCTGCCGTCTCCGTGATGGCGCTCATGGACTGCGCGGATTACGAAGGGGCGATAAGGGAGTTCTGGCGCGTGCTGAAGGCGGAGGGGATGCTCGCATTCAACATTGTCCATCCCTGCTTCACGACTTCAGTCCGCGGATGGGAGCGCGACGAGAGCGGAGAGATCGTGGGCATCCGGCTCGGGGACTATTTCCGGGAAGGGGCCTCCAAGGAGCAATGGAGGTTCGGGCGTGCGTCGCAGTCGGAGGAAGTCGAGCCGTTCACGGTCATTTATTTCCTGCGGACATTGTCCGGTTTGTTGAACCCTCTTTGCGCCGCGGGATTCAGGATAGAGCGAATCGCCGAGCCGAGGCCGACGGAGGATGCGTGCAGGAAAGACCCGCGGCTTTGGAAGCACCGGCTGATTCCCCACTTCCTCTGCGTCAAGGCGCGGAAAGAGGCGAAGTGAAAAGGGCGCGGCGCTGAGTGCACTGATGTGAATCAAGGGCCGCCGCCCTTCCATTTTCGCTTCTCTGTCCTTATCTGACCTGGTCTTTGGGGAAGTCGTCGGGAAAGTGGTCGCCGCCTTCGAGGCCGTGCTCCGCAGCGAGGGTCTTCCACATGCGCGGGACCATGTAGGGTTTGGTTTCGTATGGGAAGGAACGGCTGATGGTGTTATTGATTTCGGTGATCTCCTCGTAGGCATCGGCGGGGTCTATTTCGACCGTGATCTTGACGGGGTTTTCGACGGTTGCGCCCTCCGGGAGGTTCCAGGCAACGGTCTTCGTGATGAAGCGCGGCTCGAGGTCGTTGGGGGCTTCGAGGCCCGGAGCGGCCAGGGACTCCATTAGCCTTCCGGTGCCGGCGTCTCCCTCCCAGACGTGGAATCGGAACGGGCCGCAGTCCTCATTGCCGATGTTGTGGACGGTGATTTCGAGCTTGCCGTCCTCGTAGTTGATGTCCTCGGGAGCCATTGCCAGATCAACTATGCGCTCGGGCATGCCCTTGCCGGCTTTCGTCTGCTTGACCTCGACGACGATCGCTTTGCGCGAGGGGATGGTGAAGCTGATGGAGTCGCCGCGGTGCAGGTGCTTGTAGGTGAAGGTCTGCAGGACTTCGTCAACGTTATCGTCGTCGTCGGCGTCCGCGCCTATTCTGACCTCGTGCTCTGCGCCGACGTGGAGCCTCCAGAGCTTCATGTTGACAGGCTCGGGTCTGAAGTTGAAGTTGTAGAGGATGATCTTGGCCTCGGTTTCCGAGGAGACGAGAGCCATGAAGGCAATGTTTCGCGAGGTCTTTTCGAAGGTGATGGGGACGAAGTCAAGCCCGCCCGCGACGTTCCCGCCGTTCAGCAGTCCGAGGATTTCGTTCAGGCCGGGCATGGCAATGCGGTCCGTGCTGGCCACCTCGGAAGTAACGGATGGCCAGGTCTTGCGAATGACCTTAAGGATGTTTTCTAGACCGGCCTGCTGCAGGCGGGCGTACTTGTCCTCGACCTTGTAATCGGCGACGTAGTCTTCCATGGGTGAGAACTGGTCTTCGAATACCTCGGTGTAGGACATGTTGACGGACTTGGGCTTGAGCCATTTCTCGTCTCCGGTCTTCCAGTACATACGGGCGAAGAGGTTCTTGATGTACTGGACGTACCTGGGGTTCTCGTAGCAATTGGTATGCGGCGAGCCGCGCCGCCAGGTGGTGGCCTCGTTTCCGCCGATGGTATCGGTGTGGAAGCCAATGGGTCCGGGTATGACCCAGGCGGGTTTGCCGTTTTCCTCGCGCTCGGAATCTTCAAACCAGGCACGGGCCCACTCTGAGAAGATCCGGTCGAGTTCGTCGGTCGGTGAATACCACCAAGCCCAGTACGCAGGCGAGGCGCCGCGGCCGTTTAAGGGGTGGTCAATTTCGGCGTCGTGAACGCCGCCGTAGGTCTTGCCGATGGCCTTGTTGCCGAGGACCATGGATTTGAAATGCAGGTGGCCTCTGTCGGTGACGCCCATCCAGAGGTCGCGCATGAGCTTGGCGGTTTTCAAGTTCCGCTCGTAGTAGGTGGGATTGCCGTAGGCGATGCCTATCATGAGCGCCTGCGAGTCGCCGGTCCATTCGCCGGTGTGCTCGACGTCGGCGAGGCCGTCGAAGTACCCGGCGTCGCGGTCTATGTCGCCGGACCACCAGACGCCTTCGGCGATGGCGCGTACGGTCTCCATGGCGGCTTCGGAGGCGTCGGGGTTGAGGAGCATGATGGCCTCCCACACGATGCCGATTTCCACGTCGTCACCCCAGCCGCCACCGAGCCTGCCGTCGGGCTGCTGGCGGTGCTGCCCCCACCATGCGGCCTGGTCGATGAGACGATTGTACGCTTCACGCATCATGACGGCCCATTTGGGAGCGTCTTCGGTGTCGCTCTCGTAGTCTTTGAGGTCCCAGCCATCGGGGTTACTGTACAGGTAGTAGCCGGAATAGCGGTTTCCGGGCTCGCGGTCTTCGAGCTTGAGGAAGGCTTCTTCGGCGATCTGCCAGCTCGGGGTCCAGCGGTGAGGGTCTATGGCTGAAAATGCGCGGCCGTAATGAGCGAGGGACTTGGAGTAGAGGATGTCGTTGGGGGTAATCCAGTTGAAGAGGGCGGCCGCTTCGGTGCGCACCTGACTGGGGGGGCGCTCCTGAGCGTGGACGAGGTTATAGAGGCCGGCCCTGTAGTAGCGGACAGCGTGGATCAGGTCTTCGGCAATTATGTCGTCGGGATTGGCTTTGAAGCCCTGCTCGAGGATTTTGAGGGCGACGTCCACGAGCCGCTCTTCCTCTTCGAGGGGGGTGTCCAGGAGGCCGGCAAGGGCGAGGTGCGCGAGGGACTTGAGCATGTATTCGGAGTCGGGGATGCGGGAGAAGCCTTCTTCCGCGCCCTCGTAGTCACCGGCGTTGAATTTCCGCATACCGTCGAGGGCGTGCTCCTCGGTTACGGATTTGTCGGCGAAGAGTTTCTGGCGGATTAGGGTGAGGGGAGGATTCTGGTAGGGAGTTATTTTTATGCCGGCTATGGCCATTTGAGTGGCGGGGCCGTGGGTGGCCATGCGCTTGCCGAAAAACGGATTGAGTCTCTTTTCTCCTCTGACGATGACGAAGGGTAACTGGGAGAAGTTGTAGTACGGCGTCTCGCCGGCGACCTCGCAGCGCTCTCTAAAGATGTTTTCGTTGGGGCGAAGCGCGATGCGCAGGGTGTTTCTGACCACGTCAACGGGGAAGGTTACTCTTAGCGGCCAGGGAGAAGCGGGCTCGGAATAGCCGCGGAACTGGATCATGGCGGGGAAAAGGTTCGAGGCGACGAGATAACCGTTGGCGTAGACGTCCAGGGAGTAGCGCGGGAGCTGGAGGTCGCCGATGACCATGGAGACGTAGTAGCGGCCGTTGGGAAGAGCGACCTTGAAGGCAAGCTCGTCGGGGTCGAGGACGGCATCGCGGGTCATGTCGTCGAGGTAAGTTTCGTAGAACTTGAAGGTATCGTCCCGCGCCAGGAATCTGACGGAGCCCATACGCACAGGCCTGCTTCTTTTCTTGAAAACCTCCCGGAGGTACTGGTTCTGGACGACTCCGTAATCAAAGCCCTTCTGTACGGGGAGGTCTTCGGGGCCGGTGTAGAGGAAGTCGTTCTCCGCGGCTTCGAGCGACCAGCGGTAACCTTTTCCCCAGGTGAATACGTCATCTTTCGTGCCCG
>CAZUUK010000061.1:3603-19269 GCA_964622675.1 uncultured Planctomycetota bacterium | reverse complement strand
GACGAGAAGTCTTGCCGCTTCGTCCCCGCGCGCGTCGCGCTGCATGTATCCCGACACGATATTGCCAATCCGCTCCTGCGCGTCCACTGAACAGATAACAATCCCCGCGAGCCCGTCGTCCTCGGCGAGAAAAATGCTATCGGGAGAGACGGCTCCTTTCCAATGAGCCCCAGATCGCCCGCTGAGCCCCCCATCCACGTGCTTCCTGAAGAGACCGGGGCCGACCGGCGGGCTATTCACAGTCTGATATCCGTCCGGACGGTGAACGTAGGCCCGGTCCCGGTAGATCTCCCACCAGAACTCGGCACACGAATCCGACACGTCTTCGCCATAGCGTCGCACGTTCACTTGTCTGTCCTCCCAGAGTTGGGTCGGCGGAACACGATAGATCGAGATGACTAACACCAAGGATGGGAGAGCGCGGCACAAATCAGCCGCGCCGTCACGGCGGGAAGCCTCCCCCAAAGCCTGTTAGCTTTGGTGTCGGAAGCTCAGTTTTAGGAGAGTTTCTTCTTCAGCAGGTCTACGCCTAACATCAGCAGCTACTGCCTCCTCACTCCTTCTCGGCCCTGGACGGCAGCCGCCGGACCACCGTTCCAGCTATATCAAAGCCGTTCCTCCGCGCTTGTCAAGAAGAAACTCCTCTTTCGGAGGCGGCCTGGAGGCCGGGCCTGGACGCACGAGCGCGGCAGGGTTATACTTGGTTTCGGTCGTCGTTCAGGCCGGCAAATGCACGGTGGGCCTCCCGGCTGCTTCCAGACGCGCGTCCTCGCCATCAACTTCGCAGTCGCTGCTTCTACTTTTTAACCTGACGCTCATCGTTAGCTGGCGCGGGGGTCAAGAAAGCAAACCATGACCAGTCGTGAGCGCTATCGCGCAGCAATCGCCTTTCAAGGGCCGGACAGGGTACCGGTCAGGCACAGCGTGCGCCCCGGCGCCAGAATGAGACACGGGGAAGCACTTGAGGAACTCTTGAGGCAGTATCCCCCGGATGTCAAACGCCTCGGCCTCCGTATGCCGACCGTCAAAATGGATCGCGGCTACCGCGATCATTGGGGTACGACCTGGCGGCCAACGGATACCGGCGAATGGCTGGGCGTTCCCGTGGGGCACGCTCTTGCGGACCTTTCTTTTCTCAGCACTTTCCACTGGCCTGATCCGATCAGTGAGGGCGATTGGGATGAGGTTGAATGCATCATCGCCGAGGACAACCACGAGCATTATTTGCTCGGCGACGGTGGCAACTTCTTTGAACTCTTCCAGTGGCTCCGCGGCTACGAGAACGCCCTCTGCGACCTGATCACCGGCGAGGCGCACGTCGAGTACATACTTGATAGAATGCTTGAACACAACCTGAAGAGGACGCGAAGGTTCGTCGAGCTGGGCGTAGATGCAGTGGGCTTCGGCGACGACTGGGGCACGCAGCAGGACCTCATCATAAATCCCGAGCTCTGGCGGCATTACTTCAAGCCGCGCTATCGGGAAATGTTCGACGCCGCCGGAAAACACGGTGCCTTCGTCCACTTCCACTCCGACGGCAACGTCACCCAAATAATCCCTGACCTCGTCGAGCTTGGCGTCAACGAACTCAACATCCAATTGCCCGTAATGGATATGACCTGGCTGAGCAGCCGGCTAAAGGGGAGAGTCGCCGTCCGCGGCGGGCTCGACCGCCAGAAAGTTCTTCCCTTTGGCAGCCCCGATGACGTCCGCCGCCACGTCCACGAGGTGTTCAGCGCTTTTGGAGGCCCCGCTGGCGGCTGGATCGGGGACGGCGAACTCAACTCCGACGTGCCTCTGGAGAACGCTCGCGCCATGTTCGAGGCGATCCGCGCGTGCGTATAGAACCTTCCGCGCGAGAGATTTTCGCCTCCCTCGCGTCGAAAGTAGCGGAGCCGCTGGCGAATATAAGCTTGCAATCTCGTGTGAATGCGTTATCGTTAGTCTACACGCCAGAGGACACGATCCGTTGCGGAATCCGGCTTCGACGCGAAGCCAGCCTGATAAGGGAGCAGGTGACGTCGCGACCGAAGAAGCTCGCTTTCTGGGAAGGGTCGGTATACTGTCATGTGACCCGTCGGGATTGGGCCGCAGAACGCAAGGGGGAGCGCAATGGCGCCCGTTCGGCATGACGAGAAGAGAGTTCCGCGCAATGGCCGCGGCTCTTCAACTTCTGCTTCGTGGGACCCATCATACCCCTCCTCGGAGCTGCTTGCTCTTCAGAGAATTGCCGTCGCTGTCGGCTCGACGCGGGACCCCGATGTAGTGCTGCACACTGCTCTCAAGGTACTCGTTGACGTTACTGGAGCTGACGGGGGGATCGCGCACGTATGGGATGATGTCGGGCAGACCTTCCGCTACGCAAGGCACCAAAATGTCCCGGAGGCCGTCTTGGCGGAGATGCGCGAGTTCGCCCTCGGCGAGGGGATTGCGGGAGGCGCCGCCGAGCGGTTCGCACCCCTGGTGATAGATGACCTTTCGCGCAGCCCCGGGAACGTATTCCCGGCAAGTGTGGCTGCGGGCCACCGCTCGATAGCGGTTGTCCCGCTTGTAGCCCCGGGCCGGTCACTTGGGGTTTTGCGCCTGGTGAGCAGCGTCAGGCGCCATTTTTCAAAGGACTGGCTGCATTTCCTCGAAGCGGTCGGGACTACCGTAGGGCTCGCGCTGGCAAATGCACACGTCTACCGGGACACGGACGAGCGGCTTCGCCGGAAGATAAGGCAGATGGGGGAGCTCTCCAAAACTTCTGGGCCTCTGACATCGTCCCTGGAGCCTGGAGAGGTCTTTCCGAAAATTGCCCAGGCGGCGGCCGAGCTGGTTGGCGCCGAAAAAGCCGTCCTCCTTCTGCCCCGGGATTCGCGTGCCGTCGTGCGGGGCGTGGCCGGTTACGGGTTTACGCCCGAAGAGGCGAGCGGCCTCGTGTGCAACCACGTCGGCAGTGCGGCGGAAGAACATCTCTCAAAGGGAACATTCATGGTCTGTCGAGGGCTCTCAGCCGGAGGCGGAGCTTTCAAGGACTTCGCTCGACTTCATCGGATACGCACGCTCGTCTGCATCCCTCTTTGTGAAGGCCCGAAGGCGGTGGGAGCGCTCGCCGTGATGAATACGCCGCAGGCCGTTTCTGATGACGACGTCGCAGTGCTTACGGCGTTTGCGCCTCAGGCCGTACACGTGATCAGAAACGCCGGGTTGTTCCACCGGGAGCAGCAGCGCACGCGCGAAGTCGCCGCCGCCTACGAAATAGCTCGCGCGGGCAGCGCCATACATGATACGCGCGCCCTATGCCGGCATATTTGCGAGACTGTTCGGAACTCGCTCGGCTTTCAAAGCGTTTGGATCGGCAGGGCTGATTTAACCTCGTCGACTGTCGTCTCGCTCGCGCAGGCGGGTCAGGGCTATCTTGAGCTGAACGACGTCGCGGTTGACGAGACGTCAACCGAAGAAAACATAGTCGCTGAGTGCGCCACGTCCGGAAGACCTGTCTACGTGGAGAACTGCAGCTCGGATCCAAGATGCTTATGCTGGTCGGACGGGGCTCCCTCGCCCAAGCTGGGTTCCTCGATAGCGGTTCCACTCGTTTTCGCCGACGAGCTGCTTGGGGTCATGCTCGCGGCTCGCAAAGAGGCGGGACCCTTCTCGACCGAGCAGGTAACCGCTCTGAACATCGTGGCGACGGAAGCCGCCGTCGCTATAAGAAACTCAGAACTTCGCGCTGAAGCCCTTTCTCTCTACAGAAAGCTCTCACACGTTCAGGAACTTTCCCTGGAGCTCACGGCGAGCCTGGACCTGGATACGGTTCTGCGATTGGCCTGTAAGAATGCGGTCGAGGCAGTGGGTCTTAAGATGGCCTGGATGGGCCTCATTTCGGAGGGCTCTTACAGGGTCGAGCCCGTCGCGCACTACGGTTTTGAGGAAGGCTATCTGAAGGGGATAAACATTACATACGACACGGGCCCGGCTGGCCGGGGCCCGACGGGCAGGGCCATAAGGACGCGGAAGCCCGTCGTGGCAAAGGATCTGGCCAGCTCGCCCAACTTCGCTCCTTGGAGGGATCAAGCCAGAAAAAGGGGTTACGTCTCAAGCTGCGCCGTTCCCCTCATCGCCTCGGGCCGCGTGTTAGGCACGTTGAACGTCTACGCCGATCGGCACGGAGCCTTCACAGAAAGCGACCTCGAACTGCTCCAGGAATTCGCAAATCAGGCCGCGGTTGCAATACACAATGCCCGTCTCCATGAACAACTTCGGGAGTCCGAGAGGCTCAAAGATCTGATCCTTCAGAACGTCCCCTATGCGTTGTTCGTGATCGACGCCACGGGCCACGTTGTCATGGCCAACAGCGCGGCGCGAACGCTTCAGGTGCAAGCCCAGGCCGCGGCCAGGACGCCGCATTACACAGCTCTTCTGCCCGATGATCACCCTGCAGCCAACGCGATAGCGTCTTGGATAAATACCTCGGCGGCACCCAGTCCCATACGAACTTGGTACGAGCCCGAGGGACTGGCCAGGCAGTTCCTGCTTGTCTACAGCGGCGAAGTTTATATCGGTGGGAAACCGAGCCTGCTCGTAAGCGTCCATGACCTCACCATGCAGGCGAGCATTGATGAATCGCTGGAACGGACTGACCGGCTGACTCTCGTTGGGAACATGGCCGCTCAGGTGGCTCACGAGATCGGCAACCCTCTGGCCTTGATGTCCAGCCACATACAGCGGATGATGGACTCACAGCATGTTGACCCAGGCAGACTTGATATCCTCCTCGGCCACGTCGATCGAGTGGCCGCGCTGGTGGGAAACCTCTCCCACATGGGACGCAAGGCCCCTCTGGTTAAAGGACCGGTTCACATCGGGTCCTTGATTCGAGAGGTCGTCGAAATGGTTCGTTTCGACAAGCGTTTCTCCGACATCAAGATCAAAATTGATATCGCTCCGAACACGCCGAGGGCGGAACTGGACAGGGACAAGATCATCCAGGTGCTGCTTAACCTGTTGCTCAACGCTGCGGACGCGACGCATGCGGGAGGCGCCGTTTCGGTTTCCTCCCGGGTAGCGGAAGTGGTCGTAAGTCACAACGCGAGGAGATTTGCGGGCGACTATGTCCTGCTGGCGGTGGGAGACGACGGGGAGGGGATAGCGCCGGAGGTCATGAGCCGGATGTGGGAGCCTTTCTACACAACCAAACCGCTCGGCGAAGGGACGGGTTTGGGCCTGACCGTCAGTTTGTCCATTGTGGATCAGCATAGGGGCTACATAGAGGCTCACAGCGCTCCGCACAAGGGCTCTACCTTCACGGTCTGGCTTCCTCTCAAGCGGCTGCCGTACTGCTGGGAAGCCACCGCGCAGTGCACAAAAGACGTCCATTTCTCATGCCCGGTCTTCCGACACCAGACAGCCCACAGGTGCTGGTCAGACCGGGAAGCCTCGTGTCATGATGGCAGGGACTGGGCGAATCCATTTCTGCTCAAACCTGATGCGCTGCTGAGGGAGACTTAGGTGGACACGGTATTGATTGTTGAAGACGAAGCGGAGATGCGGGAGGAGCTCGCAGCTCTGGTCTCGGGCGACGACCGGGCAGTTCTCCAGGCCGAGAACGGCAAAGAGGCCCTGGAGATCATTGCAGGTACAAACGTGGACCTGATTGTGTCTGACATCCGCATGCCCGACATCGATGGGCTGGAGCTGCTCAGGGCGGTCCGGGCTTCGTACCCGGAGACGCTCTTCATAATGATCACCGCTTTTGCCTCGACGAAAACTGCAGTCGCCGCCTTGAGGGGAGGTGCATACGACTACATAATGAAGCCCTTCTCTCTCGACGAGGTCAGGAGCAGCGTCGATCACGCACTGGAAAACCGCCGCCTGTTTCAGGAAGTCAATTACCTCCGAGGCTGCCTTCAGGATCGGTACTCCTTTGAGAACATCATTGGCAAGAGCCCGCCCATGCAGCGGGTTTTCGACCTGATAACGCAGCTTGCGCCGACTCCCTGCAACGTGCTCATCACCGGTGAAAGCGGAACCGGAAAGGAGCTCGTCGCCCAGGCCATTCACTATCAAAGCCCAAGGGCGAAGGGAAGATTCGTCCCCCTGAACTGTGCCGCTCTCCCTGAATCGCTGCTTGAGTCGGAGCTCTTCGGCCACGTCAAGGGAGCTTTTACCGGAGCCGGTTTCGAGAAGGTTGGCTTGATCCAGGTGGCTGACTGCGGCACCCTGTTTCTGGACGAGATCGGTGACATGTCCGAACCGGTTCAAATCCGCCTGCTGCGAGTTATTCAAAACAGGGAGGTCCAGAAGGTAGGGAGCACCAATCTCGAAAAAGTTGACGTGCGCATAATTGCGGCGACACACCGGGACCTGAAAAAAAAGGTCCGCGATGGCTCGTTCCGAGAGGACCTGTACTACCGGATCAATGTGGTTGAGGTGGACCTGCCGCCGCTGCGCGACCGGGTGGAAGATATTGCGCTGCTGGCGGCCCACTTCCTCAAAAAATACGCGGAACGCAGCGGCAAGAGGATCCCCGGAATTGTTCCGGAGGTCCACAGGGCCTTTCGGATCTACTCCTGGCCGGGCAACGTCCGGGAGCTCGAGCATGCGATCGAGAGAGCCGTTATCCTTTGCACGGGAGATACGATAACAGTAGCGGACCTTCCTCCGGCGATTGCTGGGTTTTCGCCGGAACTGCTGACTAAGAAGAGCTCTCTGGATCATTTGACGGTGCAATTCGAGCGCTACTGCATTGAGCGTGCGTTCGAGGAAGAGGAGGGCGACCCTCGCCGGGCGGCACGTTCCTTAGGAATCTCCCTCAGCACACTCTATCGAAAGGTCAGGAAGCACCGCATTTCTCTCCCCAAGCCCTCACCGCCGACCCGTTAGTACCACCCACTACCTGGGTGTTCTCTTCTCATACCTGACCTGCGGCCTTCGCATTATCGCAAGAGCGCTCTCGCAGAAGTGCCGCAATTCGCTGCGTGCCCGGCGCTTAGAGCCTCCACAGCGAAGCCGCATATCCGCACCCGATCTCCAACACTACGGCACAGATGTTGCTGCACAGACGATAGGAAAGGCCGAAGCAAATGACCCACCACCTCAACAGGCGACGCAAGGGTGCCCGGCGGACTACTAGGAACCTGACCGCTTGAGACGAAAAGAGGCGCACGATTGGAGACTGTGAAGACGGACGAACTCAGGGCAAAGATTGCTCTCGGAGATGCTTTCATCCTGGTGGATGTCAGAGGCGCCGCCGCCTACGAGGAAGAGCACATCCCTCAGGCGCACTCAGTTCCACTGGATCAGATGGCCGAACGCATCGGCAAAATAGCAGAATCAGACGAACGCATAAAGGACAAAGACTTTCAAATCGTCGTTTGCTCCGGAGACGCAACGTGCACGATGAGTGACAACGGCGGCAAGAAGCTTGAGGAGATGGGTTACACGAACGTAAGCCGGTATACCGAGGGGCTCGCGGGATGGAAAGCTGCGGGCCTCCGAACGCGGACGCCCAAGCCCTAGTCCCGCCCCGTGAAAATCCACCGGCGGCTTCTGGAAATTCGCAATGCGCAGAAAAGAAGGCAGAAAGCCCGTTTCGGCCGCTTGCGGAACGGAGACGCGTGGGGCGGCTATTGGCTGTCGCCGAATGGATCCCGAAGCCGGGCCGTTCCGGCAATTCGGGATGATAGCCCAGAGGTTCACCACCATTCACATGCGGCCAGCAGCCAACAAAGCCGCCCCGCAAACCTGCCCTGCCTCCGCGCACTTTCTTACGCGATTGATCTCAGCCGGTCTCGGCGCTATCGCGAGCTCAGGCGGATCCTACCCGTCCGCGAGCACGCTGCTGGAGCCCGGTGCATCCGGTGTATCCCTCGCCAACTCCATCAGCCAATCCGGGAATCCCCCCTTCGCGTCCTCCTTTGCCTTCGCGAAGAGGGCTCTTGCCGCTTCAACGTTTTCCTCAGCAACGTTCACCGCAAACGGTTCCTCGCACTTCAAATCGTACAGCAGCGCTCCGCTGCCGTCAGCCTTCGAGTTGAACCACCATCTGTCGGTGATCACCGTGGGCGTGGCGGCCCATCCGATCGTGACGTGCTTGCGCGATCCCGCCTTCCCCGCAGCCGCGTCCTTCAGAAACGACCTGCCGTCTATCCCCGCAGGCGCTTCCACGTCGGCCAGCTCCAAAATCGCCGCAGCAATGTCCACGTGCTGCACGAACATATCGCTCCTCGTTCCCGCATGCTCCTTCTTCGGAAAGCGAATAATGAGTGGCGTTTCCATCACCTCCGGCGTGGAAGGATAGGCCTTCTTGCTTATGTAGTTCCGCTCGCCCAGTGAGTGACCGTGATCGGAGGTCAGGATCACGGCTGTGTCATCGAGGAGGCCCAGCACGCGCATCGTTTCCATCAGATATCCGAACCACCGGTCGCACATCGTCACGACCGCGCTGTAATTCGCCCTCGTCCGCTTAAGGAGCCAGCCCGGCATGTCAGACAGATCCTGGAACCCGGACATCACGTTTTCCGGGCCGTCTTCGGCTTGATACATCCTACGGTAGTGGGCGGGAGCGACCCACGGCTCATGCGGATTGAACGATTCCACGGTGAGGAAAAACTTCTCCGCGTCCCGGTTCTGCTCCAGCCACACCCCCGCCTCTCGCATCACCCGTGGCGCAAAGTAATCCTCCTCCTTCTTCCGATCATACATGCTCATTATCACCTGATGGATGAACTTCATCGGCCAGCCCTCTTGAATCTCGGGCGGCAGCCATCTATCCAGTTGCTCTTGAGTCGGCCAGGGGCCTGACCTCGCCGCATCGCCCTCCTGGCCGCGCAGAAACGTCCACTGGTCGAAACCACGCCAGAAATTCTTCGACGGTTTGAACATGTGATATACATCCGAGATAAGCCCGGTACGGTATCCGCCTTCTCGCAGAATCTCCGCGAGCGTGGGCTGATCCTCGGGGATCGGCCCCCAGCCGGGGCTGGTAATGAAATCCCCCTTAAGATCGAACCTGGCGTTGTGGAACGGGTAGACGCATCGACCGGTGTATATTGCGCGCCTGGCCTGCAGCGTCGGCAGCGATTCCGGGAATGCCCTCGTCATCACCAGCGATTCGGCCGCAAAAGCATCGAAATTCGGCGTCCGTAGCTTACCCCACGGCGGAGCACCGTACACCCCGACGCAATCCTTCCGCAGCGAGTCGAAGATCACCATGACGATGTTCATCCCTTTTGCCTCCTATGGTTCGCCTCCGTCGCGAGGGTGAATCATAGCGTCTTTCTAAGCGTTCTTCAAATCACCCCCCATTCAGTTATGGAAATGACCCGCGAAAAATGACATCATGTCCCTCTGCCGTCCATTAAGAGGTCCGATCCATGGCGCTAAACGGGGTCGTTCTTGCCGCATCTATCCGCGCGCTGCCACTCCAGCTCGGCCACATCTTCTATTTCATCGTTCTTCCGGTGCTTCTCCTTGCCGGGGTCGGCTTTCTTATCCAGCGCAGGCTCGGCCTGGACATGGCCACGATGAGCAGACTCAATTTCTACTTCATTCTTCCAGGAGTCATCTACTCGTCCATCGTCACCTCGCAGTTGACCGGCAAGGACGCGGGCAAGGTGGTTCTTTTCAGTCTCGCCATGGTCGTCTGCCTGGGAGTGGTAACACTCGCCGCGGCCTGGCTGAGAGGGATTCCGCGCGATCAGCGCAACGTAATGCTAATGACCACTACGTTCTACAACTCCGGCAACTACGGCCTTCCGCTTCAGGACCTGGCGTTCCGCGCCACTGGCCTCAGGGCGGAGGCCGTCATGCTTCAGGCCTTCGTAATGCTCACCCAGCTCCTTATCAACTTCACCCTCGGCCCCATTCTCGCCGCAGGTGGCAAGAAAGGGCGCAACTGGAAACAGAGCCTCATACTCATCGCCAAGTTCCCTCCTATTTGGGCATTTGCGGCCGGAGCGTTAACCGTGCAAATCCGTAACCTGCTCGGCGCCGACGCGCCGCATCTCGCCCGGGCGCTGCTCCCGTTCTCGACAGTTGTCGAATACATGCGCAGCGCCTTCATAGCTGTCGCCCTTTGCGCGCTCGGCGCCCAGGTCGCCCTCGTTACTTCTGCCGCCGAACGCTCTCCCATCAAGCTCAGCCTTCTTCTGCGGCTCCTTGGAGGGCCGGCTCTCGGATTGGCGCTCATATACGCGATGGGGCTCCACGGATTTCTGGCCCAGGTTCTGCTTATCAGCACCGCCACCCCCACGGCCGTCAACTGCATGCTTCTCTGCGTTGAATTCGACAACCACCCCGATTTCGCATCGAGGGCTGTCTTCTACTCGACTCTGCTCTCGCCGATAACCGTTACCCTTGTCATCTTTCTCGCGCAGGGGAACATGCTGGCGCGTCTCGTGATCCCCTGAGCACCTCCGCAAAGCAACTGCAGGGGGCAATCCATGCGACGCAAGACAACCCTGAGCGTCGAAGGGCCGTCCTTTCTCATTAACGGCAGGCCGACTTACACCGGCTGTTGGCACAACGGATTGCGAATCGAGGGCCTCCTGATGAATTCGCGCATGGTTCAGGGAATCTTTGACGACCTCAACTCCACTACTCGAAGCCGATGGAATTACCCCGATGGTCCGTGGGATGCTGACCGCAACACAACCGAGTTCATCGCGGCGATGCCGAGCTGGCGCGATGCCGGACTTCTGAGCTTTACCATCAATCTCCAGGGCGGAAATCCCGAGGGCTACGGCAAACATCAGCCCTGGCACAACTCAGCTTTCCATGCCGACGGAACGCTGCGCATGGACTACATGGCCAGGCTCGAAAAGATCCTCGACAAGGCTGATGAGCTTGGCATGGCTCCCATTGTTGGCTTTTTCTACTTCGGCCAGGACTGCCGCCTAAGAGACGAGGAAGCCGTCTTGCATGCAGCGGAAAATGCCGCCCGCTGGCTTCTCCAATGCGGCTACGTGAACGTGCTCGTCGAGATCGGAAACGAGGTGGACCTCGGGCCCTACTCGCACGAGATCATCAAAGCAGATCGCGTGCATGAACTCTTACAGCTCGTCCAAAAATGCTCGGCTGGAAAAGTCCATTCTCCCCGTGGACGACTTTTGGTGGGCGCCAGCATGAGCGGCGGCTCCGTCCCGCCGGATAGCGTGATCGCGTCTTCCGATATTTTGTTGCTGCACGGCAACGGTCTCTCCGAACCTGACCAAGTTCGCCGAATGGTGCAAAGATGCCGAAAATCGCCCAGCTATCGCGACCAGCCGATCGTGCTCAACGAGGATGACCATTACAATTTCGACGCCGACGACAATAACATGCTTGCCGCCATAAGCGGCTACGCAAGCTGGGGGTACTTCGATTATCGCAGGCCGGGCGAGAAGTACGATGAAGGCTTTCAATGCGTTCCCGTAAACTGGCAGATAAGCTCGGAACGAAAGTGTGCATTCTTCAACCTGCTGGCGGAAGTCACCAGCCGCAAAGCATAGGAAGGTTGCAGCTATTCAGCGCTCGCCTTGACGCCGCTTGCTTGCCGCCCACAATTCTTCGGAGCTGGGCGATTTAGTGCGCCAGTTCTGGTGGGAGAGATGATTCGCTGTGAACCAAAAGCTTTATCGAACTAGGAGGAGTGCAAATGGCCGTCAGTAGAACGATTCGCGCCGTTGTCATCGCCCTAGCTCTTTCTCTGTGCTTGACTCTGGCGCTGGGCCTCGAAGAACGGGACGAAGAAGCAGTCGCCGCCATCAGGGAACTCGCGGACCGGATCAACCTCGCCTGGAAGGAGGAGGGTGGCGTACGCCATTTCCAAGAAATCCTTTCCGACAAGGCATTCACCCTGGCGATACCTCGGCCAAAGGACCCGTCTCTGGCGGCCATAGCCGACAAAGGGGCGTACTGCACGGCCTTCGACATGCTGATGAAGAATCCGCCCCAGCGGCACGAGCACATTATCTCCGGAATCACCGTAGCCGGCCCCATCGCCTGCGAGATCGGAACCAGCACGGATATCGCGCGGGACGGTTCAGAGCAGCGGGACGAAATCCTGAACGTTTTCGCTAAGGACGAGGGTGGATGGAAGCTCGTCTTCTCAACGCATGCAGACACTGTCCGAGAGGCCGCCTGCTCGAACGCGAATGATGAGAAGCTCGTGCGCCGGGTCGTTCAGGAATTCATCGACGCATTCGGCACTGACGTTCGTACCCCCCTGGAGCGACTGAAAGAGATCATGGCGGACGAATTCATCCAGATTGGAACGAATGGAATCCTCTACGAGGGCAGGGACGGCAATCTGGAGGTTTATGAAAAGAGCATGGAAGAGATCCGCACGGCTTTCAGCTCGTTCGCTCTCGCATATGACATAGCTACGGTCAGGGTTTCCGGAAACGGCGCTGTGGTTTTCGGCAAGCTGATAATGGAAGGCCGCTTCAAGGAAGCTGACGCGCCCTATCGGAGAGAAATATGGGAAACCCTGGTGTTTCGGCGGGACGAAGCTGGGTGGAGGCTGGTTCAGGAGCACTCGACAGCGGCACCTTCCGGCTTCCGGGGGAGCCGCCGCTGAGCGGAGCGGACCTGCTGCGCGTATAGTACGTACTGGACGTACTGGAGGGGCGTGCGTGCAAGCAGTAGTCTTCCGTCTCTTCGTATTGAACTCACGAGATACCGGCCCTGCTATCCGCCTGCTGGATTTCCCTTTGATTTGACCCTGCCGCAGTTCGTGCAACTTCATCCTTAGGCGCGCCTTGACGGGCGACCGAAGGCTTCGAGCGCGTCGCGGGTGCGTTCATGAGGGACGTCACGTGCGCAAGTTCAAAGGGCGCCGCCTTCGGTTTCGCGTCTCCTTCCCGGCCATTGCGCGGATCGGGGAGACGGGTTAACATAATTGTTTCTGCCTGCTTCCCTTGGCGCTAGTGCGGTCCATCTTGAGTAAGGAGAACGCTAGTTGAAGAATCGTTCGTTTTTTTTGTGTGGCTGCTTCATCGCGCTGACGTCAGCCGTCGTCCCGCGCTGCGCCCACGCCAATGAACTCGCCACCCAGGACGGCCTCTACATGAGGTTCAGGGGCCTCACAGGTGAACTATTGTCTCTTGTGAACCGGACTGAGCCCGTTCCGCTTCACGTTATCACGGAGAGCTATCCGACTTTCAGCATAGCCGATCACACCGAGTCGAAGCGCTCGGGCCGAATATCGATAAACGTCAGCGAATCCGCTGACGGCGGGCTCGCCATAAACGGCCGGAGCGATGAGTGCATGGTGGATCTTTCCTGCGAGGTCCAGGCGCTGCCCAACTACATGAGGTTCTCACTGCGGCTTCTGGATAGGTCCGGCGAAGACCGCGCGGTTACGCTCAGGCTGCAAGTGCCCGTGGAGGCCGAAGGCTGGCTCTGGTGGGACGACGTAGCTACGTCAAGGCGGATCAACTTGGGAAAACGCTACATCCGCTATGGTCACAAAGACAAGGGTATCTTTCCGGCATTCTGGTGTCCGCTGGGCGCGATTTCAGGGGGAACGGGGCACGGGCTTGCTTTCGCCGTTCCCATGGACCCCCCGACCCTGGCGCGGGTCGGATACGACGGGGATTTCTTCATTGAGTTCGACGTCGGCCTCAGCGAGGCAACGGCGAAATTCCCCGGCAGGGCCGACCTGACTTTCTATCTGTACAATTTCGACAGCGACTGGGGGCTCCGCGCCGCCCTGAAAAAATATTACGACCTCTTCCCGCAGTTCTTCGTCAAGAGAGTCACCAAGGAAGGACTCTGGCTCGCTAGAATGCCGACCCAGTTTGTTGACCGCCCGGAAGATTTCGGCATAACGTTCCATCAGGTGTCTTCTGTAAAGACCAATTCTCTTCACGTGGACAATGCCGCGGGCTTCTACACCTTTATGTACAACGAGCCGGGGCGAGTGGGAATAAGTCTCCCCTTTGAGGAGGAGGCTGCAGACCAGCCGCCGGAGGCCGAGGATTTTCTTCCCGAGGTCTTTGCTGAGAGGGGCTACGAGAAGCCTTCCGCGGAATACGTGCTGCGCAAGGTGCAGGAATTTGCTGACGACCCCACATCGTCCCAGCACGCATCAGCGCTTGCAACCCTAAAGCTCGCCTCGAAAAAACCCGATGGGACATTCTACATCAACGTGGTGCCGCGGCCCGGCGTCGGCTGGCGGTGCCTTTTCAGTGCCGCGACCGACCCCGAAATCGTCCTCCCCGAGCGCAACGAAACCATCCTGGATCGCTGGCGCAGAACTCAGCTTGACAGAATGTTGAGTCTTTACGATGGCCGTTACGATGGCCAGTACATAGACTCCTCGGAATGGATGGCCGATACAGTGAACTGCCGCAGGGACCATTTCGCCTACGCCGACTATCCGCTGGGGTTCGACCGGAGGTCGGCCACTGCGGGGATAAACACGGGTGTGGCCAGGTTCGAATACCTAAAAGCGATCAGCGACGAGGTGCACAGGGCGGGCAAATTGATGATGGCCAACGGCACACCGATGAGGTATGGCTTCTTCGTCTCGGTGCTGGACATCGCCGGCTCAGAGGTGTGGCACAGCCGCTGGTCCACGCCCCCCGGCTTCGGTCAAAAGCATCGCGTCGAGGGACGCGAGTGGGTGCCTCCCATGGATTGGAGAAGCGAACAGGCGATGTACTGCCGCAGGTCACTCCTCTATCAGAAGCCTTTTTGCTTCCTTCTTAAGCTTATGAGCCCCGAGGAAACGCGCGCCTTCGGCATCCCTCGACTCCGCATCCTTCTCGACTGGTGCCTCTTCTTCGCCGTGTATCCGAGCATCAGCGAGGGCATCTACGAGGACCCTGAGCCGTACAGAGATCTCTACCGGAAGTATGTGCCTGTAGTGAGAGCGCTCGGCACGGCCGGCTGGGAGCCCGTCACGCATGCCCGGACGGACAACGCAGACATCCGCGTCGAGCGGTACGGCTACTGGTCGCAGGGGACGCTCCACTTCGCGTGCCGCAACTTCACCGACGCCGATGCCTCAGGGAAGCTGACCATAGACGCCGAGGCTCTGAAGATCGGCGAGGGTGCTGTGCTGCGCGACGCGTTTACCCGCGAGAAAGTTGACTGGCAGCGGAGCGGTGGAAAGATAACGGTGCCGATCGCGCTTGCAGCCACCGAGACGGCGGTCATTAAGGTGGGCTTCGACTGGGACGAAGGCGGCGCCGGCGCTGCGGAATGAGCGGCCAGGCAAGGGCTCCCGCTGATTGCAAACGCTCGCGCCAACTTGCGAGGACCGTTCGCGGAGGGAGAGATGATGAACGAACCCAAAGCGTCCGCAGAGACTCTGCCCCGGTGGGTTGTGGAGGAGGGGATCTACGCGGCGACGTCCCACGAGCCGCTCAAGTTCTACCGGCGTATAGGAAGCAACCCCCGGTGGCGTGAGCAGTGGTATTACGCGCACCGGAGCGAAGATTTTGCCCGGCGGATGGCTGATGCCGGATTCAACCACATAAACCTGGCCTTCTTCAAAGGGTTCGGCCTCCAGGAAGAACGCGAAGAGATCGAGGACCTTAGGTCGCGTATACCCATCTTCCACAAGTACGGGATAAAGGTCCGCACGTACATCCAGTTCGGCTCTTTGATGTACGAAACTTTCCTTAAAGAAGTCCCCGAAGCGGCCGAATGGGCTAAGCGCGACCCGCAGGGCCGCCCCATTACCTACCGCTGGGG
>CAZUUK010000061.1:0-3503 GCA_964622675.1 uncultured Planctomycetota bacterium | reverse complement strand
CGCCAACGTGGCCGTCTATTTGAACTGGCCGTCGTGGAATCTCGACCGGCAGCGCGTCTCCGCCGTGTCCGAGTTGGTTCAGCAGGTCTCCCTGCGCCGCCACATTCTGTGGGACATCTTCTATTTGAGGCCGCTCGATGAGATTCAGAAATACGACCTCGTGGTCATGCCGGATGTCAAGTGCGTGTCCGATGACGAGGTCGAGGCACTCAAGCAATTCGTCGCCGCTGGCGGCGGTCTTCTAGCATTAGGCGAAAGTGCTGGCTACGACGAACATTTCCGGGAAAGGCTCGACCCGGGACTTCCCGCCATCCTTGGCGTATCGTCAAAGGAGATGGTTTCGGCGCTGCCTGGAGGCGCCTCAGCATCACTTGGCAAGGGGACGGCCGCATGGCTCCCTGTGCCGGAGGAAGCCCTTAGGCCGGGCGGCTGGCGGAGCTTCCCGGAGCTGCCTGAAGCTGTGAGGAAACTTCTCGGGCCCCGCGGCCTGCCGCTCGAGGTGCAAGCCCCAGACACGGTGATCGTCGACGCGTACAAGGTGCGCGGACGTGACGAGTGGACGGTCAGTCTCCTCAACTTCGATCCGTGCGAGAAGGCGAACGAAGTGGTCCTCCGCTTCGCGAAAGACATGCTTCCTCCCGCGGTGGAGGCATTCTGGGCCACGCCGGACGGCGCATCGTCAGAACCCGAACCATTAGCTATACTCCCAGATGCTTCGGGCTTCAGCGTCACGGTGCCCGAGGTGGACATCTACGCTATGCTCGTTTGCGCCAGGAACGCCTAGCATGCCTGCGCCTGGCTAAGCGTACCTCGCGAGCTGCTTGAACCTGTCGCCCCCGCCTGCCATCATCAGGAGCAACAAGTTCAGTGATCGCGGTAAGCAGGTGCTGGCGAGGCAATCCTGTCCAAAATCGAATTTCCGTGAACTTTTCTGCCTTGAGCTGTTACTAACAAGTAGACGGCGCTAGATCGTCCAGATCGCTTGAGAGGATGCGTGCGACTATCGAGCAGATTGAGGCGCTGTACAAAACCCATGGTCCGGCGATACTGGGCTATCTCAGGTGGGTCATCGGCGACGCTGAGGCTGCCGAGGACCTGCTGCAGGACACGTTTGCGGAGGCGCTGAGAGGATGGGAGCGGGTGCTGGAAGCGGCGTCCCCGCGGGCGTGGCTCTTCGGCATTGCGCGAAACCTCGCCATGAACGCTATCAGGCGGCGAAAGTTTTCGGTTCCGCTGCGGGCAGACCTTCCGGCTGACGGTGCGGACCCGGACGCGAGGCTTGAGGAGATGAGGGAGGCGATAGAGCGGCTGCCGTTTGAGCTGCAGGAGCCGCTGGGGTTGCGGCTCAGTGAGGGGCTTTCTTACAAGGAAGTCGCGGCGGTGCTGGAGATTCCAGTTGGGACAGTCAGGTCGAGGCTGCACCGGGCCGTGGGCGAGCTGCGGCGAATCATTAAAAGTAAAAGTGGATGAGAAGAGGAGGAGGCGAACATGGCAATCAAGCAAGAGGTCCTGGAGCGTTTGCTGATTGACCGGGCGCTGGGTGAGATGTCCCCCGAGGTGGAAACGCTGCTGGCTGAGTACCTGTCGAGGGAGCCGGCGTCGCTCGATGAGACGCGGGAGGTATCGCAGGCGGTGGAGCTGGCGAGGCGCGCGTTTGCTGTGCCGGAGGAGACGCCGCGGACGCCCCGGCTGCGGGTCGGAGGCGAGGCGCGATTTCTCTGGCGCGTCGGCGCGCGAGCGGCGGCGCTCGCGGCGTGCGCGCTCATCGGGCTTGGCGTGGGGTTCTGGCTGTTCGGCGGGAGGCGCGCGGTGGAGAAGACTGTCGAGATCAGGCCGGCGGTTATCGCAGCGACGGAGATCCCCGAGCAGGCGACGGACACGGGCGGCTCGCGGTTCTGGTCCATCCGGCGGCTGTACGAAGCGGCCAGACGGCCCGCGAGAAAGCCGTCGGCTCGTCTGGTCTGGGATTCCCCTGTGAAGCTGCCAAGACTGGAGGAAGGCACATGAAGCGAGTCGTATTCGGTGTTGGAATCGTCGCAATGCTTTTGGTTGCAGGCTGCTGGCCGGAACGTGTTGTCTGGTCGCCGGACGGACAGTATGCGGCGGTGATCGGAGGAGAGGGGGATGATGGCTGGGGAGACGGCCTTTACCTCTGCGATGCTCAGGGGAATCTGTCCGCACCGGCGCCCACCGAGGGGGATATTATTGCGGTTGATTGGTTCCCGGACTCTGAGCGGTGCGTTGCCGTGGTAAGTGGGAAGCTGAGGACGTGGGCGGAGATCGAGCCGCTCCTGTCCGAGGAGGAGAAGGAGAGACTCGTGTCGCTTTCGGAGGCGTTCCGTCAGGACATACTTGCGTCCTATGAGGGAGACCTGGGGCGGCTGCAGAGCGTTAAGGGATTCGACTCCGAGACGCTCCTGACGATGAAAATATATCTGCGCGATCACAAGGACGCGAAACTGGTGGAGAAGCTGGGGGAGAGGTGGAAGGAGTTTGAGGAGGCGTCATGTGAAGGCTGGTTGCTGCAGGTTCTCGCGGTGAAGGAGGGCGGATTGAACGTCGGGGCAATGGTGGCCAGATCGTCAGACGAAATTGTGACGGTTCGAGTGTCACCGGAGGGGAAGGCAGTAGCTTATACACGGGGCAAGCCAGACAAGTGGCACGAGGAAGGGTTGGCACTGTACGTCGCGGCGGCTGATGGGAGCGGCAGGGAGGAGCTAGTGGCTGATTTCGTGGGCATGTACCCGGATTGGTCGGCTAATGGGCAGGAGCTGGTGTACGAGGCTTGCGAGAGCGCCCCCCTGGCGGACGACGCCGGTCTTGGGACGATAGTAATGCGGCGCGTCTGCGGGTCTGACGGAGGGATGCTGGAGGAGTTTCAGGGAACACGTGAGCTGGCAGGCGTAGTTTTCGACGTGCTCGGGAGTAAGGTGCGGTGTCTTCAGGATGGTAGGATCCTTTTTTCATCCTACGAAGTGCACCTGCCGACTACGGACCAGGACATGCCTGAGCGGGCATCTCTGTTTGCCGTAGACCCCGAGCGACAGGCCACGGTGACGCGAGTGCTGCCGCGGAGTGCGGAAGCGCAGGTGGGGGGGATGACGGGCCTTTTTGAGGTCAGCCCGGATGGGGACAAGGTGGCTATAGTGGGGGAGAAAGGGAAGGTGTGGGTTGTCACGCTGGCGACGGGGGAGGTGCTGACGGTGCAGCCTGACGAGGAGAAAGTGAGCGGCGACGTCGAATTCCGGACGGTGCCGAAGTGGCGGTCAGCGGATGAATTGTGCTTTGCGGTGCCCCCGGGCTCTCCGCACGGCTCGCCCGACCGGGCCGAGATAGTGCTGTGGTCGCCGAAGGGCTATCGGTGCATTAGTAAGGATTGGCCGGAATCGGTGACACGCGGCTTTCTGGATTAGCGGCCGGGCCTTACCGTGGAATCGCCGTGGTGCGGGTGGACGCCAGGCTGGCCAAGAGGTTGGAAAAGAACTCCTCAACGCTGAGGGTCT
>CAZUUK010000060.1:0-19556 GCA_964622675.1 uncultured Planctomycetota bacterium | reverse complement strand
GACATGGCAAAGATCGCAGCGGGTTTCAGACAGTTCGGATGGGCCACACGGTGGCTCTGGGTAGTGGCTCTCCTGGTAGAGCTGGGCCTGATCATCGGGGAGGTAGTATGATCGAGAACCACACAATCAAGTTGTCAGGTGGCACGGCGTTGGAATTGGGCCAGGATGGCGAGACTTACTGGCTCAAGACGGTCAAGAATGGCGTGGAAAAGATGCGCAGCGAACTATCCGCCAAGGCGCTTGTGTTCTTGGTTGAAAAAGCGGGCACCACGGACGACACGATTTGCCTGCGCCATGGCCTGGTACGCCAGAGAAGCGCGGTTACCTGGGGCGACGTGAAACGGCGGCACTTGTTTGCCCTTGCGCCAGACCCCTGGAAGGCAGTACTGGGGCTCCCCTAACCGGGAGCCTCTTTGGTTTAGGACCAGAAATCACACGGGGAGACGGACATGAGCTATACTGACAATGGCCTCACACCACACGTGCGAACAGGGAGAAACACGATGGCAAGAAACGCACAGGGACATTGGCTCAAGGGAAGTTCGGGCAATCCGTCGGGTAGACCAAAGAAAGACCTTGGTTACCTGACCTGTTTGCATGATACCCTGACGCTTGAGAAGTGGCAGCAGATCGTGGACCGGGCGATTGCGGACGCGCTGAACGGCAATCGGTTTGCACGCGAGTGGCTGGGCAACTATGTGATGGGCTCACCACCGAAGGAACTGAAGTTGACTGGCGAGATTGGCGTGACACTGGAGGATTGGCGACAACGGGCACGGGAGCGATTGGCCGAAGCACTAACCACACTGGCGGAGGGCGTGAATGGCTAACAAGTGTAAGGTTTGTGGCGCACCACTGACCGACGACAACTGGCTGAAGTATCCCACTGATGAACCGGTGGCGCTTTGTGTCAACTGCATGGCCAAGCTGCTTTCGACTGCGTTGGCGCGGGTGATTAGCGAGGCTGCCCTGGTAGCAGAGCGATTGGTGCAGGTCTATGGGCAATAGTGTACTGGGCTTTTTGGCGTGTGACTCAACCTGGGACCAGATGAAAGCGGTCCAATACTATAGAGCTTACTTGCCCTTGCGCGAGTTGCACCGCCAGGCCCCTGACTTCACGGCCACGCTCCTGGACCAGCGTATGCTTGAGGGCCGCACTGACGACGAACTGAGCGGCCATGACCTGTACGTTACCAGTAGAGTGTACGGGCCAGAGGGACACCAGGAGTTTGCCGAAGCCGTGCACCAGGCGGGCGGCAAGTGGGTGGTGGACACCGATGACGACCTGACAGAGGATAGCCGGTTGCTGATGGGCTATGGCCAGTCCTTCATTGACGTGCTTGGGGCGGCGGATTACGCGACGGTCTCAACCAGGGCACTGGCCCATCACCTGGCACAGTATACCAAAGAGCCGCCGGTAGTGCTCAAAAACCATATTGACGTAGGCTGGTTTACACAGATGGCCAACCAGGTGAAACAGGTGTTGCCGGGCATCAAGGTCGGGCTATCTGGCTCCCGGTCTCATTACCTGGACTGGTGGTTTGCGGTACAAGGGCTTGAGCGATTGGCCAATGAGTACCAGGACGTAACGCCGGTATTGCATGGCTTCCGGCCCCACTACATGGAGTGCACACTGGAGGACCATCCACGGTCGGCCTATGTCGAGCATGTGCCTTATGCGATTTATCCTACTGCCCTCAAGCAGTTTGACGTGGTGATGTGCGCGGTGCGGCTGGACGACGAGTTCAACGACTACAGGTCCAACGTCAAGGCGCTGGAGGTGATGGCTACGGGCGGGGTGGCAGTATGCAGTCGACAAAGCGAGTACGTGGCATTGGCCGAAGCGGGCGCGCCCATCCTCCTGGTAGAGGAAGACAGTGCCGATGGCTGGTTTGAGGCCATCAGGCCCCTCATTACTACTGACCAGGTTCTGCGAGCAGAACTCCAGAGTCGCGGGCCAGCCTGGGTGGCCAAACATGGGGACATGTGCAATGGCGGATACGAGTATTGGGCCACAGCATATAGAAACTTTGTGGACTGAAAGGTGCCAGTTCCTGGTTGAAAACCTGGCGCTCGGCGCGGCCACAGGGATTGAGGGTGCAAAGTGGGAGCCGTTTCAGCTCCGGCACCTGAACGACGATAGCACGTTTAGAATCGAGACCAAAACCCGACAGTGTGGCTGGTCGTTCACAGTGGCAGCGGAAGCCGTGGCCTGTGCGCTGCTGGACGCTGAGAGCACGGCGTTCGTGAGCATCAATTTGTTGGAGGCACAGGAGAAGGTCAGGTATGCCAAGAGGTGCTATGAGAACTTGGGTATAGGTGGCCTACCTGGTGTTGTTAAGGACAACGAGCTCAACCTGGAGCTTTCCAATGGGGCGCGGATCATCAGCCTTCCGAGCAAGCCACCACGGGGCAAGTCCAAAATGAACGTCATTCTGGACGAGCTGGCACACGCCCAGCACGATAAGCTGATTTACGAAGCGGCCTTACCAGTCGTTAGTAGGGGCGGCAGATTGAGGATTGGCTCAAGTCCATTCGGTGCACGCGGGGTGTTTTGGGAGGTTGCCAGCCAAGAGCTGCGGACCTACCCTGGCTACACCCGGGCACAGACACCCTGGTGGAAAGTACAGAGCTTTTGCAGCCAATGGCCCTTACCACCTGGTGTTGAGCAACTGGCTACAGAAGAGCGGGTGCGGCGATACGGGAACGAGCGGCTCCAGTTGTTCTTTGATAACCTGGACAGCGATAGCTTCGGCCAAGAGTTTGAATGCCAGAGCATGGACGATTCGGTGAGCTGGTTTTCCTGGGAGCTGATCCGGGCGTGCCAGGAGCCCAACTTGTTATGGTGGTGGGCCAAGTCGCCCGACCAGGTGATGGACATGCTGCCAGCAATCAGGCGGGCCGTCACAGACGCCCGTATCGAGCAGGCACTGGTTGGCGGGCTGGACGTTGGCAGACACAAACATCTGTCAGAGCTCATTCTGGTGGGGGTAGGGCCACAGGTCTCTCCCCTGCGATTGAGAGTGAGCTTGTCGCAGGCGCGATATGACGACCAGGAAGCCTGTCTGAGGCAGATCCTGGAGGCCCTTCCGATTCGGGCATTATTGATTGATAGAAATGGGCTGGGCGGCATGTTGGCAGAGAGATTGCAGGCCAATACAGTGGCCGAGGGTGTAGACTTTACAGCCCAATCGAAAGCGCTCTGGGCGGCGCAAGCGAAGGTGGAACTGGAGCGTAGGCGGGCGATCATCCCGGCGGAGCGAGACTTGGTTTATCAAATCCACTCGATTCGGAAAAAGATCACAGCAGCGGGGAATGCCGTTTACGACGTTGAGGCAAACGAGAAACACCATGGCGATGCGGCATGGGCCTGGATGTTAGCGATATGGGCAGCGCGGGGGGACCAGGCGGGAAAGGTAGAAATAGCACCACTGCCCATCACCTGGCAACGGAGATGAACCTATGGCAACAACGTGGAGGAGACTTATGAGTGCGATTCGGGCATTCAAGGAAAGCTACGTAACTGCTGGTCTGGATGACAGTGAGAACACAGACTTTGGCGACTTTGGCGCACGCCGGTTGCGCTACAGCCTGCTTTGGGCGCAGTACGAAAACACGAGCTATCGCGCTGTCCACCATTGGGCGGCATCACTGAAGCACCAGTATGGCCTGTACCGGTACGCCAGGAACTTGTACTCTCCGGCCTTCCGGTTAGGTGAGTTTTACCGGACACACGTTTTCGGCGGGCAGTTGTCTGGTGATGCGGGGCCAGACGGGGCCATCCCCATCATCGTGGCCGAGAATGAGCGGTTGCGCCCGGCCATCGCGGAGCTCTGGAGGTGGTCCAACTGGGCGGTCAACAAGGACGTGCTGGCATTGTGGGGTGCGGTGCTGGGCGACGTGGCAATCCAGATCACAGACGATGTGACCCGTGGGCGCGTCTACTTGAGCGTCCTTCATCCTGGCCTGATTAAGGACGTCGAGCTCGACCCTTTTTCCAACGTCAAATCCTACACGATTGAGGAGGTCAGGCCAGACCCGACGGGCAAGAATAGAACCGTCACCTACACCGAGACAGTAGGCAGAGATGGAGACCTGGTGACCTATGAGACCTATTTGAACGGCCAGCCCCACGCCTGGTCGGAGAACACGGACAGGACAGGGGAGCCGGTATCAAGCTGGGCGGAGGGCTACGGCTTTATTCCATTGACCTTGATTCGGCACAACGACGTGGGGGCAGGCCAGTGGGGCTGGTCAGAGTTGCATCCGGCGAGGTCTAAGATGCAAGAGGTTGACGACCTGGCAAGTAACCTGAGCGATCAAATCCGCAAGTACCTTGATCCGGTCTGGCTCATGAAAGGCATGAAGGCAACCGGCATTACGGTGAGCGGGGCTGCTGCGACCACGGACAGGCCAGAACCAGGGCGTGAGGAGATTCAGGCCATGTGGACAACCAGCACTGACGCGGACGCCCAGGCGATGGTGGCGGACTTAAACCTGGAGCAGGCGCTTGCCCACCTGGCTGGTATCTTGAAAGAGCTTGAAAAAGACTATCCTGAGCTGGATTCGGATATTTCGACCAGCTCGGGTGACGCCAGTGGCCGGGCACTGCGGGTGGCGCGGCAACGGGCAGCGAACAAGGTACTTCAGCGGAGGTCCAACTATGATAGTGCCCTGGTGCGCGCCCAGCAAATGGCCCTAAGCATAGGCGGCTTCAGAGGATACAAGGGCTACGAGGGGTTCAACCTGGATTCTTACCAGCGGGGCGACCTGGACCACGAAATTGGCAACCGCCCCGTCTTTGAGAGCGATCCTTTGGACGAATACGAGATTGAGACAGAGTTCTGGCGAGCAGCGGAGCAGGCACAGAAGGCCGGTTGCCCCCTGGCAATCTATCTGAAGCGGGCCGGATGGTCTGACGACGAAATCGCAGAGACTTTGTCGGGTAACACTACAACTGAATAGGTTCACAGGAACCAAACACACTCAACCGAGAGAGGTTAACCGGGAGGTAGCAATGACAGAGGAAGTGAAGACGTTTACCCAAGACGAACTGAACAAGTTCATTGGGGAAGCCCGCATCAAGGCACGCGAGCAGGCCAAGGCTGAGTTCGAGGCACTGGCGGCCAAGACCACAGAGGAAGCTGAAAAGCAGAAGCTGGCGGCGGAAGCCAAGTGGCAAGAACTCGCCCAGCGGCATGAGGGACGGGTGAGAGAACTCGAGCCCCTACAGGCCGAGGCGGAAGCCTACCGCAAGCTCATTGGCACCATGCTGGCCGACAGGATCAAGGCGCTGGGAGAAACGGCCAAGACAGCAGTGGCGGCCCTCCCTGGCACCATGAGTGACCTGGAGAAACTTGAGTGGCTCGGCAAGAACGAAGGGCTGTTCAAGGCGGAACCGGGCGATGGCGTTGGTACACCACGCCGGAGCCAGAAGAAGCAAGAGTCCCAGCGCAAGACTGGGCGTAACAAGATCAGTTTCTAAGGAGGAACACACAATGGCGGATATTACCGTAACGGCTGCACGGGTGGCGCTTGTCCATCCCGAGTCGTCTGAAACCTTCAACGTGATTCTGGCCGAGGCCGCGACCCAGGGTCAAGCCCTCTACCAGAACACAAGTGGTACGTATGGGCTGGCGGATGCGAATGCCGGTGGCAAGCAGCAGGTCAGGGGCGTCGCTTTGGAGGCCGGTGGGGCTGGGCAGTGCGTGTCTATGCTGAAGAAGGGCGTGCTGGCCGGATTCACCACGGCAACCTATGATGACCCAGTTTACTTGAGCGACACGGCAGGCGCGCTTTCGACCACGCCGGGCACGCTCACGGTTTATTGCGGTCGCGTGATTGGCGAGGCCGATGCTGGCCTGACGGAGACCTTGTACATCGAGTGCGACTGGCTCCGTGCCTGGAGCTAAGGTCTGCACGCAGAACCTTCTTGAGGAGGATAAACAATGAGTAACATTTTCGGGATTCTCAACATCTCTGACGCCAACCGCTCGTTCGTGAACGTGGTTGGGCAGAATGTCATCTACGACGCCATCGTGCAGATGCTCGAAGAGTACAATGCCGATATGGCTGGCGTGATGGCAATGTTCGTCGAGCGCGAAACCGAGGAGTTCAAGGTTCGCTATCAGCTCCCTGGTGGCGGGCGCTTGCAGCGCGTTGGCCCGCATGCTGCGCCGGGCGCTGTCAAGTCCGCAGGATACTGGGAGACGGCCTTCCCGTTGGAAACGTTTGGTGCTGGCTTTGGTGGAAGCCGCAGCGAAGTGGCCAAGATGACCATGCAAGAGCTTGACCGCAAGCTCGATACCATCATGACGCAAGATGCGGCCACGTTGCGCTGGGAGATCCTGCATGCCCTGTTCGACAACGTGAACGCTACCTTCGCGGACCCCGAGCACGACAGTTTGACCATCCGCAGGTTGGCCAATGGTGATGGCGTGACCTATCCCCCAGTCATCGGCTCTGAGACCGAGGCGGAGGAAGACCACTACCTGGAGTCCGGGTATCTCGTATCGGCTGTTGACGCAACCCACAACCCCCTGGCGACCATCCGGGCTGACCTGGTGCACCACTTCGGCGGGGCGAGCACTGGTGGCGACGAGATCGTGTGCCTGATGGGCGACGTGGCCCTGATTGCCAAGCTGGAAGCCATTGCGGGGTACTCCCCAGTGGTTGACCGCTTCGTGAAACCTGGCGAGGACACCGCCGTCCCCATCAACTTCCCGCCTTCCTTCCCTGGTCGGCTGGTTGGCCGTCTCTCCGGGTGTTGGATCGTCGAGTGGTCATGGATTCCTGACACGTACATCCTGGGCACGCACCTGGGCGCGCCTGCTCCGTTGCAGATGCGCGTCGAGCAATCGGCCACCGGACTGCCAAGGGGCCTGGCCCTGGTAGCGACGGATGAGTCCTACCCCATCCAGATGAGCTACTATGAAAACAGGTTCGGTGTCGGTTGCGCGAACAGGCTGAACGGCGTGGCGATGGAAGTGGCGAACGGGGGTTCGTACACGATCCCGACCGCCTACGACTAGGCGCAAGGAGTAACGATATGGCGATGACGCGGGCGCAAACTGAGACCATCCTGGTGAAAAGGGCTGGCCCCCTGCTGGTAGCAGCGGGGATGGACGGCGCTACCGTGGACGGCACTAACGCAGACCTGAACGACCCAATCGGGCGGGCAATCCGGCACTTGGGCTACATCGTCGGAAGCATCGTGGCAATCTCTGACGCCGACGTGGCCCAAGTCACTGAGGCCCAGTATGATGAGTACCTGGACGTGGGAACCCTCATGGTGTTGGAGTCCATCCTGGGCAACTTGGACGACTGCGACATAACTGTGGGGCCGCGTTCTGAGAAGCTCTCCCAACTGGCCGCACAGGTCGAGCGCAAGATCAATCGCCTGACAACCAGGCTGCTTGCCGCTTGCGGCTACGGACTGGCTATTCCAGTCGCCCGCGTCATTCGCTTGTCCTTCGCTGAACACGGGACATAGGAGTAACCAATGGCATCTTTCGAGCGGCTGGCGAGCGTGGCGGCGAGCACCAAACGGTCGGGCGGTATCGTGGGGGGTAAAGAGGTGGGGTACGTTGCCCACATAGAGTCCCTGGCGTGCTTGCCCCTTGACCCGGTATCGCCAGAACTGGCGCAGGGTATCGAGGGACTGGCCTGGCGAGAGCTACTGCAAACCATGGTAGACGGCGGGCTGGACGTCCGGGAGGGCGACATCCTGGTAGTGGGGGAGGACGAATACCCCATCCGGGCAGTGGCCGACTGGACCTGGCCGCCCACGGCGAAAGCCTACCGCGTGCTGTTCCTGGAGGAAAGGAAATGACGGTCCCGGAGATCCGTTTACCTGGCCCATTCTCTGACTTACCCGTCGGGGCGTGGGAAGAGGCCCAGATGGCCATGGGGGAGATACTGCGACAGTGTGCAGTGTCTTTGTCACCCGTGGTGACTGGTGCTTACCAGGGGGCGCACAAGCTCCTGGCCGTTAACGGCGCGATGGCACTGACCATAGACCCGACGGCGACGAACCCCAGAACCGGGGTGCCAGTGACCAGATACGCCGGGGCAGTTGAGGCCCGGCACCAGGTCTACGGGCGCACCGTGATGGAAGCTGGCCCGAGGGCAGCGATGGAAGCCGCCAGGATAGTAGCCGCAAGGGTGGAAGAGGAGATACTGCATGAGTACCAGCCGTAAGCAAGCACGAGATACATTGGTAGCACTGTTAGAAACCGCGTTGGTTGGGGACGGCCCCGTCAAGACCGTGGTGGGCCACAAGGTGAGCAACCTGGAGGGGCTAACCCCCCTGGTAGCTGTACTCTCTGCGGGAACGCTGCGGGAACGAGTGACCTTCCTGGCCGACAAGCCCACCTTCCGCCTGGACCTTCAGGTGTGGGTGCGGCAAGCCACGGGGGACGACTGGACCGACGCGATGGCAATGGACGCCCTGGACGCGATCGAAGCCCTCATTGCGGGGGTGGTTGAGGATAACCGGGGCAACGCGACGTGGGAGATCCTGGAGTATGCGGGCACCACGTCAGTGGTGGAATGGCCAATCGGGGGCGTTGCCTACTACATGGAGTACGTTCCCCTTGCGGTCAAGCTGGTCAAATCATAGTCCTATAGGAGGAAACACATGGCTAGAACAGATGGAATGACGTTCGCGCGAGCGCACGTCTACGTGAGTGCAGATGGAGTAGAGTGGGTTGACCTTTCGGGCCACGGGGCGAGTGTGGCGGTCGGCGGCGGCGAGCGCGAGGTCGGTGAACAACTGACCTTCGGCGCTGACACCCCCATCGTGAAGGGTGGCGCGAGGAACGCTGTCGAGCTGACTGTCAAGTACATCTACACCGAGGAAGAGGGCGATCCATTCTTGCTGCTGGAAGAGCAGCACACGGACAACTACGGCGAGCTCTACTGCCAGTACCAGGCAAAGGACGATGGCCTTTGGTACAAGACGGGAGCTGGCATCCTGGTGAAGCCCGGCTATCCGCAGGGCGAGCCCAGTGGCGACGTGGTTCTGTCCGAGTTCGCGATGAAATGCGCGGAACTGGCCAAGGACACGGTTAGCGACTAACCACCGGGGCTCCCGGAAGGGAGCCCCTTACACACATAGACTGAGGAGGAAGGGATATGGCAAAGCGACGTGCGCAACGCAGGATCAACAGTGATGAAGTGCAGGGCAAGGGCAGTTGGGTACTTGTCAGTGCCCTGACCGTCAAAGAGGCTCGGACAATGCGCAAGCAGGCAGAGGACGAGAACTTTGACAGCTTCGGCTCCGGCCTTGACCTGGTTAAGGCCCACGTGCTGGATTGGAACTGGGTAGACGATGAGGATGAGTCCATGCCGTCCCCACGGACCGAACCAGACATCGTGGACGAGCTCACCATTGAGGAAGCCGAGTTCTTGGCCAATGCCTTGTTGGGCGAGGACGCCGAGACAAAAAACTAATAAGCACGGTGGAGCAGGCCCTGTTTCTCGGCTGTGGCCCCGTTCCATTCGACTACACTGTATATCAGTTGTGCATGATGTACCATTGTACGCCGAGTGAACTGGATGAACAGGACTGGAACACCGTGAATCTCCACCGGGAGTTTGCGCTCCTGGACCAGAAGCATCAGTAGCCTACAGGGGGGACCCTGGTGTCCCCCCTACAGGAGATGACCCATGACAGATATATCCTCGCTGGCAAGCTCAGTAGAAAAACTTGGCAGCGCATTCGCTGGCACCACCAAAAAGAGCACGCTGTTCGGCAAGGCAATACGGACCTTGACCAAGGGGCTGGACCTTGCTACAAAGGTAGCGATGGTGTGGACCGCGCTTGTGCAGCTCAAGATGAGAACGGCCCTGGACACAACGACGAAGACCATGGCCGCAACAGCTTCTGGCATGATTGGGCTAACTCAGACCACAGTAGAGCTCACCAACCAATCGCGCGTGGTAGGCAGTCATCTGGACGATCTTAGCCAAAAGTACAGCCATCTCGCCAACATGGCCTGTCTGACAGAGGAAGATGTAGGGGGACTGACCAAGAAGGTTGGCGACTGGGACGTCACAATGCACCAGGCGACGCAGAATACCGAGGCACTTGCCAGCGGGGTGGCACAGACAGGCGTGGTTGCAGCCAAGACGGGCAAGAGCTTCGCAACTCTGGGCACCTGGTTTACCAAGTCAAGGGTGGCCGCCATGGCATTCGGGGCAACGATAGGGATACTGATTGCAGCTCTGGCCGCTGTGATTGTCCCCACGGTGCTTGCCTGTAAGGCAGTCAAGAAACTGGTGACTGTGACCTGGGACCTGGCCGTGGCGCTGAAGGACCGGCTGGTATCCGCTGTCAAGTCTGCGGCTGCGCATATCGAGGACTTTGTTACTCGTACGCTATCCGCCCTGGCTTCTAAGCTCAAGACACTGGCAATTGGCGCAATCAAAAACCTGATTGATTATCTGAAGGAACTGGACGCCAGTGTCGAGGGTGTAGGCTACAACTTCGAGCTATTGGCCGACCGTGCGGGCATAGGCGGCGCGGCCATGCTACAGATGATGCAGGACGCATCCAGTGGCATGGCCACTAACCTGGCCCTGATGAAAAACTACAACACGGCCACATTGGGGGTGTCTGAGGTCTTTGCCGAGACGCTCCCCCAGGCCCTGATGTACTTCGGCCAGGTTGCCATGGCGACCGGCATTAGCATTGACTACCTGCTTGAAAGCTACGTCAAGGGTGTCCAGAAGCTGTCCCCGATTATCCTGGACAACCTGAATATCCAGGTAAGTCTGGCAGAGGCTAGCGGGCGGGCCGCGCGTATGTTTGAGGTCGAGGAAAAGGCCCTGACCAAAGCCCAGAAACAGGCTGGCATGACAGTCGTGGTGCTGAACAAGTTAGCAGAGGCCACACAGGGGTTGCCCTCCCCCATAGGGACCCTGGCACAGAAGCTGGCTATGATCACTGTCGGGTTCAAGAACTTGAAAGACACCATGATGATCATTTTCTTGCCCGCTGCCAAGGCGGTGGCGGACGTGGTGATTGCCTTGCTAGGTTACTCGGGCGCACTATCAAAGCCTCTGCGCTATCTCAGTGCCACAATCACGGTCTTGGCTGAAGAGTTACTCAAGCTGGTCAATTCCAGCAAAAAGGCTGGACAGGCGTTTCTGGAAAACTTCGGCGACAAGATGATCGAGACCGCCTGGCGGGCACTGCAATGGGGCGCGAATATCATCACCAACCTGGCGATCGGCATTGTCCGGGGCGGTAGCACCGTTCTGGTTGCTGCCATTAACTGGATTGGGCGCATTCTGGCCCATTGGCTTGCCCCTGGTTCTGCTCCCAGAATCGCGCCAGACCTGGCCAAGTGGGGCTTGTCGGCATTCGCAACCTGGCTACATGGGTTTGCCAGTGGTGGCTTTGACGTGCTGGAAACCCTACAGGCTCCCCTGGAGAGAGCGCTCAGGGTGCTGATGGGCGAAAACGATAGCGAGCTTGGCGAGACCTTTGCCGAAATTTCCCGCGCTATGGCTGAGTACCTGGCCGGTGGCAGTAGCCTGGAAACTGTGCTGGCCAGATTGACTGACGTGGGCAGCGAGTACGGGACCGAACTGGCCACGCTGTTTCAGAAGATGCTGGCCCTGGCCGATGCAACCGCTGCGGTGGAGGCGTCAGAGCGCAGGCTGGCCGACGCCCGCAGGCGCTATGAAACCCACCAGACCAAGCTGACTGAGGGCGCACGCGAGTACAACCGCATGCTGCGCGAAGGGGCCAGTAGCGCCCAGTTGGCTGCCAAGATGAAGCAACTAAAGGCCGACTATGCAGCGATGAAGACCGCCGAAAAAGAGATAACGGCGGAGGAGCAGGCTCTTGAGATAGCCAAGGAACAACTGGAAGCCACACAGAAACAGGCGCGCGCGCAGGAACAACTGCTCAATCAGCTTCTGAAGATCGCCGAGATCATGGCCAAGGCAACCAAGAAAGATAAGGACGGGGAAGATGGCGAGGGGCCTATTACATTCCCAGAGATTGACATAGGGCCGGGCATCACCAGTATCGACACGGCCTTTGACGCCCTGAAGGAGCGTATCCGCCAGAAGCTACAGGAACTGTGGGGGGAGATCAAAAAGACCTGGGATGAGTCCGGGGCAGGCCGGGCGCTGGCCTGGCTGGCGGAAACCTGGAACACCTTCCTGGAAACCAAGCTGATCCCCTGGTGGGACAACGTGTTCATGCCCTGGCTTCGGACCAGTGCGGCAAGAATCGAGGAGGTCGGGGTATGGCAATGGCTCGAAGAAGAAGCGGGCAAGGCATTCGACGGATTGGTCAACTGGCTCATATCCCTGCTACCCGAGTCACTACAGACGTTCGTCGAATCCTGGGGCATTACCTGGGAGAACGTAAAGAATACATTCCTGGGCGTTGTAACCACCATCCTGGACTTCTTCAGTGGGCTGGTACTGGGCTTCGGGGATTACGGGGACGAAATGCTGACGGCCTGGAACGGAGTAGTCACACAGTTCGGGGTCGCCGGCAACCTGCTAAAGAAGCTATTCAGGGTGCTTGGCCTTGAGGGAGAAAAGAGCGTAGCCAAGCTGGTTGGGGCACTTGTGGGCAAGTTGGCAGGCTATGCAGTAGTTGTAGTCCTGTCGGCAATCAGCGGGGTGATATTCATAATCAACTCGCTCCTGGCCGCCATTACCGTCTGCATTGGCTTTGTGAGAAAGTTGGCCGAGGGGTTTGGGCTGTACCTTACCATCATACATGACGCCGTTGAGTACAGGATAGGCGCTATCAAATTTGCCTTCTCCGAGTTGAGACACAATGTAGGTAAGGCGTTCGAGGGAATCCGCTCTACAATCTCTGAGAAGGTGCAGGCCGTCAAGAATATATTCAACGGCCTGAGCAACAAGGTGAACTGGATTAGCGACCGCATACGAGACAAGTTCGACCGGGCCGCCGATAGTATCAGGAGCATCCGTGACTGGTTCCAGCGGTTGTGGGACAAGGCGAGAGATGTTTTCAACTACCTATCCCGCCTGTCGCTCCCGTGGTGGCTCACGCCCGGTTCGCCAACACCGCTTGAGATGGGGATACGCGGTATCAGCAAGGCGCTCAAGGCCATGCCAGCAATGAACTTCGCGCCGATTGGCGGTGCCGGTGCTGGCAGTACCAGCGTGATACACGTCACCAATAATTTTGGTCCGGGCTCTGTCCGCAGCAATAAGGACATACAGGACATTGCTGACGCGATAACGCACTCGCTGCACTTGGCCGGTGTAAAGACAGGAGTCTAACATGGCACTTCAGCTAACAATCGGTGTGACAGACCGCACAGCAGCGTTGCAATCGGGAAGCCTTCAGGTCCAACAGGAAGCCGGGGCCTTTTGTGCCACCTGTTCCTTCACACTGCTTGACCCGGATGGGACCATCTCCATTGGGGCCAAGCAAGAGTTGCTGGTAGAGGAAGCGGCCACTGGGATGAAGTATTTCAAGGGCCGGGTGGCAGATGTGCGCTACGAAGAGTTCTGTGGCGATGGGCGCTTCATCCAGGTGACAGGCCAGGACTACAATGTCCTGGCTTGCGAGACCGTGATCGACGAACCATGGGAGTTTGGGGCTGAGCGCGATGATATAATCATCGACACACTTTTCGATGAATATTTGCCAGAGGTGAACACCGAGACCTACGTTGACCACCTGGTGGCCGTGGCCGAAGTGGTCTTTGACGCCTGCACCCTGGCAGACATGCTGAACGAACTGTGCAACCGGGGTGGCGGCACCTGGTATATTGACGAGAACAAGGCGTTGCATTATTTTGCCGAGGAGGGGTGGGAAGCGCCGTTTGACTTGAGCGACGAACCGGACTATGAAACCAGCTTCCCATACCTGACCAAGCCAACCAAGCGCGAGGACGCCAGCAACGTGACAACGCGCGTGCTGGTTGCGGGCAATGACGTCGCTTTGTGGTCAGTGGACGCTGAGGCCGAGGCCATCCTGGGCAACAAGTTTGAGGCAGTATCGCGCGACACCTCCCTCTTTGGGGTTGACGACGTAGTAGAGCGCGGAGAGTCCATCCTGGAGAAGTACGCCCTCCCCCTGGTAACCTACACCGTTGTCACAGATCGAGACGGGCTCAAGGCGGGCATGAGCCTCAATTTCAAGTGTGACTTGTTCGACGTAAACGAGCCACTGGTGATCCGGCGACTGACCATCACCTTCCCGTTCGACAATGAGCAGTACGAACTGGAGCTTGGCGATGCACGTTATACCGCTACCAGGGCAGCGCAGGCCCAGTCTGCCCTCAATGACCAGGCGCTCAGACCAGTCGTGATCGAGCGGTTGCCCATCTGTGCCATGGGCTGGTCTCATGATTTGCACTTCTATGGTCACGACTTCAACACCGTGATGTGGGAATACGGTACGATCACCGCCGCTGATGGCACCACGTTCAATATTGCGGCTGGGCAGACCGGCAACATGGCTGGAGATACACCATATTATGTCTTTCTGGACACCGACACGTCCCTGGTTGCCCTACAGCTAACGACCAATGCCGCCGTCTGTGTGGGCACCAACAAGATACTGGTGGCCTGCTGTTATTGTGCGGCTGCAGGTGCGCTAGCTGAGTTTCAGGTGTTCGGCGGCCAAGGCATCGGTGTAAAGATCACGGCTGACAATATTGTAAGCAACACGATCACAGCCAACGAGATTGCTGCTAACACGATCAACGCCGGGAATATCGCAGCGGGGGCAATCGAGACAGACGAACTGGCAGCCCTGGCAGTGACCAGTGCCAAGGTAGCGGCTGGCGCTATCACGGCAGACAAGTTGAGTATCGGCTCCATGCTGTTCAACGCGAGCGATGGCCTGCTGTTGCTCAACGACTATTGCGCGATAAAGCCACCAACCGCGACTGTTGACGGGGAATGGAAGACACTGCGGAAACAGATTGCCACAATCCCAAAGACAAATGCGTTTCACCGGGTGCAGGGGCGGTGGCTGGGGACGCGGGGGCTGGTGATCGAGGAGGCGACGACGAACCTGTGTCTTTATCCTTCACTTGAGGTCTGGGCAGGAGGTACTCCGACGGGTTGGACCAAATACAATACTCCAACTGAGACACAGGAAACCACAATTGTTCGGTATGGCATTAGCTCATACCGTTTTGTGGCAAACGCTCCTGGCGATCAAGAAGGCTCTTACCAGGACATTGTTGGACTCACGCCCGGCGAGGATTATCGGGTATCAGTGTGGGGGTATGGTATATCTGGAACATGCCGCTTCCGTGTCTACGATGGTGGTGGATTCGCAAATGGGGTAGTATCGGGCACGATGGACAATGGTCATTGGGAACGTCTGGAAGTTACGAAGACCTGTCCCGGTAGTGGGAGCATCCGGGTTGGCCTGATGAATGGCCACGTCGGCAATCACGAGATGATCTTCGATGCCGTGCAAATTGAGCACAAAGGCTACGCGACAACGTACTGTGACGGTTCACTCGGCAGTGGTTACGCCTGGACTGGTGCAGCGAACTCCAGTACCTCCACACGAACCATAACCAAGGTTGATCTGGGAGCGCACGTAAACCTAATCAGTAACCATAATACGCTCAGTTTCCGGGTTGTTGCTCAGATGCCATACGATGCCGGAGGCACCTGGTCGGCAACCGGAACCACGCTCCCACTTTTTGATGCTCGTGGCGCTGATGATAACAACCGCATCATACTGACTTACTACCCAACAAACAACAAGTTTGGAGTCTTTGCCTGTGGCGATTGGCGGATATGGTCTACCGTTCAGACGTTCGATGCGGGTGCCTGGTTGGATATTGCCGTAACATATGACTTTGCGAACGATGAATACGAATTGTACATCAATGGTGTGTCAGATGGCTCTGATACAAGCGCGCTTGTGGCACCTACCCTCACTCACTGGGGGTTGGGTGCGAACTGGGCAGGAACGGGTAACATTACGGGCTATGTGATTTCTGAATTCGCGGTGTTTGACAAGGTACTTTCTCAGGTCGAGGTTAGCCAACTCTACAATCTCCAGCGGCCCCTGGTGGACGGCGGTGCAACAGAGACTCCTGGCATTTTCATCACCGATGGCAAGTTCAAGATTGCCTCAAGCACCAGTGGTAACCGGATCGAGATCGACGCAGACGAGATCGCGGGCTACGACGCGGCGGGCACAAAGCAGTTCTATCTTCAGGCCAGTAATGGCAAGGCGTATGCTGGCGGCGGGGTAGTGGTGCTGGACGAAGATGGGATAGCCATCGACGTCGGCTCTGACAACAAAAACAAGATCCGCTTTATGGATGGGGCGGTGTCTGTAGGGTATATGTGGGGTGACGACTATGTTGGCGGGGCGTACATCGGCCTGGCAGCTGGCCCGAGCAAGATAGCCGGAGATTCATCTGTTATACGTGTGGACGCACTTCCACAGGCGGGAATCAACAGCGCGACGGGGATTGACGTGCACTCGCAAGAGACTGGCATCCTGGGGTACTTAGCGATACACGCAGATGGAGTTAACACCTTCATTGCCAAGAATGGCTGGTGTGGCGTGTATGAGTACCTAAGGGTTGGCAAGGGTATCTATGTAGGCGACCCGGCGCTCTCCACGGAAGCCAACGACAACGATATTTGGTGTGAAGGCGAAATCAGTACCGATGGCGGCTCACACAAATGGCACTTTGACGGAACGTCTGGTACAAACCCAATGAGCACCATGTGTGTCCGTGTGTCAATCAACGGCACACACTACTCACTGCTAGCAAGGGAAGGATGGTGTTAAATGAAGAAACACATACTGAGGATCTTGGCATACACCATAGCCATTTTCATCGGTCAGAACATAGGCATGACGCTTGGGATAGGGAGGCCATGATGATTACACCACAGGACATCGAACTGATTGCAATGGTTCTACAGCGCGCTTCAGTGAACCCGATTGAGGCCCAGTGGATCAACGCAAAGCTGGACGAACTGCGCAGGCTGGTCAAAGAACAGGGCGGGGGGTCCCAACCTCCCGTTGGCGCTACGCCGCCCGCTGGCGCGTAGTCCCTCCCTTCCGGGCCGTGGGGTTGCCATGCCTCACGGCCCACGGGCAAGTACTGCACGCAGAACCCTGAGCTTGTACAGTTGACATATCAAACCTTAAAGTTTCCCATTTGCGGGGCGTAGGGATTGACGTGGGACATGACATGGTGGATAATAGCTGTATGATTAAGATAACGGTTTACCTCACAGAGAAACAGATACAAGGGCTCAAGGCCCTGGCCAAAGAAACGGGGCTCAGTTATAGCGAGCACTTGAGACGAGCAGTTGATGAGTATCTTACAAAGCTGAGAAAAGAGCGGGCGGGAGACTGAACCCCTGCCGCCCGTGTTTACATCAGCCATTGGGGGGAAGAGGGTGCTGGGAAGCCGCCCTTTTCCTCCCCAGGACTCATAAGGGTGGACGGCTTGACCAACCGTCCCCAGCTCCTTTCTGTGAGGGGGGGAGGGCTTCCCAGGCCCTCCCCCCAACACAAAGGGGCAAATAACAATGGTCAAAACATCACAGCAAAGGAGTAGTAACGATGCAAACGGTCACAGACATTCTTAACCGACTGGAGGGGGTGGAGAGAACCGCCCTCACCAGCCCCGATGAGTGGCGGGCAACCTGTCCCCGGTGTCACCACGATTCCCTGGACATCGGCACCTGGGACTGGGACGAGAGCTATCTCGACGATGGACCCACCGACTTCGGTATCCAGAATGCTGGACGCCCCTGGATACGCTGCCTCTACTGTCACAAGGAAGAGGCAGAGATCCTGGCAGTGATGGGCTTACCCCCTGACGCGGCGCTGGACTTTGACGTCGCCTGGGAAGCATGGTTCAACCAGCTTAACGCGAGAAATTTCGGTTACTCGCTGGGGCCTGACATCCCCCCTGTTCACGTACCGGACGCTGAGCACATGGACTTCACCGAGTTCGTTGTGGCACGCGAGAAGCTCGAAGCAGAGCGGGACAGGGCAAGCAGCAGAGAGCGCATCTTGTCCAAAGTGCGCGCTCACATGAGGGGGGCACAGTGAACAAGCTCAAAGATCAACTATGGGACATTGCCGCCCAATACGGCCATGCAGCCAACAGTGTCCCTGAAGACACCGATGCTCCTGAAACTGACAACGGAAAGGTGAGGGAGCACATTAGACAAGCACGGAAACTGGACTCCCAACTGCTCGCTGAGACAGGCGGCTCGACTGGCCCCGAGCCCTACTTCCAGCTTGACAGTCTCGACACGATCATGGCACTGCCCCCAAAGACCTGGTGGATTAAGCAGGTGCTTGGGAAGGGTGATACCGTGATGGTGTATGGCGAGTCAAAGGCGGGCAAGACCATGGTGGTGTTCAACATGATGCTTGCCCTTGCGCGTGGGGAGGGTTACTTTGCTGGCCTGCATGAGATCTGCGCGCCAGCTAACGTGCTTTACATGACGGCGGAGGGGCGCTCCGGCCTGGCCCAGCGCGTCCGTGGGGCCGTAGCGTCAATAGGGATGACAGAAGAGGCGATGGCGCGGTGCAAGATCATACGTAAGGTTGTCCAGTTTCTACTCCCGGAGCAGCCGTCCTACTATGAGCGCTTTATCGACGAAGTGGTTGCGCAGGGCTTTACCCCCGATGTGGTGTTCATAGACCACTTGTCGAGCACTGTCCCTGGCAAGGGCGATAGCGACCAGGGCGCTGCTACCCTGGTGGCACAAGCTGTCTCAGAGATACAGGACCAGCTTGGGTGTGCCATGGTACTGATACATCACACCGGCTATGACAAGAGTCACAGTCGCGGCATGACCAACTACACGGACATCCTGGACATGCAGATCAAGGTATCCAACACAAGCAACCCCCGCACCATGTCCTGTGGCAAGAACAAGGATGGCCCCGAGTGGAAGGATAGGGCATTCAATATCGTCCCGGTAGACGGCACCGACGGGTGGTCAATCGAATGGCTGGGCCGTGCAGAGACCCCAGAGGAGATACAAAAAATCTACGATGGCCTGGTCGAGCTCGTCAGAGCAGAGCCTGGCCTCACTCGTACCCAGCTGAGTAATAAGGCGATCATGGCGCTTGGCCTTGGCAGAAACGAATCCTGGCAATACGTTGATACAGCGGCAAACGAGACCAACGAACACTATTGTATCAGGAGAGTTGCAGATGGTGGCTCTGGTTCGTCTCACCACTACTTCGCCCTCTAACCGTTCCAGACCGTTCCAGTTCCCCCCCTATAAGGGGGGTGGAACGGTGGAACGGTTGGTCCAAAAGCATTCCACCCCAGGTGGAACGGTTTGGAACGGTGGAACGGTCCTATATGTGGGGGTTCGCATAGCGCCGGCCCCCATATATGGGGGGTACTTTTGGGGCAGGGAAATTAAACCCGACCGTTCCACCCGGAAATCTATGCGAAGGACCCGGGCAGCTTGCCTGGTGAATAAGGGGGCACAATGAAACGGGCAGTCTTGTACAGCAGGGTTAGCGCAGATGACCGGAGCAAAGAGGGGCGCAACCTGGCAAGCCAACTGGAGATGGG
>CAZUUK010000059.1:10757-20279 GCA_964622675.1 uncultured Planctomycetota bacterium | reverse complement strand
CGGTCATATCCTACAGCCGCCAGAGATTTTGCCCCCCCTCCCCAACCGCGACTGGTTTTGGCTTGCCATTCCCGCCGCATTCCTCTTTCAGCCAGCTCGTCAGCCAGGCCACCGCGATCATCACCTTTCCGCGTGCCTGCTCTTCCTTCAGTCGCCCACATCCGCGGTCGAGCTCGGCTACCGTATATTGCCGTGCTAGTCTCGTCGCGGCAGCATCGGCCACTGTGGGAATCGCTCGGCGGATGATCTCCGCCCTTTCTTCGCCCTCTTCAGATTCCCCCTCATCGGCAGCAATCCCTCGCGCGCGCGTGCGCGCGTCTTGCTGTTGGGTATCTTCTCTTATGGGATACTTCTGTAGGCCACTGGTGGCCTGTGGTTCGAGGCCGTCTGTGGCCTCTGGTTTCTTTGCCTCGCTAGACCATGGGCCTGTAGTGGCCTGTGGTTTTATTGCATCATTAGCTGGGATTTTCGCCCACTTGATAACACCAATCGTAAACTTCCCACCGGCATCCCGTGGCCTCTGGTTTCTAGCCAGCACGCCCAGGTCAACCAGTTCGCCTCTCACACGCCTCACCGTTCGCCGTGCCATTCCCGATTCCCCCGCCAGACGCTCCTCCGATGGCCAGCACTCGCCTCTTCCGTTCATGTGCCGGCCCAAGGCCACGCATAGCTTCGCCGCTGCCGCCGTCATGCTCGGCAGTTTCTCTACCACGTCGCCCGGAATGAAAGCATATCCGCCCATTTCACTCCACCCCGCTACACGCCGTACTTGTCTACATATTCCCGCAGCGCCTGCTCGACCGTGCCGCGAATTGTCGGCTGCTCAGAGTAACGCATTCCAGCTTTTATCGCCTTCGCCTGACGCCGCGCGACGTGCAGCCGTAAGTCCAGTACAACCGTGCATGGAAGATGAACCAAAAGTGCGGTTGTCTCCGATCCGTCCTTGACGCTTTTTAGGTCAGCCATCTCACTCCTCCGCAAGTTAAAAGCCTTTCACCCTCTCAATATATTATAAGGCCGACCTCGGAATTCGCGGTCGGCTTTTGACGGCCTCTACGGTGTCGCCAGGCGGGATCGTAAAAATTTCTCGCGAAAAAAAAGGCTAGAATCGGCTTAACGGGGTCTTGCCCTATCTTCCGCTGGTGCGTCTGCGTGACGAGATCGCCGTAGCCTTTCGGGTCGTCCTTCGCAGCCTCAACTACTTCGGTCGCCTTCGCCAGCGTTGGGCGAGACATGCCGACAGTGGCAGCAACACGAGTTAGCGTTTCTGCCTTATCCGTCCCACCCTCCGTAAAATTTTCGGAGGGTTTACCTGCTTTCATCCGCTTCTCCGCCGCCCTCCTCTCCATCGGTTCCAGCGCGCCCATGCGCGCGGGGAGGGACCCCGTGGTGGATCGGTTTGATCATCTAACCGATCAGCGCGCCCATGCGCGCGGGGAGGGACCGTGCTCCTTGAATAAGCCTCCTCGCCTTATCATAAGTACCATGAGAAATTCCGGCCGCGTTCGCCATAATAGACCGTGTTCTAAGATGTGCCGATTTCGGCACATGTTCTTTTCCCCCGTCTCGCCGCTTCGGCGGAATGTGGCAGCGCGCCCTCGCGCGCGCGGAGACCATCCAGAGAAACCCTTAGACGATCAAAGGGTTTCCGTCGCGCCCTCGCGCGCGCGGAGACCATGAAGTGTCACACGATGTGACAGTTCCGCCGAAAGTCGCGCCCTCGCGCGCGCGGAGACCATCCCGGGAGCCATAATGGGAAAATTCTGTCTCATTTCTGCCTGATCAACTTCGACCCTCGTCACAACCCCTGTAGTCTCAACACATTATGACAAGGACCTACGGACTTCGAATCCGAGGGTTGCAGGTTCGAATCCTGCCGGGCGTGCCGGCCTTACCTGGTTGCAGGATATGCAATACCGTGCCGCTTGCGTCTCACCTCAGTCCACAAACTCCCTCGGCATTCCCACGTCAGTACTGCTGTCATCTACGGCTATCCCGGCCAGGAGCACTTGAAGGAGCAGGTGAAGAAGCTCGAATACTGAAACATCATTCACCAACTCGCGGGAAACGAGCCGTGGGCTATGTTAAGATTCAACAGGTTTAAGTCAGGACGGCGCATATATGGCTTTGCCAGAAACTAAAGCATACGGCGATGAAGGACCTACCCTCGACCTGCCCTGCGAGAAATGTAGCCAGACGACATCCCACAAGGTGTTGACCAAAGCTGAGTGGATCGAAGTGTGGATAGACTTCATAAATGAGCGCTGGATCGCGCACTACATTGTTCAATGTCAGGGATGCAAGAGCATAGGCTTCTGCCAAAGGAGGCTGGAGCACAAGTATGATCTCGGAGCCGACGCTATGTTGCGAGAGACCCATGTTCTTTGGGAAATGGTCTACCCGAGGCGCATGCTTGGCATAAGAATGATGGCAGAAACCCGCCGTCTGCCCCTGATATCTTCAGGATTTATGAGGAGACATACCACGCACTCTGCAACGAACTTTATGTTCTTCCGGCCGCAGGTATTCGGACGATCGTCGAGGCTGTCTGTAAAGACAGATTGGTGAGACGGGATGGCCCTAAGGAACTGATCAACAGCCTCGCGAGGATGGGGTTCATAACCGATGCTCATGCACAGGTACTTCATAGTCTTCGATTCATGGGAAGCGCTGCGCTACACGAAGTCAAACCTCACAGCCAGGAGGAACTCAAGGCGGCATTCAAGGTGATTGAGCATCTGCTTAATGAGGTCTACATAATCCCTACGCTAGGCGAAGAGTTGCCCCGCAGGGAATAATCCCAACTCGCCCAGGAGCATTTGAAGGAGCAAGTGAAGAAGCTGGGGTACTGATGTGGCTGGTGGGTGTTCATTTGAGCAGGTTGAGGTACTCGTCAACGGACTTCTTGGCTTGTTTTAGGACTGCGCGTATTGTTCCGCGAGGCAGTTCCGTCTTTCCCTCAACGATGACTGCAACATCGAACCGACCATCTGGCAGTTTACGTTGGTATGCTTGATGGCTCCCTTTTTTGTACGGGCTACGTACAAAGCCATTCCTCTTGAGGACGTTGATAAGCTGCCGGCTTGAGCACAGGCGAAGCGGACTCATGCGGAGGCTGGAACTGGAATATTGCAGGTGGTAGTAAGAGTATCAGTGTACACTTTGCGCTGGACCGCGATGCGCCGCTTGGGTTCGTGATACGTCTTTAGTCTTATGCCATGTTCCCTAAAAAATCGAGGACGCTCCCGCAGCCTTTCCAGCGCACTCAGATGGACTTCGATTGCTTCCTTGATGTTCTCAAAGACCTCGTCAAGACTGCCCCCGCAACTGGCCGTACCTAACTCGACACAGTGCGCGGAAAACTGGTCGCCCTCGCGTTGAATTCTGACGGTGACGCTAATATATCGCTGGCCCTCTTTCACTTTCTTCCTCCTCTCTCGGCCAGACACGCCCGCCAGAAGTAGTATACGCTCCTGACTAAGATTTAGCCAGATCGAATTTCTGAAATTGTGCAAATATGTACGCACTGCTGCTCCTACTGAGCCACCAGCTCAGCCACTTCTCCAGCCACATCCGGCCTATTATCGTCGTACCTCTTCACTGTCTCAATGCTGCCATGTCCAGAGCACCGCGCAATGGCCCTTATGTCCCCCTTCGTCCGCTCAAGCGCTGTTCTGATTCCGGTACGCCCAGCCCCGTGAACCCGCTCATGCCTTATTCCCGCCGCCTTTCCGGCAACAGCTAACAAGAGATCGCTCTGTCGCCTTTCCAGAACCCCGCCAACAAGAACACCCAGACACGCCCCGCAAATCGCAATAAATCCGTGCGTCCAAACGTATATGGACGTAGAATCTACCGGTAGTGCAGGTCCGCATTCATGGGAGGTCTCACCCAATGAAGCGTTTCGTCCCCATAATGGTCGCCGTGGCAATTGTCGCGGCCGCCCTCGCCGCGGCCATCTCCAGCCTTATCGTTTCATCCAGGGCGCAGGTAAGACACGATGACGAGATCCGCGGCCTCCGGACGGCCCTCGCCGACGCTCGCGCGCAGCTTCAGAAAGCCTCCGAGGACGCCGCTGGCCTGAAACAGGCCCTGGGAAAATCCGAGGCCAAGGCCGACCAGCTCCGCCAGCAAGTCACCTCCCTCCGCGGCCGTCTCGCCTCAGCGCCTCAACCCTCCCCAGGCGCCGATGAGCTGGGCGCCGCGCTCTCCTTCGAGGAGAAAGCAAACCTCCTGATCTCAAAATTGGGCGGGCAGGACGCCTGGTATTACCGCGACAAGCTAATGGAGTCGGGCGAAGCGGCTCTTCCCTACATCCTCGCAAGGCTCCAGGAGCCCGGCGTCAGCGATTCGGAGAAGCTCATGCTCTATCAGGTGCTTACCCGCTCCCGAAACCCTGAACTTGTCCCCTGGTTCATAGCAGGGCTCAGCTCCGAAGACCGCCGCATACAGCGCCAGTGCCACCGGGCTCTCACCAGCCTCACTCACCAAGCCCTCCCCGCTGACTACGACGCCTGGTCGCTGTGGTATGCCGCCAACTCCGGCGGGACGCCCGAAGACTGGTACACGTACGCGGTCTCAGACGTCCTGGCGAGACTGGCATCACCGGAGGCGAACGCACGCGCTGACGCGCTCAGGTTCTTACTGCGCGACTTCGACGCCGAGGGCGGTGGGCTTTCCGGAGACCCGCAAGTTCTGGCCGTGGTTGTCGACCTGCTCACTGACGAATCTTTCTTCATCAGGCGCAACGCCCTTATGTTGCTCGCGCGCGATTTGCCTGACGAAAAGCTCCTCGAGGAATTGGCTCCCCTTGTCGCATCCGGTGAGGACACCATGGGGCGTACAGGCGCTGTCTACGCCTTAGGCCGGCCGGGGCTGGAAGAAGCCGTTCCCCTGCTCGAGCCGCTACTTGAGGATCCGGACGCCCAGGTGAAACGCGCCGCTTTCTTCAGCCTTGCGCGGATAGGTGGCGAGGAGGTCCAGCCCAAGCTCCTCAGCGTATACGAAGAGGCCAAAGCAGCCGGTGAAGACACCCGCCCATACGAATTCGTCCTCAACATGGTCGACTCCGGTAGAATCAACGACATCCCGTTCGCCGGGTTTGGCCGCGGCCCTGGCGGTGGCCAAGGTGGCCGTCCGGGCGGGTTCGGTCGCCGGCGATAGGGCGATCGACGGTTCTTATCTGCGCGCTTTCGCTCGCTGCCCCTCCTTCGGCCGGGATTGCTCCCTGGACTTTCCCTCTGCCATCAGACACAATACGGCCAGCCGGCGCCGCGACCATCGTATCCTCGCTCGGCGCCTGAAAAAGCTGCAATGCCTTTCAGGAGGATGATATGGGAAAGACCGTTCGTCTGGACTTCTCGCCTGCCGCCGCGACCATCCTACGTCTGACTCCCGGCCTCGACCTCTTTAAAGAGCTCAAATCCCTCGCGGATGCGACAGAGTCGCGCCGCATCGCAGTTGTCTCCGGTATCGGGAGCGTGACCGACGTCGCCTTCAGAAATCTTAAGGCGGGAATTGAGCGGCCCGTTTCACAGGAGAAGACCGTTCTCTTTGAAACCGCCGGCCCTTACGAACTGCTGTCGATCCAGGGAACCGTAATGCCCTCCGCCCAGGAGCTCGTCGTCCATCTCCACGCCCTTCTCGGCACCCCTTCCGGCGCGGTAATGGGCGGCCACATAACCGCGGCTACCGTCTTCACGACAGCAGAGCTCATCTGTGTCGAGCTTCCTTTGGGTAACCTCCACCGCCGCAGGAGTGAGGAAACGGGCCTAGTCGAAATGGTGGCGGACAAACCGGATAGCTGAGCGTCAGCGGCCGCATGGAGCTGCGCGATGGACCCTTCCCGACACCCGGTAGGTGCAGCTCACGGGCTTGTTTTGAGGAGCGCAAGCTTCGCCGCGGACCCGCGAGCGGCGCACTCGGGACAGACGGCGCACTCGACGTTCACTTTCTCTCGCAGCCGCTCGAGTTGCACCTCGGGAGCGAAGAACCGGCCGCACGAAGGACACTTCGTCAGCTTAACCTGCGTGTTCCAGATCGCGATTGTTCTCGTATCGCCTTCGTCCTCAATCTTAATCGCGTCCGTCGGGCACACCGCAGCGCAAGCGCCGCAGCCGATGCACATCTCCGACTGAATGTTCAGCGGCGTTCCCACGTCTCGATTCATTCCCCGCTCCTGAAACCCGATCGCCGACGCACCCACCACCTCCTCGCAGACCCTCACGCACAGCCCGCACAGAATGCACAGGTTCTCCGGATCATCTGCCTTAAACCGGTCCGCCCTCGCACCGTACTCTTCGGCCAGCTCCAGCAGACGCTTTGCCTTCGGTGCCCTTCCCAGCAGAAGTTCAATCATCAGCCTTCGCGTCTCTCGCACTTTCTCCGACTGTGTCTTCACTTCGACGTCCCATATCGCCGGATACGTGCACGCGGTAGTAATGCGTGAGCGTCCGCGGTCTATAACCTCCACTACGCAGAGCCGGCAGGCACCGTAGGGCTCGACCGCCGGGTGATGGCACAGCGCGGGAATGTCAATGCCGACGCGCCTTGCTACGTCGAGAAGCGACTCCCCCTCCCGCCCTTCCGTCTCAATACCGTCAATGATTATCTTCGCCATGGCTGCTTGTCCTATTCGACCAGCACTGCCTCAAACCGGCAGCGCTCAAGGCAGGCCCCGCATTTGATGCACTTCTCCTGATCGATCGAGTGTGGTTTCTTTGCCTCCCCGGTGACCGCGCCAGTCGGGCACGCTCGCGCGCATGCCGTGCAGCCTGTGCACTTCTCCGGATCGATTCGAAATGTCACCAGCTCGCGGCAAACGTGCGCCGGGCAGCGCTTCTCCCTCACGTGCGTGACAAATTCATCCCTGAAGTATTTCAGCGCCGCCGCCGTCGGATTCGGAGCCGTCGTGCCCAACGCGCACAGCGATGAACCCCTCACCAGCTCGCACAGCTCCTCCAGGAGCTCCACATCCCCTTCCTCAGCCTCTCCTCTCGTCATTCGCGTAAGAACTTCCAGCATACGCCTCAGACCCTCCCTGCAGCTCGTGCATTTGCCGCACGATTCCTCGCAGAGAAACTCCGTGAAGTAACGCGAAACCTCCACCATGCACGTGGCTTCATCCATCACAATCATCCCGCCGGAGCCCATCATCGAGCCCGCTTCGCTCAACTGGTCGAAATCCACCGGCAGATCCAGAAACTCCTCAGGGATGCACCCCCCTGAAGGACCGCCCGTCTGCACCGCCTTGAACTGCTTCCCGCCTGGGATGCCCCCACCGATGTCGAAGATTATCTCCCGCAGCGTCACTCCCATCGGCACCTCCACCAGTCCCACATTGTTCACCTTGCCCACGAGCGAGAAGATCTTCGTCCCCTTGCTTCTATCCGTCCCGATGGACGAGTACCATCTGGCGCCCCGGTCTATGATTATCGGCACGTTGGCCCACGTCTCCACGTTGTTCAGATTCGTTGGCTTATCCCACAGCCCCTTTTCCACCGTATGAATATGTTTCGCGCGCGGTTCGCCGACCCTCCCTTCCAGGGAAGCCATTAGCGCGGTGGACTCGCCGCACACGAACGCTCCCCCTCCGCGGCTGATCGTCACATCGAAATCGAACCCACTCCCGAGAATATCCTCCCCCAGAAGTCCGTACTCCCGCGCTTGCTCAAGCGCAATCGCCAGATTCGTTACCGCGAGCGGATACTCGTGCCGCACGTAGACAAAACCGTCACTTGAGCCGATAGCGTAGGCCCCGATGATCATACCCTCCAGCACACGGTGGGGATTGCCTTCCAGCAAACTCCTGTCCATAAAAGCCCCCGGGTCCCCCTCGTCCGCGTTGCATATCACGTACTTCGGCTCGCCTGGAGCCTCGCGGCAGCTTTTCCACTTCCTCCCCGCCGGAAATCCGCCCCCCCCGCGCCCTCGCAGCCCGGCTGCCTCCACCTCATCTATAACCTCTTCGGGCCCCTTCGAATCGAGCACCTTCGCCAGCGCGTCATATCCTCCCAGCCTTATGTAATCCTCGATCGACGTCGGGTCGATGAACCCGTTCTGATCAAACACTATACGCCTCTGATGTTTATAGAACGCCACATCTTCTTCTCGTTCCACCTTCAGGCCCGTTACAGGATCATCGTAGAGAATTCGCTCCACCAGCTCCCCGTCGCGTAGCGTCTTGCTCACTATCTCCGGGACGTCCTTTTCGCTAACGCGCTGATAGAATATCCCTTCAGGGCGAATTACAACGACCGGCCCCCGTTCGCAGAAGCCGTGACACCCGGTAAAGCGAAGGTCAATGCTCGCTTCAAGCCCCTGCGACTTCAACTCCTTGCTGAAAGCTTCCGCCACTCCAAGCGAACCCGACGCACGGCATCCCGTGCCGCAGCAGACGCTCACCATCCGTCTACCGTCTGCGCCGTCCTCCCGCAGCTTGGCCCGCAGCGCGGCGAGTTCAGCGCTACTCTTCAGCTTCCCCGGCACCCTCTTCTCCGTTCTTATACCCTCTCAGCACCTTTCGAAGGCGCTCTGGTGTCATCCGTTCGTAGTACTTCTCGTTAACAACCACCACCGGCGCAAGCGCGCACGCACCAAGACAATTCACCCTCTCCAGGGTAAACATCCCATCCTGTGAGGTCTCCCCTGAACTCACTCCCGTCTCTTGCCTCGCCACGTCGGCGAGGACTTGCGATCCCTTCACGTGGCATGCCGTTCCGTCGCAGATCCGGACAATGTGCTTCCCTCGCGGCGCGAGCGAGAAAGCCCGATAGAACGTGGCTACTGCGTAGACCTGCGTCAGCGGAATCCCCAGCCTCTCGGCCACCTTCCCCAGTAACTCCGGAGGGATATACCCGAATTGCTCCTGGATGTCCTGAAGGACCGGTATCAGGAAATGTGCTTTGCCTTCGTATCTGCTTATTATCCGGTCCAGGTCAGTATCGGATACCGCGACGGGGCCACTCAACTGTTGTCTTCCTCATGCTCGACCGCAGCGATGTATTCCTCGGCAGCCTTTTTCCGTTTCTCCTTCACGACCTCGCTTTCCTCAACAAATCGCAGCGCCCCCGTCAGGCAAGCCCTTACGCATGCCGGCTCCTCGCCGCGCTTCAGACGGCGAACACACAGGTCGCACTTGATCGTTGCTCTCCCTTCCTCGTCAAGCCGGATCGACCCGAACGGACAGACGAGTATGCACGCCCTGCATCCTATGCATCGCTCTCCATCAACGGTAACCGGGGCGTTTGGATCATCTCGGCTCACCGCTCCCGTTGGGCACACCGTGACGCACGGAGCGTCCTCGCAGTGGCGGCACTGAAGCGGCACCGAGTATCCGCTGACCCACTCGAGATCAACTCGCGCCCTCGGCCTGGGGGTTTCCTTTATTGCCGTATACAGATCTTCCGATTCGGAGTGTGCGACTGCGCACTCCAGCTCGCATCGCTTGCAGCCCAGGCACCGCGCCACATCCACCACTATTATCTTCCGCACCAAATCTCCTCCTTCGAGCGGGAATTTGCC
>CAZUUK010000059.1:0-10657 GCA_964622675.1 uncultured Planctomycetota bacterium | reverse complement strand
ATTTCAGTCTCACAGCCTACCCGCCGCCAGCGAAGCAAGCTCGCTCCGTTCGCTCTTCTCTAGCGTAACGTGACCCACCAGCTTCTCCCCCTTCAACCGATCCGCCGCGTATGTTAGCCCGTTGCTTGTCGCGTCCAGATACGGGTTGTCGATCTGGTACGGATCCCCCGTCAATACTACCTTGGTCCCGTCACCCGCGCGGCTTATCACTGTCTTTATCTCGTGCGGAGTGAGGTTTTGCGCCTCATCTACAATCATGTACTGGTTCGGAATGCTCCTCCCCCGCATGTACGTCAAAGCCTCCAGCACCACAACACCCTTCTCCAGCAATCCCTCCACCCCTCCGCTTTTGTCGGTCTTCGATCTCCCACGCATGATGTACTCCAGATTGTCGAATATAGGCTCCATCCATTGCTCCAGCTTTTCCTCCTTGGAGCCCGGCAGGTATCCAATGTCCTTCCCCAGCGGGATTATGGGCCTCGAGACAAGAACTCTCTCGTATCGATGCTCCTTCAGGCATTTGGCCAGCGCGCACGCCAGCGCGAGCAGAGTCTTCCCCGTGCCCGCCCGTCCCACCAGCGTTACCAGTTGAACGTCATCCGTGAGCAAAAGCTCCATCGCCATCTTCTGTTCAATATTCCGCGGCCGTATCCCGAACACCGGTTCCCCGCGGTACTTCAGCGCGGCCGCCTCCCCGTCTCCCAGATACCTTGCCACAGTTCCGTTCCTCTCCTTCCCCTGCTGTTTCAGCACCAAAAACTGGTTCGCAAGGAATTCCCCCTCAACTCTCAGCCTGCCATTCTCTGCTAGCTGGGCAACTTGCCGTGGCTCGACCGCCAGCTCTGCCCAGCCGGGGTACAGCTCGTCGAAATTGACCTTCTGCCTCTCAAAATCCATCGCCGTTATTCCCAGTGCGTCGGCGCGGATTCGCGCATTTATGTCCTTGGAGACAAAAACCGTCTTCCGCCCGGACTGCATGAGCTCATAAGCCACCGCGATGATTCGGTTATCCGCCGTGTCGGATCGCAGCATAGCTGGTAGCTCCTTTTCCGGCGGAAATGCCACACGCAGCGTGCCGCCCGTTTCCTCCAGCGCCACCCCGTCCTTCAAATGCCCCGCGCCCCTAAGCGCGTCCAGCTTCCGGATCGTCGCCCGCGCGTTTCTTCCCAGCTCCGTATTCTCCTTCTTGAAGTTGTCCAACTCCTCCAGCACGTTTATGGGAATTACCACTTCGTTATCAGCGAACGACATGAGCGCGTCGGAATTGTGGAGCAGCACGTTTGTGTCTAGAACAAAGCTCTTCACCATCACTTGGTCCTTTCTCTCTAGGCCTCATTCACCTGTAGGTCCCCAATTGTAATTTGCCGTCGCTCGAGCGACAACCCGCCGGTTTGGACAATCCTGAGCATGCCGCCGGGCTACCTCCCACTTCGGGGGACATCCAGGAAGAAAATTCCCCGACGCTGTTGACGGAATTGGCAGCGCTGGGTATACTTTACCTACAGGTTTCGTAGGATAGGATGGCTCATGAAACTCTCCACGAAAGCCAGATACGGTCTCAGGGCCATGATGGACGTGGCTGCACATTCCGCCAGTAGCGCCATGCAACTAAAGCACGTCGCGGCGCGCCAGGGCCTATCGGTCAAGTATCTCGAACAGATTTTCGCTCAGCTCAAGGCCGCCGGGCTCGTTCGCGGAATCCGCGGCCCTCGCGGCGGCTATGTGCTCGCGCGCTCGCCCGAAACCATTACCGTTCAGGAGGTGGTTGAGGCATTGGAGGGGTCGCTTTCGCTGGTTGACTGCGTAGAGGATGAGAGCGTTTGCGACCGATCGCCCGTCTGTCCCGCGCGGGAAGTGTGGGCTAGGGTCAGCGCGCAATTGAAAGACGAGCTGGCCCGCATCTCGCTGGCGCAGGTAGGCATGCGAATGGCAGGCGACCAGGCGCCGTTAGAAGCCAATTACTCCATCTAACGGCATCTCCTGGCCGACCCCTTCGCGGAGGGTTCCCCTTGATCCCCCCTCATCATAGAAGCCTGATCCTCTCCGCGGCAGCCTAGTGGAAATCATGTTAACTTTAGACCGTAGGCGAAACGGAGCGAAAAGATGAACATCGCCGACGACATAACGAAGCTCATAGGCAATACCCCACTGGTTCGATTATCAAAACTCGCGCGCGGTCTGGACTGCCAGGTGGTCGCCAAGCTCGAGTCGTTCAATCCGTGCGGGAGCGTGAAAGATCGCATCGGCCTGAGCATGATTGAAGCGGCCCAGGCGCAGGGAAAGATCAAGAAGGAGACGCTGATCGTTGAGCCCACAAGCGGCAATACGGGCATCGGGCTCGCCTTTGTTTGCGCTGCCAAAGGCTACGACCTCGTCCTCACTATGCCCGAAACCATGTCGCTCGAACGGCGCCATCTCCTAAGCGCCCTCGGCGCTGAGGTGGTTCTCACACCCGGTCCGGAAGGCATGCCGGGGGCGATCAGGAAAGCAGAGCAAATCGTCGCCGGTAAGCCAAACTCGTTCATGCCGCAGCAATTTCGCAACCCGGCCAACCCGGAAGTCCACCGGCGAACGACGGCCGAAGAAATCTGGCGCGATACCGATGGCAAAGTTGATTTCCTGGTTGCGGGCATCGGCACCGGCGGCACCATAACCGGGGTAGCAGAGGTCATAAAATCGAGAAAGCCCGACGTCAAGGCCGTTGCAGTCGAACCTGCCGCCTCTCCCGTATTGTCCGGCGGCAAGCCGGGGCCTCACAAAATCCAGGGCATCGGTGCCGGCTTCGTTCCCGAAGTTCTGAATGCCGATATAATTGATGAAGTTATACAGGTGGACGAGAGCGACGCCTTCGAAATCTCGCGCCGGCTTGCCCGCGAGGAGGGTATATTGGTCGGAATATCCTCCGGTGCCGCCGCCTGGGCCGCTGTCGAAGTCGCAAAGCGCCCCGAGGCCGCCGGAAAACTGCTAGTCGTTATCCTCCCTGACACCGGCGAGAGATACCTGACCACCGACCTATTCAAGGAGCGCTGACCGGGAGGGTCTTATGAATCTCTTCAGGATCCTGGCTGAGGATGTAAGGACTGTCTTCGCGCGTGACCCGGCGGCGCGCTCGCTGCTCGAGGTGCTCGTCTGCTATCCCGGCCTTCACGCTATCTGGCTTCACAGAATCGCTCATCGCATCTGCTGCTGGAGGCTACGGCTCTTGGCCAGGTTCATCTCTCACATCAGCAGATTCCTCACCGGGATAGAAATCCACCCGGGTGCTACCATCGGCCGCCGCGTGTTCATTGACCACGGCTCGGCGGTCGTCATAGGGGAGACCTCCGAAATCGGCGACGACGTCCTCCTTTATCAGGGGGTGGTTCTTGGCGGTACGTCGCTGGAGAAAAAGAAACGCCACCCCACCATAGGCCATAACGTCGTCATCGGCGCCGGTGCGATCCTCCTGGGTGCCATAAGTATAGCCGATGGCGCCAGAATCGGTGCCGGCTCGGTCGTCGTCCACGACGTTCCTCTCGGAACCACGGTCGTTGGCGTTCCGGCCAGGCCTGTCGCAAAGAGAACAAAACTCGAGCTTGACCTCGACCATGGCAGGCTCCCCGACCCCATCGCCGAAGCAATCAGGACGGTGCTGGACGAACAGAAGAAAATCGCTGGCCGCCTTGAGCGTGTCGAGGAGCTGCTCAAGCAAAAGGACCAGCAGCCGCTTTGACCCCTCTCGGGAAATTGGAGAGGAGGTGGTGACGTTGTCGTGGACAATGCGCAGCCCGGAAGGGCCTCTCCACATTAATCCTTCCTCTACATCACCACTTCCCATCCCAGGAGGGAAAGATGCCTAAGACCATTCAGGAAATAAATGAACGCATTCGCAGCCGCCAGGCCGTCGTCCTCACGGCCGAGGAAATTACAGACCTGGTGCAGGAGAAAGGCTCCGCTCGCGCCGCCCAGGAAGTTGACGTCGTCACCACCGGCACCTTCGGGCCTATGTGTTCCTCCGGCGCTTACTTCAACATCGGCCACAGCAAGCCCAGAATAAAGCTCGGCGGCGGACATGCTTATCTCAACGGTGTTCCCGCCTACACGGGCTTCGCCGCCGTTGACCTCTACATCGGCGCCGCCGCCCTTGCTGACGATGACCCCCGCAACAAAGTCTTCCCGGGAGAGTTCTCCTATGGCGGCGGACACGTCATCCAGGATCTGGTAGGCGGTAAGGACATAGTCCTGGAAGCTACCGCCTACGGTACCGACTGTTACCCGGCAAAGAAGCTCCGCACCTTCATCAACATCAACGACCTCAACGAGGCCGTCCTCTTCAATCCCAGGAACGTCTACCAGAACTACAACGTTGCCGTTAACCTTTCTGACCGGGTAATCTACACCTACATGGGGATCCTCAAACCCAACCTGGGCAACGCCAACTATTGCAGCGCGGGGCAGCTTTCCCCGCTGCTCAACGACCCGCTCTACAAGACCATCGGAATAGGGACCCGCCTTTTCCTGGGTGGCGGCGTCGGCTATGTCGCCTGGCAGGGCACGCAGCACAACCCCACCGCCAAGCGCAAGCCAAACGGTGTCCCTCAGGCGCCCGCAGGGACCCTCGCGCTCCTGGGCGACCTGAAAGGCATGAGTTCCGACTGGTTGCTCGGAACCAGCTTCCGCGGCTATGGCGTGACTTTGACGGTCGGCGTCGGCATCCCAATCCCCGTACTCGACGAGGAAATCTGTCGCCACGCCGCAGTGCGCGACGAGGACATCTACACCCAGATCGTGGACTACAGCAAAGCCTATCCACAGTGTCAGCCCGGAAGCCTCGGCGAGGTCAACTACGGACAACTCAAATCTGGGAAGATCTCAGTCAACGGTAAAGACGTGCCCGCGGCTCCGCTTTCCAGCTATCCCCGGGCTCGTCAGATCGCCCAGACCCTGAAGGGATGGATTGAGAAAGGCGAATTCCTTCTCAGCGAGCCGGTCGCACCCATACCCGGACCCGAATCCGGCGTGAGTTTCAAACCTTTGAGGCCTCGACCCGTGGAGGAGTAGACCAACCGTGGCTCGGCGCGCGGGTCATCGCGCGCGCCGGGCCTCGCCGAATTCCTTTCTAAGCGTGTGCGTCTCGCGGCGAGGAGAGTCATGGCGCGAAAACGATTGGTGCTCAAGTTCCCCACCAGGCTCGTCGAGCAGCCCGTCGTCTGCCGTCTCGTCAAGCGCTTCGACCTCGATTTCAACATCCTCAAGGCTCAGGTCACCCCTAAGCAGCAAGGCCTCCTCGTCCTCGAGCTCTCCGGCGAGAACGGAAACTGCATCGCGGCGGAAGAATACCTCAAGTCTCTGGGCGTCATCGTCCAACCGCTGAGCAAGGACATAGTGAAGGACGACGCCAAATGCACCGACTGTGGTGCCTGCGTCGGCGTTTGTCCTACCGGCGCCCTTTCCATTGACGAAACCACCAGGAAGATCGTCTTTGACAAGGAGCAGTGCATAGCGTGCGAGCTCTGCATCGGTGCCTGCCCGGTTAGAGCAATGGCTCTCAACTTCTAAATGTCATGAAACCTGACGACCGTTACATTCGGCAACTCGCATTTGCGCCCATCGGCCCCGAAGGTCAGAAAAGGCTCGAGCGGGCCGCCGCAGTAATAGTCGGCTGCGGCGCTTTAGGCTCAACCTCCGCCGAACTCCTCTGCCGTGCCGGCATAGGCGGCCTCAAGCTCATTGACCGCGACTTCGTCGAGTTCTCCAACCTTCACCGCCAGGCCCTCTTCGATTCCGATGACGCTCGCCAGTTCCTTCCCAAGGCCGAAGCCGCCCGAAGAAAGCTTGCCCGCATCAACGAGAACGTCCGGCTCGAAGCAGTCGTCGCCGACTTCGTCCCCAAAAACGCCCTCTCTCTTCTCCGCACCGCCGACGTCATCATTGACGCCACGGACAACGTCGAATCCCGCTACCTCATCAACGACGCCGCGATAGAGCTCTCCATTCCTTGGATCTACGGCGGTGCTGTCGCTTCTCGCGGAATGGTCATGACCATCGTCCCCGGCAGAACCGCCTGCCTCAGATGCTTGTTCCTCGAACCACCGCCGCCCGGCAGCCTCGCCACCTGCGAGACCGAAGGAATAATCGGCCCCACCCCCCACGCCGTCGCCTCCCTCCAGGCAGCCCAGGCTATGCGTCTCATCGTCGAAGGCCCGCCCGAAAAAGCTCTCCTTACATATCTCGACGTCTGGGAAAGAAACTTCCGCACGCTCATCATCGAAAGGAGCAGCGATTGCCCGACCTGCGTGAAAGGGGAGCTTTCCTTTCTCCGGGCCGGCGCCCACTCCGAAACCGCGGCGCTCTGCGGCAGCGACGCCGTTCAAATCTATCCTCCTCCAGGCATCAGCCTCGCGCTCCCTGACCTCGCTCGAAGGCTCACGCCTCTCGGCTCGGTGACCCAGAACGACTTCCTGCTCCGCTTCGAAACCTCCGAATGCCAGCTCAACGTCTTCCCCGACGGCAGGGCCATCGTCAAAGGCACCACCGACCCCGCCAGAGCCAGAACCCTCTACGCTCGCTACATAGGCTGCTAGCTGTGGAAAGAATTTACCTCGACCACAACGCAACAACGCCTCCTGACCCCAGGGTTCTGGAGCAGATGTTCGGTGCCTTTCGGAACCTCCCGGGGAATCCATCCAGCATCCACAGCTTCGGCCGCGACGCCCGCAAAGCTCTTGAAGATTCGCGCGACGGTGTCGCCGATTTCCTTGGCGCCTCTCCTGACGAAATCTTCTTCACCAGCGGCGGCACAGAGGCAGACAACCTCGCAATCCTCGGTACCGCAGCCGCCGCGCCAACAGGTGAGAGCCATCTAATAACCTCTTCCATCGAGCATCCTGCCGTTCTCACGCCCTGCCGCCATCTGGAAAAGCAGGGCTTCTCCGTCACCTACCTTCCCGTGGACGGAAACGGACTCGTCGACCCCGCCGACCTCCGCCGCGCCATCACGGCGGGCACCTTCCTCGTCTCGATCATGCACTCGAACAACGAGGTAGGCACGCTCGAGCCCATCGTCGAGCTTGCCGCCATCGCTTCAGAGCACCATATCCCCTTCCACACCGACGCCGTCCAGTCCGCTGGCAAACTTCCGCTCAGCGTACGCGACCTTGGTGTCGAGCTCCTCTCGATCTCCGCCCACAAGATGGGCGGCCCGCGTGGGGTAGGGGCCCTTTACGTTCAAAAGGGTGTCCGGGTATCGTCCCTCTTCCACGCAGGCCATCAGGAAAGGGACCTGCGTCCCGGAACCGAGAACCTTCACGGTGCAATCGGCTTGGCGGCTGCCTGCCGCATCGCCGCTGCCGAAGCGGAAAGCCAATCGGCTCGCCTGCGCCAGCTACGCGACTCCTTCGAAAGCGAAATCCTTTCCCGCATCCCCGACGTCGTTATCAACGCTCAATCCGCGCCCCGCCTCCCAGGCACGTCGAGCGTGACCTTCCTCGGATTAGAGGGAGAGATGCTCCTTCTCAGCCTCGACGTCAAGGGTATCGCCGCCTCCACAGGCTCCGCCTGCGCCTCCGGCTCATCCGAGCCGTCTCACGTTCTCGCCGCAATGGGCCTTCCGCCCGAAAACGTCCGCGCCACCCTCCGCTTCTCCTTCGGGAGAACCAACACTCCTGAAGAAGTACCCCGGGCTGTCACAACCATCGAACAGGTCGTTTCCCACCTCCGCCAGGCCAGTGGTTAGTCAAGCTTGCCATCCATGCTCAGGGCACGTAAGGCTTGACCGCGCGGCCAGTTCCGCTATACTAATTAACGGACTGGGGGGCAGCTTGCGCAGCCGTAAAACCAATTTTCGGCAGGAGCAACCCCGTATGAAGGCTGCTCGCCCGCACCGTCTGTTCCTTCTCGCGCTATTCCTACCCTTGACGCTGGCCCTCGCATCACCTGAAACCGACTATCTCTACCCGTCCGCCGCAGTCGTCTCAGGCTCCGAAAGTGCATGGTACGATTCTGGCGACAACGCCTACTTCCTCCGCTTCATCGGTGACGAGACCGTCCGGTACAAGATCGACCTCGACGACGCCGGCGTCCAGGGCGGCTACCTAAGAATCTATGAAACGACCACCGGCTGCTACCCCATCTACAATGGCGGCTTCTTCTACACCAACAGCACCGGCGGACAGATGACCCAGGACGGCGTTTATTCCAACGGCCTCGAGACGCTCGTCAACCACTCCCTCGCAGGCACAAAGCTCACCCTTCGCTACCGCAACTACTACCAGGGAGTCACCATCTACAAGGTTTACGATATAGAGCTCGTCGGCAAAGCCCTCAAGGTCCATGCCTACAGCGACTCCTCGCGCGTCTCCTTCTACAACAACTACACCGGCTTCAGCTTCGGCACCACCGAGAACACCCCCGACGCCGAGTGGCTCCTCATCCCCTACATGGAAGCCATGAGAACCATCATGGTTGACCATGACTACTTCGTTCAGCTCTTCATTGATTACACCCAGAGCCGCGCGTCCCTCGTCTCGAATCCCTCCGGCGCTCCCGGCTACTACGGCTCCAGCACCACCCGTTTCCTCTGCTCCTTCAGCGCCAGCTACTGGAGGGATAACTCTAATCAGATAAACCGAGTGGACGAGACTGTATGGGTCACAGTCACCCATAACGTTGAAGATGCGTTCGTGCGCATGGCGGGCGCGCCTGCCTCCCCTTACCGGGCGGAATTCGACGACGCCCATGTGCTAAACTTCTCCGGGCTTGGCTACGAGCTGGCTTACCAGCGCTACGTCACTTATCTCAACACCATGTACGACTACGGTGTAAGAAACCTCATGATCTACGTCTGGGGCCCTTGGGCGTGGGGAGAGGGCAGCGGCTGGCCCAAGGCGCTTCCCAAAAGCGACGCCAGCGGCTCCGAAGCCGACTTCGTCAACATGATCGACACCGCGAAAGCCCGCGGCAATCGCATCGGCTGCTACACCTACTACCACTACTACCTCGAGGAGAACAAATTCGGCGAGCCGAACCCGCTCTTCAATCCCGATGACGCCACCAAGACCAGAACCGGCTCCCTCAAATACAAATCTCCCAACACCAAACAGCACTGGCTCGCGGCCGACGCCTCCCTCTACTACGGGCCGCTCGTCGAGCAGGAAATTCAGGACACCTACGCCATTAACCTCGCCTACGAAGACTCGACCTCCGGCCAGATGCCTCACGGCAATCTCCTCTCCCAGTACACCCCTGACGGACACGACAACAACGTCCGCGACGGCATCATCTCCTACAAGTACCATTTCCTGCAGAGCAAGAACATCCACGTCGGCCCCTACCTCGGCGAGGGCACCCTTGTTGCGTCAAGCCCCAGTCACGTGACTTTCGACACGCTCCACGCCGGCTACGTGGACGCCTGGGAGCGCCATCTCGGACTTCCTGAAGGCCAGAACAACAATTACTACGTGATCCCCGACTACGAGCTCCGCGTCGTAAAGCGCGACGCCGTCGGCCTCGCCTTCGGCTTCCCGCAGCGCTTCATCTCCAGCTCATATCCCATCCCGCAGGACAAATTCGACGAGCTCCTGGCCACCGTCATCACCTACGGCCACGTCAACTACATGACCTGCAACGGCATCGTCGGCGACAGCGGCGACTATATAACTGAAGGCGACGAGGTCCGGTCGCACTACATGCTCTCGGCATCCCTCCAACCTCTCTACATGTCCTCGAACGTCGAGGAGATACTCTACTGGAACGGTGCCGCCTTCGCCCACCTCTCCCAGGCTCTCAAGGCCTCCATGGATCTAATCAACCCGGAAGTCAAAATCACCTACGAAAACGGCCTCGAGATTTTCATCAACCACAGCGGCGCTACCTGGAACGTAAACGCTGCCGGAACCGACTTCGCGCTGGACAGGAACGCTTGGGTTGCTCACCAGCCCTCGACCGGCTTCCTCGAATTCTCCGCTACTCCCCAAGGCTACTCGCAGCGGTTCGACTACGTTTTCTCCCCGAATCGTTTTGAAATGATTGACGGCCGCGGCATCTCCACCACCTGCGGCTCCATCACCGCCACCAATTTCAAGGTCGTCTGGAAGAACGGCTTCTCCGTCACCGAAGCCGCTCGCAGCTGGCAGATAACCCAGCCCCCCGAAGTCTCCGGCCCTCGCTTCAACGTCAAGAATTCTCTAGGGGAGGTCGTGGCCTACGTAGATCAGGGCGGCAATATCCGCTTGGCCGGTGAGTGCTTTCGGCACGCCCAGATTGCCGGGGCTGCCGCCGCCGAGCTCATCTTCCGCAACACCCAGGGCGACCCGATAGCGATCATCAATTCGTCTGGAAATCTCTTCCTTGCCGGCGTCACACACGAGAACCTTGCCTCGGTGCCGCCGGGCGCCGCTTCTGACTTCCTCGTGAAGAATTCCGACGGCGACATCCTCTTCCGCCTCGACGCCGCCGGCAGCGCATACCTTCTCGGCCAGGTGCTTGATTCAGCTCTCTAGGCCGCTCGTCGCTTCCACACGCCTCCCTGGAGACTTGCTTCGCTTGCGGATCTGCTGAATCGGGGATAGAATACTTTCCGTCAGCGGGATGTCTTTTTCTGAATCGCGCGGCTGTGACCGCCAAGGTTGTTCGCAAAAGACAGGGGTGAACAATGCTCGTCGTCACTGTTACCCACTGC
>CAZUUK010000058.1:0-20321 GCA_964622675.1 uncultured Planctomycetota bacterium | reverse complement strand
AGGGAAGGGGGTAAGACGGTGGGAGCGGGCGTGGTAACGAAGGTGGTAGAGTAGGAGAGTTGAGAGAGGAGAGGCGATAGTTGGCCGAGATAATTAGGATACGAATGGAGGCGTACGATCATCACCTTCTCGACCAGAGTGCGTACGAGATCGTGGAGACGGCGAAGCGCACTGGTGCGAGGGTGTCAGGGCCAATCCCTCTGCCGACAAAGATCGAACGATATACGGTATTGAGGTCGCCGCATATAGATAAGCGTTCGCGAGAGCAGTTCGAGATCAGGACGCACAAGCGGCTGATTGACATAATCGAGCCTACGGGGAAGACGATAGATGCGCTGCGGCGGCTCAGCCTTCCTGCGGGTGTCGAGGTGAGGATGAAGGCATGAGAGCGGGGTTAGCGCGAGTGGAGGTTGAATAGAAGTGATAGGTCTTTTGGGGAAGAAGATAGGCGTGACGCAGGTTTTTGCGGACGACGGGCGGGTGGTTCCGGTGACGGCGCTGGAGGTGGGGCCGTGCACGGTGCTGCAGGTGAAGACGCCGGAGAAGGACGGCTACAGTGGGTTGCAGGTTGGATTCGACGATAAGAAGCGGTCGCGCGCGAAGAAGCCGGAGCTGGGTATTGCGAAGAAGGCCGGTGCTGAACCGAAGCGTTTTGTTGGTGAGGTCCCGGTGCCTCCCGATAAGGAACCAGCCTTGGGGGAAGAGCTGAGGGTGGAGCTATTTGAGGGTGTTTCCGAGGTGGATGTGACGGGCATTACAAAGGGGAAAGGGTTTCAGGGGGTGATGAGGCGGTGGGGGTTCCACGGGTTTCCAGGGAGCCACGGAACGGACAGAAAACACCGTGCGCCCGGCTCGATAGGGGCTTCGGCGAGCCCGTCACGCGTAATAAAGGGGCACAAGATGGGTGGTCACATGGGCGGTGTGCGGAGGACGGTTAAGAATTTGGAGGTGATGCGGGTGGACAAGGAGCGTAATCTGCTGTTCGTTAAGGGTGCGGTTCCGGGTCCGTCCGGCGGATACATTGTAGTGAAGGAGTGCTCACGGCGGGTTAAGGAATGATTGATCTTCCAGTACTCAACGTACGAGGGGAAAAGGTGGAGACGCTGGAGGTGGATGAGCGTCTCCTGGGCGGGAAAGTGCGGCCGACGCTGATGCGTCAGGCGGTGATCTCGTACCAGGCTAACCGCCGGGTAGGGACGGCTTACTCGCGTACGCGGGGAGAGGTGGCAGGTTCGACGGGGAAGCTGTATAGACAAAAGGGGACCGGGCATGCGCGTGCGGGGTCGCGTAAGGCTCCGCAAAGAGTAGGCGGCGGTAAGGCACATGGGCCGAGGCCCAGGGATCTTTCCAAGCGGCTTTCGAGAAAGGCGCGGAGACAGGCGCTACGGTCGGCGATCCTTTCGAGGATTAGCGACGGCGAGACTGCGGTGCTGGATCATCTTGAGCTTGCTGAGCCGAAGACGAAGGTTATTGCGGAGTTGCTCGCACAGTTGGGCATCGAGGGTAGTTGCCTGATAGTGACAGCGAATTATGACCAAGTGGTATTGAAGTCGGCAAGGAATTTGCCGGGGATATCGGTGCTGCCAGTGAGTGGGTTGAACGCGTATGAGGTGCTGCTGCCGAAGCGGGTGCTGCTGACCAGGGAGTCGCTTGAGAGGCTTCTGGGGGAGGAGCGGGAATGAAGCTGGACGTGCACTCCGTGATCGTGAGACCGATTGTTACGGAGAAGGGGGTAAGGGATCAGACGGAGAACAACACGTATCCGTTTCAGGTTCATCCACAGGCGACGAAGGAGGATGTGAAGAGGGCTGTGGAAGAGACGTTCAAGGTGCATGTTGTGCGGGTGCGGAGCATGAACATGAGGGGGAAGCCGCGAAGGGCGAGACATAAGTATGTGCACCTGCCGAGCTGGAAGAAGGTGATTGTGAAGATTCGGGATGGAGAGAGCATAGGCGTTTTCTAGCGGAGTAAGAGATGGCGATTCGTAAATACAATCCGACGACGCCGTCGCGGCGGTTTATGACGGCGTCGGATTTCAGTGAGATGACGAAGAGTGAGCCGGAGAAGGCTTTGCTGCAGCCGCTTAAAAAGAAGGGGGGCAGGAGCTGCCAGGGCGTTATAACCTCGCGGCACCGGGGTGGCGGAGCGAAGAGGATGTACCGTAGGGTAGATTTCAAGCGGGATAAGGACAACGTGCCTGCGAAGGTGGCGGCGATCGAGTACGATCCGAACAGGTCGGCGCGGATTGCGCTGCTGCACTACGCGGACGGCGAGAAGCGGTACATTCTGGCGCCGGACGGGCTGCGAACCGGCGAGGTGATTATGTCGGGTGAGAACGTTGAAGCGAGGGTGGGGAATGTGATGCCGCTTCGTAATATTCCGCTGGGAATGATGATTCACAACGTGGAGCTGCAGCCGGGGAGGGGAGGGCAGGTGGTGAGGACGGCAGGGGGCATGGCACAGTTGTCGGCGAAGGAGGGGAAGTACGCGCACGTGAAGCTGCCGTCGGGTGAGATTCGGCTTGTGTCGCTGGCGTGCAGAGCAGCGATCGGGCAGGTTGGGAATGTGAGCCACGGCGGGGTGACGTTGGGGAAGGCGGGGCGGGCTCGGCGCCTGGGTAGGAGGCCGAAGGTGAGGGGAGTGGCGCAAAACCCGGTGTCCCACCCGATGGGTGGGGGCGAAGGAAGGAGCCACGGTGGACGGCAGCCGTGCTCGCCGACGGGTAAGCTGGCGAAGGGGCAGCGTACGCGAAGGAGAAACAATCCGACTAACAGTTTCATTGTGAGAAGAAGGAAGAAATAGTGAGGAGGTCTACCGCGGAGGAGGCATATGGGGCGCTCTGTTAAAAAGGGCCCGTACGTTGACGCGAAGCTCTACAAGAAGGTTATGAGACAGAAGGATACAGGGGACAGGGAGCCTGTGCAGACATGGGCGAGACGGTGCACGATCGTGCCGGAGTTTGTGTCTCATACGTTTATGGTCCACAACGGGCGGAGGTTCATAAGGACATACGTGACCGAGGAGATGGTGGGGCACAAGCTGGGGGAGTTTGCTCCGACGCGGACGTTTAGAGGGCACGGTGGACGAGGCCGGAGGTAGAGGGAGGGGCTCGAGTTAGCTAGGTGCCAGAGGAAGGAAAGATGGAGTTTAAAGCCTGCAAGAAATACGCACGGATATCGGCAACGAAGGTGAGGCCTGTGGTTGACCTGATAAGGGGGATGCCTGTGAACGAGGCTCTAGAGGTGCTGCGGTATAACCGGCGGCGTGGAGCACGCTTTGTGGATAGGGTTGTGCGTTCGGCGATGGCGAGTGCGAGCGAGGACGGTGGTGTGGATGTGGATACGCTTTACGTTCGGGATGTGTGGGTTGATGACGGGCCAGCGACGGATCGATATCGTATGAGGGCAAGGGGTATGGCGTTTCCGATTAAGAAGAGGTCTTCGCATATCACGGTTGTGCTCGACGAGGAGGAGGCTGAGTAATGGGACACAAGGTGCGACCGACGGGGATAAGGATAGGCATCACGGAGGACTGGCGGTCGAGGTGGTACGCGAACAAGAGTGACTTTGCGGGGTTCGTAGTCGAGGACGAGAAGATGCGCAGGTACATTAAGTCGAATTACAAGTACGCTGCGATATCGAAGATAGAGATTGAGCGCACGCGGGATACGGTGAAGCTATTTATTCATACTGGTCGTCCGGGTGTGATTATAGGGAGGAAAGGGGTGGAAATAGACCGGATGCGTGACCGGCTTGAGAGGATGTTGGGCAAGAGGATAGATCTGAACGTTGTCGAGATAACGAAACCGGAACTGGACGCGCAATTGCTGGCGGAAAGTGTAGCGGCGCAGTTGGAGAAGCGGGTTTCTGTGCGGCGGGCGATGAAGCGGGCTGCTTCCGCATCGATGCAGCTAGGTGCGGGGGGTGTGCGGATTAGGGTTGCGGGTCGCCTTGGAGGAGGAGATATGTCGCGGTGCGACCGGGTGGACCAGGGGAAGGTTCCGCTGCACACGCTGAGAGCGGACATAGACTACGGTTTTGCGGAGGCGGCGACATCGTGCGGTCATGTGGGGGTGAAGGTGTGGATTTTCAAGGGTATGAAGATGCCTGGGAAGGGGAAGGCCGATGCCGTTAATGCCTAAGAGAGTGAAGCACCGCAAACCACATTTGCCGAGGCTGGGTAGGAAGGCGAACAAGGGCAATTACGTGGCGTTCGGGGACTACGGTCTGCAGGCGCTTGAATCGAGTATGATAACGGCGAGACAGATAGAGTCGGGGCGAGTTACTGCGCGTCACTTTATGGGACGGGAAGGGAAGCTGTGGATACGGGTTTTCCCGCATCATGCGGTTACTTCGAAGCCGTTGGAGGTGAGGATGGGAGGGGGCAAGGGGGAGCCGTCGTACTGGGTGGCGGTGGTGAAGAAGGGGGCGATCTTGTATGAGGTCGGGAGCGTTTCGGAGGAAATGGCAAGGCGGATTTTGGGTAGGATAGCTCATAAGATGCCCATCCGGGTTCGGATGGTGGGGCGGAGGCACAGGTTGTGAAAACGCGTGAGCTTCGAGCGAAGTCGGACGAGGAACTGAGGCAGTCTTTGGGGGAGCTGCGCCGAGAGGCGCTGAACCTCAGGTTCCAGAAGGAGACGGAGGAATTCCGTAACAAGGCGCGGTTCAGTAACATTCGGCGTGATGTTGCAAAGATACTTACGATCCTGAGGGAGAGGGAACTTGGCCTGGAAGGAGGCAGCGGAGCAAATGAGTGAGAGGGGGCACAGAAAGACTGCGAGAGGGGTCGTCGTGAGCGACAGTATGGACAAGAGTATTGTGGTGGAGCAGGAGACTCAGGTTAAGCATCCACGCTATGGCAAGTACATACGCAGGAAGGCGAAGCGACTGGCCCACGATGAGGAAAACAAGGCGAAGGTGGGGGACGTAGTGGAGATAGTGGAAACGAGGCCGCTGAGCCGGAGGAAGTGCTGGCGGGTGGTGAGGATAATTGATGCTGCGGATGAGGGTCGGGAGGGAGGAAAGCGGTGATACAGCAGGAGAGTTACGTAGACGTGGCGGACAATACGGGGGCGAAGGTGGTGATGTGCATCAGGGTGCTGGGTGGTTCGAAGCGGCGTTACGGGAATATTGGTGACGTAGTCATAGGGAGTGTGAAGAAGGCGGTGCCCGGCTCGCAGGTGAGGCCGGGGGAGGTGGTGAGAGCTGTGATCGTGAGGAGCAAGCGGGGTGTGCGGCGGGATGATGGGTCATACGTGCGTTTTGATCGTAACGCATTGGTTATTGTTGATAAGGACGGGAACCCTCGTGGCACGCGGATTTTCGGCGCTGTGGCGAGGGAACTGCGTGACAGGAACTTTATGAAGATAATCTCACTGGCGACAGAAGTTGTATGAAGATAGAGGGAAGCAAGAATGAAGCACGTGCGTAGGAACGACGTTGTACGAGTGACAGCGGGAGATGACGCGGGGAAGGAGGGGAAGGTGCTGCGCGTCATTCCGAAGAGCAATCGGGTAGTTGTCGAAGGGGTGAATTACGTTTACAAGCACGTCCGGCCCAGCCAGCGGCATCCGCAGGGTGGAAGGGTTCAGAGGGAGGCGCCGGTGCACATTTCTAATGTCCTTCCCGTTTGCCCGAATTGCGGCAAGGCGGTGAGGGTGAGGTTTAAGGTTGACGAAGATGGGGAGAAGCGAAGGGTGTGTAGCAAGTGCGGGAGCCAGATATCTCCGGAGGCCGCCTAGTTGCCTCGGAGGCGCGATAGATGAACGAGGAATACATGCCGAGACTGCTTAAAACATACAAGGAGGAAGCGCTGCCGAGATTGAAGGAGCAGTTCGGGTACAAGAATGACATGGCGGTGCCGAGCGTGCAAGGGGTAGTGGTGAATATGGGACTGGGGCGAGCAGTGCAGGAGCGGAAGCGGCTGCAAGATGGGATGAGGGATCTCGCTGCAATCACGGGTCAGCAGCCGTTGGTTACGAAGGCGAGGAAGTCGGTTGCGGGTTTCAAGGTGCGGAAGGGGATGGAGATAGGTTGTAAGGTGACGCTAAGGGGCTCACGTATGTATGAGTTCCTCGACAGGCTGATAAGCATTGCGATTCCCCGAATCCGTGACTTCAGGGGGCTTTCGAGCAAGGGGTTCGACGGACGCGGGAATTACAATCTCGGCATTTCGGAGCAGACGGTGTTTCCTGAGGTGGATCTTGATGCGGTGGAGTTCGTACAAGGAATGAACATTAGCATAAGGACGACGGCGCGCACGGATGAGGAGGCTTACGCGCTGTTGGAATACCTGGGTGTGCCTTTCAGGAGGTGAGGGAAGCAATTGGCAAGCAAGCGTATGATGGTCCGGGCGCAATTGAGTCCGAAATTCCGGGTGAGGAAACGGAACCGTTGTGCGATCTGCGGGAGACCCCGTGGGTACTACCGGAGGTTCAATTTGTGCCGGATTTGCCTTAGGACGCTGGCGTCGAAAGGTGAGATACCAGGAGTCAAGAAGGCAAGCTGGTAGGTTGGACGTGTAATCGATGAAGAGGGAGTTCGAGCCGAGATGACTATGACGGATCCGGTTGCTGATATGCTTACGCGAGTGCGAAATGCGGTGGCGGTGTCGAAGCGGACGGTGGACGTGCCGTTCTCGAAGTTGAAGAAGGCGATCGCAGAGGCGCTGGTGCGGGAGGGATACATAGGGGGCTTTGAGGTGGGGGGAGAAGGTACGGGGAGGGTAATCGAGGTCAAGCTGAAGTACGGTCCTGATGGCGAGAAGGTGATAAGCGGCATAAGGAGAGAGTCAAAACCTGGGAGGAGGGTTTACAGGGGGTCGAAGGATGTTCCCAGGGTGCTGGATGGGCTGGGGGTGGCGATTCTTTCGACGTCGAAGGGTGTGCTTTCCGATAGGGAATGCAGGCGGGCAAGGGTGGGCGGGGAGGTGCTTTGCAGTGTTTGGTAGGAGAGAGTGAGATGTCTCGTAAGGCGAAGAGACCTATAACAGTTCCAGATGGGGTGAGCGTGGAATTGGCCAACCACAGGCTGACCGTGAGCGGTAAGAAGGGGAAGCTGACGCTGCCGGTCCATCCGGACATAGGCGTTTCGTATGATAACGATCGGAGGGAGATTCGGGTTAGCAAGTCGGTTGAAGAGTTGGAGCACAAGGGGTTGTTGGGACTTTTTTGGGCGTTGATTAACAACATGGTGGCGGGTGTGACAGAGGGTTTCGAGAGGAGCCTGGAGATAAAGGGGATAGGCTATAACGCAAGGCTTCAGGGTGAGGATCTCGTACTTCAGTTGGGTTTCTCACATCCTGTGGTGATGCATGTGCCGGAGGGATTGGAGGTGGAGCTTCCTTCGAATACGCGGGTGATAGTGAGGGGTGCGGACAAGCAGTTGGTGGGGGAGTTTGCTGCGGAGATCAGGCGGTTGAGAAAGCCGTCGCCGTATCCTCATGGGACGGGGATTCGTTACTCCGACGAGGAGGTTCGGAAGAAGGCGGGCAAGACGTTTACAAGCGTGGGCTAGCGGAGGGAAGTGAGCGAGTAAGGTGCTGAGATGAATGAACAGAAGTTAAAGTCGCGGAAGAGGAAGAGACGAAGCCTGCACATCCGGCGACGTATTTTGGGGACGCGGGAGCGTCCCAGGTTGACGGTTTTCCGCAGCCTGAGGCACATGTACGCGCAGTTGATTGATGACATGGCCGGGGAGACGCTTGCCTGTGCCTCGACGCTTTCGGGGGAGGTGAAAGGGGCGGTGAAAAGCGGCGGGAACAAGGAAGCGGCGCGGCTGGTGGGGAAGTTGTTGGCGAAGAAGGCGCTGGGTGCTGGTATTACGAAGGTCGCGTTCGACCGCGGCCCTTACAGGTATCACGGTCGTACGAAGGAAGTGGCCGAGGGAGCGAGAGAGGTAGGTCTTGAGTTTTAGCTGATGGAGGGGAATTTGCCCGAGAGTACCGTTGAGACAGGTGAGCTGGAAGAAATCGTCGTAGAGAAGGGGATAAACCGCTGCAATACGGTTAGGAAAGGTGGCCGGCTTTTCGGCTACAGCGCGATTGTAGTGGTAGGAGATCGTAATGGAACGGTGGGCTATGGTTTTGGGAAGGCGCGAGAGGTCCCCGCTGCGCTGGAGAAGGCGGGGAAGAGAGCACGGAAGAATTTGATCAAGGTGCCGTTGAAGGGAGACACGCTTCCGCATACGGTTTGGGGAAGATATGGTGCGGCGAAGGTTTTTCTGAAGCCTGCTGGGCCCGGTACGGGGATCGTTGCGGGTTCGGCAGTGCGTGCGGTTGTTGAACTTGCAGGAGTTCGTAACATTCTGACCAAGTCTTTCAGAAGTAACAATGCGATTAACACGATCAAGGCCACGTTTGAGGCGCTGAAGAGTGCGCGGTCGAAGGGGGAGATTGAGCGGCTGAGGGGGGTGAAGATAGGACGATGAACGTGACGGATCTGCTTGCGGGCACCAGGGCGAGCAAATACAGGAAGAGGAGACGTGTAGGTCGAGGGAGAAGCTCCGGCCGCGGGAAGACGTGCGGGAGGGGAACAAAGGGGCAGGGAGCGAGGTCGGGCACGTTGGGGCGACCTCACTTCGAAGGAGGGCAGACGCCTCTGATTCTTCGGATTCCCAAGCGGGGGTTCAACAACAAATGGAAGAAGTTCTACGCGACGGTGAATCTTGGGCAGTTGGAGGCGAAGTTCAAAGACGGTGACACGGTTACTCCCGAGGCACTCCTTGAACGGAGGGTGCTGAGGAAGCTGGAGGATGGAGTGAAAGTGCTTGGGGAAGGTGAGTTGACGAAGAAGCTGACGGTGAGGGCTCACAAGTTCAGCAGTTCGGCGAAGGAGAAGATAACGAAGGCGGGAGGCCGAGCCCTGGAGATCAGCTAAGCGCAAGGTGCAGTCGAATGCCGGTGATAGGTTCGTTTATCAATATCTTCAAGGTGCCAGAGCTCCGGCGGAAGGTGCTTTTTACGCTGGGGATGTTGGCGGTGTTCCGTTTTGGTGTGTACGTGTCGCTGCCGGGTGTGGATACGACGGAGCTGGATCGGTTACTGGAGCCGACGGGTGGCCCATTGGGGAGGCTGTTCGGGTTGGCGAACGCGTTTGCGGGGAATGCGCTGCGCAATTTCTCGGTGTTCGCACTGGGCGTGATGCCGTACATCACGGCGAGCATTATCTTTCAGATACTAATGACGGTGATTCCGGCGTTGGAGAGGTTGGCGAAGGAAGGGCGGGCCGGGTACAGAAAGATACACCAATATCAGCGATACGCTACGCTGGGGCTATGCTTCTTCCAGGGGATGATGTTGATATACGGGATGCAGAGATCGACGACGCTGTTCCCCGCGTGGGATACGCCTGGGGAGGGAGTGCGATACATGTTTATGGGGGCGTTGATACTGACTACCGGCACCATGTTTCTTATGTGGTTAGGGGAGCTGATTGACGAGTATGGTATCGGCAACGGGATTTCGCTGATCATTATGACGGGCATTGTTTCGCGGATGCCGTTTGCTTTCGGGGCGGTGTTTTCGAACTTCAGCTTTGCGCCGGCGGCTGGAGGGGAGATGGACATCGGGAAATTAATATTGATGATGGCGCTGTTTTTCGGGGTGGTGGCTGCGGTGGTGGTTCTGACTCAGGGACAGCGTAGGATTCCGTTCCAGCACGCCAGTCAGGTGCGGGGTATCCGGCGGACGCAGGGGATGAGGAGCTATCTTCCGCTGAGGGTGACTCACGCGGGGGTGATACCGATAATTTTTGCGCAGGCGCTGCTTCAGATACCTCAGTTCATCGCCATGAGTACCAATAACGCTTTTTTGGCGAACAAGGTGTTCAATTACTACGGGTTTGTTTACAACCTCATGTACGTGATGTTGATAATTTTCTTCTGTTATTTTTACACGGCGGTGACATTCAACCCGGTGAATTTTGCCGACGACATGAAGCAGCACGGGAGCTTTATTCCGGGGGTGCGACCTGGTAGGCGAACTGCGCAGTATCTGGAGAGGATAATGACGCGGATAGCGCTGGCGGGGGCGGTTTTCCTGGCGGTGGTTGCGATCATGCCCGTTCTGGTCATGAAGGGGATCGGTTTGGATCGAGTGGTGGCGGCGCTCTACGGCGGAACGGCGATCCTGATCGTGGTAGGAGTGGGGCTTGACGTGATTCAGCGGATTGAGTCGCAGTTAGTTATGAGGAGCTACGATGGATTCCTGAAGAAGGGAAGGATAAGGGGGCGGAGATGAGATTGGCCTTCCTAGGACCGCCGGGCGCGGGAAAAGGGACGCAAGCCGAACTGTTTGCGAGAAGGTACGGGTTCGCGCACATATCGACAGGGGAGATTCTAAGAGATGGTGTGAGGGGTGGGACGCCGCTCGGGTCAAAGGCGAAAGGGTATATGGAGGGTGGAGAGCTTGTTCCGGATGAGATTGTGGTTGGTATTGTGGCTGAGAAGCTGGAGGGCATTGACGGGGGGTTTGTGCTGGACGGATTTCCCAGGACGGTAGAGCAGGCGGAGGCTCTGAACGGGATTCTCAGAGGGCGCAACGGCAGCCTGGATGCGGTTATATATTTTGACGTGGACGAGGATACGGTGGTTAGGCGGTTGTCGGGTCGGAGGGTATGCGGGAAGTGTGGGTGGAACTACCACGTGGAGAACATGCCGCCTAAGCGGGAAGGAGTCTGCGACAGGTGTGGCGGGGAGGTGCATCAGCGTGATGATGACAGGCCGGAGGTCGTGCGGGAAAGGCTTAGGGTCTATCAAAGGGAGACGGCGCCGCTGATTGATTATTACAAGAGGAAGGGGTTACTGGAAAGGGTGGCGGGCGACCCACCGCCGGAAGAGGTGCAGGAGGAGGTAAGGAGGCTTTTCGCTGATCGGTTAGGATCCAGGAGATAAGCTGAAGTGGTAACGATAAAGTCGCTGCGAGAAATTGGTTTGATGCGCAAGGCTGGGGAGATAGTTGCGGAGGTACTTGAACTGGTGAGTGCAGAGGCGGAACCAGGGTTGCGAACGGGAGTGATGGATGCTAAGGTGGAGAAGGTGATTCTGGAACGAGGAGGGCATCCTGCGTTTAAGGGATACCGGGGCTACCCGGCGTCTCTTTGTGTGTCCATAAACGAGCAGGTGGTTCACGGGATACCCGGGGAGCGGAGGCTGGAGGAGGGGGATGTTGTAAGCTTTGACGTTGGGGTGAGGTATAAGAACTATTACGCGGACGCGGCGGTTACGGTCGGTGTGGGGAAAGTCGGGGCCGAGGCGGGAAGGCTCATGAAGACGTGCCGGAAGGCATTGAGCGCGGCTGTGGACCAGGTGAAGCCAGGGGGGAGCCTGCGGGAGGTGTCGGCTGCGATCCAGCATACTGCTGAGGAGGAGGGTTTTTCGGTGGTCAGGCAGTTTGTGGGTCATGGGATAGGATCGAAACTTCACGAGGAGCCTCAGGTTCCAAATTTCGTTGACGATTATCCCGAAGGAGGCCTGATCCTGAAGCCGGGGATGGTGCTGGCGATCGAGCCGATGGTGAACGCGGGAGGCTACGAAGTGGAAGTGGAGGAGAACGGCTGGACGGTGATAACGAGTGACCGTTCTCTTTCAGCGCATTATGAGCACACTGTGGCGGTGACAGAGGATGGGGCGCAGGTACTAACGGCCTGAGAGGCAGGTCGAGGCGCCGCGTCGGCGACAAAAGGGAATTGAAAAGTATGGCAAAGGAAGAACCCATAAGGGTGCAAGCTGTTGTGAAAGAGGCGCTTCCGAATGCTATGTTCAAGGTGGAGCTGGAGAACGGGCATGAGATTCTGGCGCACGTTTCCGGTCGGATGCGCATGTACTTTCTTAAAGTTCTTCCGGGAGACAGGGTTGTGGTGGAGCTTTCGCCGTACGATCTGTCTCGAGGGAGGATAGTATTCAGGGAGTAGGAAGACGTGCAGGTGAGTTTCCGGGGATTGAGAGAAGCTTTAAGGTGGTGAAGTGATGAAGGTTAGGAGTTCAGTTAAGAGGATGTGTGAAGATTGCAAGGTAATCCGGCGCGGGCGGGTGGTGCGGGTTATATGTAAGAACCCTCGCCACAAGCAGCGTCAAGGAAAGTAAGAGCTTGCGCCGAAAGGGGTTATGAATGCCGCGTATTTTAGGTGTCGATATTCCGGGAGACAAATGCAGCGTGATAGCACTAACGTACATTTACGGCATCGGCCGACGGGGTGCCCAGGGGATACTGGGGGAGGCTGGGGTGGAAGAGAGCGTGCGAGCGAAAGACTTGTCGGAGGATGAGCTGTCCAGGATAGGGGGGATAATCGAACGGAGCTATGTGATAGAGGGGCAGCTTCGGCGGCAGGTGCAGCAGAACGTAAGCCGTTTGCGAGAGATCAGGTGCTACAGGGGGCTTCGACATCGTCAGGGGCTGCCGGTGAGGGGACAAAGAACGAGGACGAATGCGCGCACGAGGAAAGGTCCGCGGAAGACGGTGGCGGGGAAGAAGAGCGTTAAGCAATTAGGAGGATAAGAGTATATGGCCAAAAGGAAGGTGCGTCGGATGGTGAGCAGTGGGGTCGCTCATATAAATTCGACGTTCAACAACACGATTATTACGATAACAGATCAGCAGGGGGAAACTCTTTGCCAGGAGAGCGCGGGAACGATGGGGTTTTCGGGGGCGAAAAAGAGCACGCCTTTTGCGGCGCAGAGAACTGCGGAGAGCATTGCTGAGAAGGCGAAGAAGTTTGGATTGAAGGAGATCGAGGTCAGGGTGAAGGGGCCAGGTTCAGGGCGGGAATCGGCTATTACGGCTTTGCAGGCGGCGGGGCTTACTGTACGTTCGATAGAGGACGTGACGCCGCTACCCCATAACGGATGCAGACCCAAGAAGAAACGACGCGTCTAGCGGGCGAGGGAGATTTTTCGGATGGCCAGATATACAGGTCCCAAGTGCAGGATTTGTCGGAGGGAGGGTGTGAAGCTGTTTCTTAAGGGGGCTCGCTGCGTAGGGCCGAAGTGCGCGATGTCGAGGCGAGAATACCCGCCGGGGATGCACCTTTGGCGGCGCGGGAAGGTATCAGAATATGCGATTCACTTGCGCGAGAAGCAGAAGATGAAGCGGCATTACGGCATCATGGAGAGAGAGTTCCGGGGCGTTTTCGCAAGAGCTGTCAAGCAGAAGGGAAACACCGGCGAGAACCTGGTGAAGCTGCTGGAGCGGCGGCTGGATAACGTGGTTTACGTGGGGGGGCTTGCGGTTTCTCGTGCGCAGGCGAGACAGCTCATAAGTCATGGTCACATCCAGGTTGGGGATCGTCGCGTGGATAAACCGTCGTACGTGGTTGTGCCAGGAGAAGTGATCAAGGTGAAGAAGAAGGAAGGTGTTCGAGAGCAAGTAAAAACGTTCGTCGAGGCGGCGCGGGATCGCGAGGTGCCAGCCTGGATTCAAGCGGATTACGAGTTGCTGGAAGCGACTGTACTGAGGTCGCCGGAACGGGAGGAGATTGGGGTTCCCGCCCAGGAGCAACTGGTGGTTGAGTTTGCCTCGAGATAGCGTACCGGAAAACCGGCAGGTTATTACACTTTAGGCTTAACGGGAGGCGGAGATGCGAATTCGGTGGAGAGGTCTTGAGCTTCCTAGCCGTGTCGTATGTGATCGGGAAACGCTCACCGAGTCCTACGGGAAGTTCGTGATCGAGCCGTTCGAGAGAGGATTCGGAACCACAATAGGGAACAGTCTGAGGCGTGTGCTGCTGTCGGCGCTGGAAGGGGCTGCGATAACATCCGTGAAGTTCGAGGGTGTTCAGCACGAGTTCAGCACGATTCCGGGGGTCGTCGAGGACATCACCGAGATAATACTCAATCTGAAGAAGGTAGTGCTGAAAATGGCCAGCGACGTTCCCAAGACGCTTAAGATTGATGTCCGGAAGAAGGGTGAGGTTACAGGAGGTGACATACAGGCGGACGAGAGCGTCGAGGTGGTAAACAAGGAGCATCACATAGCAACGCTGAGTAAGAGAACGAAGTTCGCTGTTGAGATGGCAGCGAAGAAGGGGAGGGGATATGTTATGGCGGAGGAAGATCGGGAAGGGGAACAGGTGATAGGTGTGATACCGGTGGACTCGATTTTCTCGCCGGTGCTGCGGGTGAGATATTCCACGGAGAATACGCGTGTTGGGAGGATGACGGACTACGACCGACTGATAATGGAGATCTGGACCGATGGGAGTGTTTCGCCGGAGATGGTGCTGGTGGAAGCGGCGAAGATGCTCAGGAAGCACATAACACCGTTCGTGCAGTACTTCGAGATGGGGGAGGAGGTCGAGGTAGGGGGCGAGACGGAGGAGGAAGAGCTAAAGAAGCAAGCGGAGGCTGAAGCGCTTCGAGATAAGCTGAACAAGAGTGTGGCTGAGCTAGAGCTTTCGGTGAGGGCTTCTAATTGCCTTCAGTCTGACGGGATAGTTACTTTGCATGATCTGGTAACGAGAGGCGAGTCGGACATGCTGAAGATCCGTAACTTCGGCAGGACTTCGTTGAAAGAAGTCAAGGAAAAGCTGGGGGCTCTGGGGCTGTCGTTTGGAATGGAATTGGAAAATTGAGAGGCCGGAGGAACGAGGATGCGTCACCGGAAGTCGGGAAGAAAGCTTAATCGGTCACCTAGTCACCGTCGTGCACTTCTGCGGAACATGACCGTAAGTCTTTTTGAGCACGAGCGGATAATAACGACGAAGGAGAAGGGGAAAGAGCTCCAGCGATTTGCGGAGAGGCTGATAACGCTGGGGAAGAAGGGAGGGGTTCACCAGATTCGCCTGGCTCTGAAGAGGCTGCCGCACAAGCCGACGATTCGGAAGCTTTTCCATGAGATTGCGCCGCGGTACGCGGAGAGGAATGGCGGTTACACGCGAATGGTGAAGATGGCAGACCCGCGGCTGGGCGACCGCGCTTCGCAGGTTGTGCTGGAGCTGGTTGAACGGCGTGCGCGGGAGGAGTAGGTGGAAGAGCAGAAGGTAGGCGGGGGGCGAGGGATGGAAGAGTGCATTTTCTGCAAGATTGTGAGGGGAGAGCTGCCTTCGGCTAAGGTGTACGAGGATGAGAATTGTCTGGCGATCCTGGACGTAAGTCCGGTCAGGCCGGGGCATACGTTGATCATGCCGAAGGCGCATTATGCGACACTGGTGGAGACTCCTGCGGGCTTGGTTCAGGCTATGGCGGGGGTGTTCGGGCGTTTGTGCGAAGCTGTGGTGAGGGCGGTATCAGCGGAAGGATTCAATCTTTTTGTCGCGAACGGCCGTTGTGCGGGGCAGGTAATAGACCATTTGCACTTCCATATTGTTCCTCGACATGCCGACGACGGAGTCTTTCCGGCCTGGAAGGCCGGCGGCTACGCCGAGGGCGAGATGGAAAAGTTGAGGATGGCGATCTCCAAACACGTCTGACTGCGGATCCGCGGTCGGTTTTCTTCCCGGGCTATGTAAGCGGTCCTGAATGCCAGGGACAAGGATAGAGATGTCCGCGCGCTCGGCCCAATCAGGGGAGTTCGATTTTATCCGTTGGCTTAGAAGGCAAGCGAGATTCTCGGAGCGGGTTGAGGCGGGAATCGGGGATGATGCGGCGGTTGTGGAGGTTCCGGGAAGGAAACTACTTCTGACTTGCGACGCGGTAGTGGAGGGGGTGCACTTCGATCCCTCGGAGGCCAGTCCTTACGAGATTGGATGGAAGGCGGTGGGGGCGTCTCTCAGCGATATAGCCGCTATGGGGGGTGTAGCTGATTACGCTCTGGCGGCGGTCTCGCTTAGCAAGCGGCACGGTACGGGGGCGGCGAGGGAGATGTACCGGGGAATGGCGGCACTGGCGGAGGAGTGCTCTGTCGAGCTGGTGGGGGGCAACGTTACGTCAGCGCCGCGGGGGATGGTTGTGTCGGTTTGCTCGATAGGGCATGTGCCTGAGGGAGGGGAGGCAATTTTGCGGTCTGGAGCGCGGCTGGGGGATGCGGTTATGGTGACCGGCGAGCTGGGAGGTTCGCTGCTCGGGCGGCACTTAAGTTTCCGCCCGCGGCTGGCTGAGGCCGCACGGCTTGTTTCTATATGCTCGCCCACCGCGATGATAGACATAAGTGATGGACTGGTAATTGACCTGAGTCACATCCTGGAGGAGAGCGGAGTGGGAGCGCTGCTTTACGAAGAGGCGATCCCTGTGTCGTCGGACGGGGAAAAGCTGGCAATTCGTACGGGAAAACGACCGCTTGAGCACGCCATGTACGATGGTGAGGACTACGAGTTGCTTTTCACGGTTTCTCCGGAGGAGGCGGCGTTGCTGAAGGGTGAGGCTATAGGGGTGAGGGTTTCCCAGATCGGGGAGGTAACGGATGGGGGGATGAAGATGCGACTTGTTAGCGGTGACGTTATCCAAGTGGAGCCGGGTGGTTATGAGCACCAACTCGGGTGATGCCGGATTTGCCGTTGAGAGCGGCGGTCCTGGGGAGACGCAGGAGATTGGGCAGACGCTGGGGCGGCTGCTCGGGACGGGAGACGTGGTTGGTCTGATAGGCATCCTTGGTGCGGGGAAAACGGTTCTCGTCAAGGGGATTGCCGAAGGGATGGGGGTTGCGGATCCCAGAGAAGTGAGCAGCGTAAGCTTTACCTTAATCAAGCGGTACGAGGGGCGGGTGCCGCTGTATCACGCGGATGCATTCCGATTGAGCGGTTCGTCGGAGCTGGAAGCATTGGGGGCTGACGAGATGCTGTATGGGGAAGGTGCGGCGGTGATAGAGTGGGCCGATAGGGTGAGTTGTCTGCTTCCGCCGGAGCGGCTTGAGGTGTGCATAGAAATACTGGGGCTCAGTGAAAGGAGGCTAACGTTCTCGGGGGAAGGCAGGAGGGCGGCAGCGCTGGTCGAAGAGCTGAAGAGGTTAGTCGGATAGGGACGGGGCTATGAGGCGTCGGGCTTGAGGAATTCGCCGACTTTCTCGGCGAGTTTTTTGAGATTTTCGGGGGACTTTTCGAGGAAACCGTCCGCTCCTTCGAGGAAGGATAAGTCCTGAAGTTTTCCCTTGGAGGTCAACATTACGACCGGGACTTTCTTCGGGAGCTGAACCTTGAAGCGGAGTTCCTTCAACATGGTCCACCCATCCATTTTGGGCATTTCGATGTCGAGCAGGATCAGGTCGGGGGGGTCCTCTCTGGCCAGTTCGAGGGCTTGGACGCCGTCGTAAGCTACCTGGATTCTGTAACCGGCGTTTTCGAGGACTGTCTTGATCATATCTGTGACCAAGGGGCTGTCGTCCACAACCAGTATCGTTTTTACCATCTCACTCTCCTCGGGGAAACCCGCTTGCGCACGAATGATATTTTAGGAGCGGAGGGGATGGTTATCAAGACAAAAGGGATGGATAACGCGGCGGGGCGGCGGGTCTGGAGGAAGATGCAGCTTGGGGCTCTTGACACGGTCGGCGATTCAGGATATTCACCTAGGAACAAGGGGGTTTGCTTTGAGTGATTTTCCGGAGGAACTGGAGCAGCAGACCAAATTCCGCCTCGTGCGAAAGATCGCCGACGGGGGGATGGGCTCGGTGTACGAGGGGAAGCAGTTTGGGGTGGAGGGGTTCGAGAAGCAGGTTGCGGTGAAGGCGCTTACGGCGGAGATAGTCGAGGATCGACGGTTCGTGGAGATGTTCATCGCGGAGGCGAAGCTGGTTGCAGATCTCGTTCACGAGAATATTGCTCAGATATATCAACTCGGGAGCTGCGGGCGGGTCTACTTCATCGTGATGGAGTATATAAACGGGAAGACGCTGCGGGAGTTCATAAACCGGCACGTTCAGATAAAGAGCTTCGTGCCGGTCGAGGTGGTTACGTTCATAATAAGCCGCGTGTGCCGCGCGCTTGAATACGCTCATAGCAAGAAGGACGCTGAAGGAGGTTCATTAGGAATCGTGCACAGGGATGTCTCTCCGGGCAATGTGATGATGACGGACGAGGGTGTGGTGAAGCTGGCGGATTTCGGGATAGCGAAGGCGCGTGACATAGTGAACCGCGAGGGGGAGGTGCTGTTTGGCAAGGCACAGTATATGTCGCCGGAGCAGGCGTCGTTCAAGGAGACGGATGCGCGGTCGGACATATTCTCACTGGGCGTGGTGATGTTCGAGCTTCTGACGTGCCGGCGGCTTTTCGACGCCGATTCGGAGTCGGATATTCTGGAGCAGGTGACTGAGTGCGCGTTTCCACCGTTTGAGCTGTTCCGGCCCGATGCGTCGAGGGAAGTGCGGCGGATCCTTTCCAAAGCGCTGCAGAAGGAACCGGAGGATAGATACGAGGACGCAGGGCAGATGGGATACGACCTGGAGCACTTCATGTATCACGACCGGTTCGGGCCGACGAACATAACTCTGGCGCGCTACCTGAAGAAGATATTTCCGGAAGAAGAGTTGGGCCTTCTGCAGACCGGGGTGGATACGAGGCTGCAAGAGAGGACGCGGATGGATACGGGCGGGGAGAAGGTTAGCTGGTCGGAGGATCCGGAGCTGGATCCGTAGTAGTAGGTTTTTGGGTGAAGACGGGGCGGTCGGCGGGATTAGCGGGGATTCAGCCGCAAGGCGGGCAGGGCCGCAGCCTGTTCGAGAAGGTTGTTGAGATAATCCTCGTCGAGGATCAACAGATCCTCCCGCTTCCCATTTTCGAGATTGAGTGTGCCCATTGCAGGCGTGCCGCCGTCTGCGAACCATGAGCACGCGATTTTTGTGGAAGTGAGGAAGCTGAAGGACGGGAGCCGATCGGCGGGTAACGTGGTTCGAACTTCGCGGGCGCTGGTTGAGATCAGACAGAGCTCTTGACCGGAAAACGAATGAGCTGTGACCAGCAGAGTGAGGGCTTGTAGTCTGTTCCATTGAATCATAGAGCTCGAAAGCCCGTGCAAGCGGAGACGGTCTCTAGGACGCGGGTTTCCGGTTCGCGACCACGGCGCGAGCGGAGAATGGTGCCAGAGTCGGGCTCCCAGTCCCGCACCAGACCGTGCGACAGATAGAACTTTCAGGGGTGGGCTTGACTTTCAGAGGGCAGACCGAAAGGCTGGCCCAAACCTCCAGCATATGTAGCTCTCCCTGGACGCGACAGCCAACCGCCGCCGGATGAGCGCGCCTTCCATGGGTACCGCCGGACTATTGTGCGCCAGCTTTCCGGAGCGTGGCGGCAAGGGTTGTTAAAGGGACACGCTCAGCACGCTTGAACGATGGTCGGGAACGACAGATAATCGTCAAGGGTGGCTTGGCCATGGGAACGCGGATCGCGTTTGGCCAGGCATGGAAAAGCTGCCCAGGGCGCGCTCAGAGGAGGGACCCCGGATCAGTTACGCTGCTACACTCCTAAACAGGGTAGGGTTGACATTCGGATTCCTAGCTTCGCTGTGCCTCGCTGTGGGGGTGCTCGGAGAAAGACGCCTGCGCCGCTTTGAGCAGTCAACTCGCGAAGTGCTGCACATCCTTATCCATCCACTCGTATTCATCAGAAAGACGTATTCAGCTCAGCAGCCGCTTTGGTTATATCTGATGTTGCTTTTCCTCTATCTTGTAAACTATCTCATAGGCGGTCTTGTCCCGCTTATCGCCCCGAAACATCTTGCTTCGATACCTGTGTTGCCAACTTTGTGGGCTTGGTTTTTCTGGGGTTGGGGTCTGCCACGTTGGCTCCATCTCGTGATTCCTATGGCACTCTTCGTGCCATACGTGTGTTGTCGTCGCAGTTACTTCTGCGGCCGCCCTGTCCCTCTAGCCCGTTTAGGCGCGGCCCTTAATGCGGCGATATTGATCTACTTCATCCCGGCTATTCCCTATCTCGCGCTTTGGTACGGATTTTGGTTCGCGCTACTGACATTCGTCTCATCACTCGCTTGGGTCATGACACTTCCCATCCAGCTTGGTTTCGCGCTTCAGCAACGTTTGGGTCTCTCAGGCGCGTATGAGTCCGCCGGGGTGATCCTGCTAGGGATCTCATTCGCGTTGCAGCTCATCGCAACCTTCTGATCCAAGGGCGCAGGGTCCAGATTACGTTCTGACAGTGAGGCCTTGGAACTAGCCACCACCATTGTGTGTGCTGATTCTTGTCTCCACATGCTACATGCAGCGGCCGGGGCTCGTTCAGTCAGTCAGGCCGAATTGGGGGAAAGGACTCGCCCGACGTAGATGAAGTGTTCTGAAGTCGCAATAACTCCCGGGTCGAGCTGGGTGCGGTCGAGGATTTCTAGCCAGCGTTCCCAACGCCCGTCATCGTGTTCTTTGAGGGCGTTCGTGGCCTGGGGGAGGTTTGAGGAAAGCCCCTCGAGCGCTCGCATTTCGATTGTCTGTAGTCCGGCTTCCTCAGCGAG
>CAZUUK010000057.1:16193-20475 GCA_964622675.1 uncultured Planctomycetota bacterium | reverse complement strand
GACGGATCAACTATGGGTTTGCGGATCCAGGCGCCCAAACAGGGACAATTCCGGGACCTTTCGAGGCGGTGTTCTGGCCGTGAAACCGGAGCTCAGGGTGTGACCCGGTGGCAGGAAAGGAGGAGGATGTCGTCGGGAAACCGGGGGGAGGCGCAGTATCGGAGAAGGGCGTCGTGAAGGGCGTCCAGCGCCGCTTCGCCCTGGCTCCAGTTTATTTCGGATGCGATGCGGGCGAGGCCGTCGGTGCCGAGCATTTGCCCCTGGCGATCCTCTATTTCCGTGGCCCCGTCGGTGAAGAGGAGGATGGTTTGCCCCAGCGCGAATTCGGCGCGGTGCTCTTCGTAGGATGCTTCTTCGTGGAAGGCGAGCGGAAGGTCGCCGCCTTCGAGCGTGGCCGCGGCTTTGCCTGGTACGATGAGCAGCGGCCTGGGATGGCCGGCGTTGGCGAAGCGGACTATGCCCGCATCACCTTCGACTACCATGTACACGGCTGTGGCGAAGACCTCTGCGAGGGCGAGTTTTGAGAGAGCCCGGTTTGCAGCAGTCATGAAGTCGGCGGGGTTCAGGGCGAGGTGGCGGAAGTTTTCGGAGGTGGAACCGAGGACCATTGTGTAGAGGGCTGCGCTGACCCCGTGGCCGCGAACGTCAGCGGCGAGAATGCCCGCGGTTTCGGGAGCAAGCTTCCTCACCTCATAAAAGTCGCCCCCGACGAGACCCAACGTGTAGCATCGCGCTGCGATGTCGAGCGTCTCAAAAGAAGGAAGGTCGGTGGTGAGGATGTGCTGCTGGATGGAGCGGGCGAATTCGAGATCCATTATGCTTTCGGACTCGTCGCGGAAGACCTCGATGCCGCCAATGACATTGCCTTGATCGTCGTGGAGAGGCGCGGTTGACACGCTGACTGGCAGCAGTCCGCGGTCTGCGGTGTGTGCGTAGACAAGGATGGGCTGGCGGCTGGCGGAGTCGGCCTGCATCGAGCGATAAAGAGGGCAGAGGTCCGTCGAACAAAGAGGGCGTCCCTCCTTGTCAACGTGGTTGAGTAGGCTCTCGCGGCAGCGGCGGCCTACTACTTCATCACGGGGGTATCCCGTGATTTCCTCCGCCTTCCTGTTCCACAGAACGATGCACCGGTCGCGATCAGTGATGTAGACGGCGTCGTTCAAGTAGTCGAGGACCCGCTGAAGCAGACTGAGGTCGAGGGGGAAATCCTTGGCCATGAGATTGCCTCTCTGATCGACACTGCCGCACGGACCCATGCGACTGTGCGGGTTTCTCTGGATATTCTACCGAGCCCGCGGCGATGGCGCAAAGGTGTGCAAAGTGTCCACGCGTAGCCCTCTGAGGGCGCCGAGCGTCATGCCGGCTGCTCCTGCGGTGTGGGCAGCTTCACCTAGACGCCCAAACCGGGCTGGGTGAGGCCGGTGGTTTCTTCCAGGTCGAACATGAGGTTCATGTTCTGGACGGCGACCCCGCAAGCGCCCTTGCCCATGTTGTCGATAGCGGAGAAGACGACGATGCGGCGGCGTTCGGCATCGACGTCCAGGCCGATCTCGCAGTAGTTTGACCCGGCGACGTCGGCAACGCTCGGGTAGGGCACGTAGTTCCAGGCTGTGTCAGGATCAGCGGAGAGCCGGTTTATCGAGACGAAGGGGTGGTCTCGATAGAACTGCTGGTACGCATCGAGGAGGGCTTCACGCTCGGGGAACTCGTTAGGGAAGGCGTGACAGGTGGCCAGGATCCCTCGACCGAAACAACCGTAGTGGGAGGTGAAATGGACGGTGACGGGCTCCCCGGCGATCTGAGATAGTTCCGACTCCATCTCGTAGGAGTGCCGGTGATCAACGACATTGTAAGGGATAACAGATTGCCAGATTTCGGGATGATGCATGGAGCGATCTGGGGTTGCCCCGGCACCGGAAGTGCCTGAGACGCCGTCTACGATGAGGCGGTCGAGGTCGAGTCCGCCGCGCTCCACGAGGGGTGCCAGCGCGAGGATTGCAGCGGAGCTGAAGCAGCCGGGATTGGCGATGAGCCTCGCGGAGCGAATTTCATCCCGATGAAGCTCGGGCAAGCCGAAGACGGCCTCGCGCACCAGCTCCCAGCAGCGGTGCTCACCATAGATGCGCTCGAAGGCTTTTCGGTCCCCGAGACGGAAGTCGGCGGCCATCGTGATTACTTTGATGCCTCGTTTCAGGAGTTGCGGTGCGATGTCCATGGCGACGCCAACAGGTGCGCAAATAAAGACGATGTCTGCGTCGGGAAGGTCTTCCCCCGAGACGAAGGTCAAGCCGGTGCCCATCAGGTTGCGGTGAGCCTCTTCGGCGGGGCCGGCCTTGCGGCTGTGCCACCAGGCTATCTGCGCCCGGGGATGAGAGATGAGGAGCCGCGCGAGCTCCCTCGCCACGTAGCCGCGGCCGCCGTGGATGCCGACTCGAATCATTTCGGTGCTCCTCACTGCAGCCATTGCGTGTCTCCACATCCCTGCGTGCGGCGATGGAAATTAAATTCTACGGCGCTTCGGGCTCGATTCAACCGGAAGTTCCGCGAAATGGCAGGGAGGCCACGCGTGGCTGGCGGCCGGTCAAGTTATACACGGGGGGTGCATTCCTTCTTTGAGAGACAAACCTATTGCCTTGACAGGAGCTGCGCGTTCATGCAATCTTTCGGCTGAAGGCGGTGCTGAGATGTCATTGGTTTCTTTCAACAACGTGACGAACGAATTCGGCGGTGTGAGGGTTCTCAAGGATGTGTCTTTCGAGCTGGCAGATGAGGGAAAGGTCGGTCTGGTCGGCGAGAACGGGAGCGGGAAGACCACGCTGCTGAATTTGATTGCGGGAGCGCTGAAACCTGATTCAGGCGTGGTGCACGTGGCGCGGTCTGCCGGCGTGTGCTACGTGCCGCAGACGCCGGAACTTCGCTCGGATCGAACGGCGTATGAAGAGGTGCTGGCAGCACGACCGTCACTGTTTGCGACCAGGCGGAAGATGCTTTCGCTGGAACCTGAAATTGCGAACGAGCGAGCGGCGGCCTCCTATGCTGAAGTAGTGGCGGAATATTCGGCATCAAGAGGGTATGAGTTTGAACGAAAGACGCGTGAGGCGCTTGTGTCGCTCGGCCTTGGAGAAGAGCAGATCGGGCTGAGCCTGAATCGCCTGAGCGGAGGCGAACGCGGCCGGGTCGCGCTGGCGAAGGCGCTTCTCGCAAACCCGACTCTGCTGCTGCTGGATGAGCCGGACAACCATCTGGATATCGAGGGGATCAGATGGCTCGAGGGGGTGCTTAAACGCTACCCCGGCGCGTTTGTGCTCGTTACACATGACCGCGAGCTCTTGGACCGCGCGGTGGATTCGATCGTTGAGATTGAGGACGCGAAAGTGACGGTCGAGAGGGGAGGGTATGCAGATTTTCTAAAACGCAAGCAGAAGAAGCTCGAGGCGCAGAAGCGGCAGTACCTGGAGCAGCAGCGGCGCGTGCGAAAGCTGAAGGAAGCCGTCAACCGAGCCGAGGGAAAAGGGCGCGGGATCGAGAGACGCACCATTCACTTCCATTACAGGAAACGGGCGGCGAAAGTCGCGCGCAGAGCGGTTGTTATCAAGAGGCGAATAGAAAGACAACTGGAAGACGAAATGCGCGTTGAAAAACCCCGAACCGAACGCGACAGGGTTCGAGTTGACCTGGCTCCGCCAAAATGGCATGCGGCGACGGTCCTCCGCATGGAAGGCGTTGCGAAGTCATTCGGCGACAGACCCCTGCTCGCCGACGTGAGCGTGGAGCTCTCTAGAGGGCAGCGGATAGCGATAGTGGGCCCGAACGGATGCGGCAAGACGACGCTGATGGAGATCGCTCTGGGAATCCAGCCGGCGGATGACGGCGATGTGTGGCTATCTGAGGGAGCATCGGTCTTCTACTGCGACCAGAAGCAGGCGGGACTCAAGCCGGAGCTTTCGGCGTACGAATCGGTTGCGGAGGAAACTGATCTCAATCACAATCAGATTCACTATCTGCTTGCGAAGCTCCTCTTCAAAGGCGAGGCGGTTGGTAAGAAGGTAGCGGTGCTGAGTGGAGGAGAGCGGACGCGTCTTGTGCTGGCGCTCCTGATGAATACGCGGGCAGATGTTTTGATGCTGGACGAGCCGTCGAGTCATCTCGACCTGCCGAGCATAGAGGTGCTGGAGGAAGCGCTGAGGAGCTTTGCAGGGGCGGTGATGTTCATCTCGCACGACCGGCGATTTGTAAACGCCGTTGCCACCGACGCATATGAACTCAGGGATCAGCGGTTGAA
>CAZUUK010000057.1:1351-16093 GCA_964622675.1 uncultured Planctomycetota bacterium | reverse complement strand
CTCGCCGCTGGACTCTATTCACGGATAGGACGCGAGTCCACCAATCCGTCAAGCCCAACCCCCAGCTTGCGCCGCGCCGGGTGCATTTGATATTGGCTGCGATGCGGTTGTGTGTTATTTTGACTGGGAACTGGGGGGTTTCCGTGTGCGGACTCGGATGACTGGCTTTTGGCCGGGGGCGGGAGCCCCTTGCGATGGAATGTATGGGACGCTGCTGTGCCCTGCAGAAAAGGAGAGACGAAGTGACAGAGCAGGCGAATCTTGACAACACGTGCATCAACACGATCCGATTTCTGGCGGCGGACGCGGTTCAGAAGGCATATTCGGGACATCCGGGTGCGCCGATGGGTGCGGCGGCTATGGCTTACGTGCTGTGGGACCGCTACCTAAAACATAACCCAGCTAATCCGGAATGGCCGGACCGCGACCGGTTTGTCCTGTCGGCGGGCCATGCTTCGATGCTGCTGTATTCGCTTCTCCACCTGACCGGTTACGACGTGCCGATGGATGAGCTGAAGAACTTCCGGCAGTGGGAGAGCAGGACGCCGGGACATCCGGAGTACTGGTGCGCTCCGGGCGTCGAGACGACGACGGGCCCCCTGGGGCAGGGCTTTGCGAACGGGGTGGGAATGGCAATCGCAGAGCGGATGCTGGCCGACAAATTCAACAGACGCGATCACGAGATCATAAATCACTACACTTACGCGCTGGTATCCGACGGGGATCTGCAGGAAGGAGTGAGCGCCGAAGCCGCGAGCCTGGCGGGGACGCTCAAGCTGGGCAAACTCATCTATCTTTACGACAGCAACAAGATACAAATCGAGGGGAGCACGGACACGAATTTTCTGGAGGACGTCGGGGCGCGTTTCGAGGCGTACGGCTGGCACGTGGTGGGGCCGATTGACGGGCTGGACGTTGAGGCGGTTGATGCGGCGATTTGCGAAGCTCGTTCGGAGAACGAACGGCCGTCGATCATTATATGCAAGACCATCATCGGCTACGGGAGTCCGCAGCAGGGGACGGCGAAGGTTCACGGGGAGCCGCTGGGTGAAGAGGGCGTGAAGGCGGCAAAGGAGACGCTGGGCTGGCCGCAGGAGCCGGCTTTCCACGTGCCGGAGGAGGCGCGGACGCACATGCGAAAGGCGGTCGCGCGGGGCAAGGCGGCGGAGCAGGACTGGCTGGAACTGTTTGATGCGTACAGGAAGGCATACCCCGGTCCGGGAAGGCAGCTTGAGCTGCAGCTCCGCGGCGAGCTTCCAGAGGGTTGGGATGAAGGGCTGAAGGATCTGTTCCCGCCGGGCAGTTCCCCTATCGCGACGCGCAGCGCGTCGGGCAAAGTGCTGAACGCCATAGCGAAGCGGGTTGAGGCGCTCGCGGGAGGCTCGGCGGATCTCGCTCCCAGCACGAAAACCCTGATCGAAGGCGGAGGAGACTTTGCGCCCGATGGCTCGTCCGGGCGGAACCTTCACTTCGGCGTGCGGGAGCACGCAATGGGAGCAATCGCCAGCGGGATGGCGCTGCACGGCGGCCTTATTCCGTACACGGCAACGTTCCTGGTTTTTTCCGACTACATGCGGCCGCCCATTCGGCTGGCGGCGATGAGCGGCCTGCACGTGATCTACGTGTTCACTCACGACAGCGTCGGGGTCGGGGAAGATGGACCGACGCACCAGCCGATCGAGCAACTGATGAATCTGCGCGCTGTTCCGAATCTCACGGTCATACGCCCATCCGACGCGACGGAGACGGCGGAAGCATGGCGCGCGGCTCTGCTCAACGATAAGGGACCGACGGCTTTGATACTCACGAGGCAGAACCTGCCGGTGCTGGCCCGGACGGGGCTGGGCGCTGCAGACGGGTTGCACCGAGGCGGCTACGTTTTGTGGGAGTCGGCGAAGGGAAGCCCCGAGGTGATAATAATCGGCACGGGTTCGGAGGTGCACGCAGCGCTGGAGGCTGGAAGGAAGCTCGGCGCTGAGGGGATAAAGGCGAGGGTGGTTTCGATACCGAGCTGGGAGCTTTTAGACAAGCAGGCGAAGGAATATCGCGAAAGCGTCCTGCCGCCGGGGGTGCGCGCGCGAGTCGCGGTCGAGGCGGGGGTAAAGCTGGGATGGGAGCATTACGCGGGGCTGGACGGGGCCGTAATCGGGTTGGAGAGGTTCGGCGCCAGCGCGCCGGGGGGGCTCGTGTTCCAGAAGCTCGGCTTCACCGCAGAAAACGTCGTGGCCAAGGCAAAGGCCTTGATGCGCAAGAGGTGAGAGATGGCAGCGATGAATGAGTCGGCGTCTCTGGGAAAGTACCGCGCCGACTTCGACAGGGCTTTGGACGAGATCGCAGAACAGAAGATCGTGGCCCGGATATGGAAGCACGATCACACGGTGTGGAAGCCTGAGCCGGAGGAGATTACGAACCGCCTCGGCTGGCTCCACACGGTCGAGGCGATGAATGAGAGCGTTGAGGAGTTGGAAGGATTCGCTGACCGCGTGCGTGCGGAGGGCTACACGCAGACGCTGCTTCTGGGAATGGGCGGCTCGAGCCTGGCCCCAGAGGTCTTTCGGAAAACCTTCGGCGTCAGAGAGGGTTACCTGGACCTGGGGGTGCTCGACAGTACGGATCCCGGTGCGGTGCTGGGGCAGGCGGAAAGGCTCGATCCGCGGCGGACCCTCTTCGTCGTCTCAACGAAATCGGGCACCACGGTCGAGACCCTTTCGCTCTTCAAGTTCTTCTACAACCGGGTTGCGGAATCACTGGGTGAGGAAGGTGCGGGGGAGCACTTCGTTGCGATAACTGACCCCGGCAGCAAGCTCGCCCTTCTTGCCGAGAAGCACCGGTTCCGCGCGACTTTTCTCAACGATCCGAACATCGGCGGGCGGTACTCGGCGCTGTCGTACTTTGGCTTGGTGCCTGCAGCGCTGGTCGGCGTTGACCTTCGTCTCCTCCTGGACCGGGCGACGAGGATGATTTGCAGCAAGGAGCCGCATGTTAATGTCAGAAATAATCCCGCAGCGCGCATGGGAGCGATAATTGGTGAGCTTGCGAATCGAGGGCGAGATAAGCTCACGTTGGTCGCTTCCCCCGAAGTCTCCAGCTTCGGCGACTGGGTGGAGCAGTTGATAGCGGAGAGCACCGGCAAGGAAGGGCGCGGGATACTGCCCCTGGTCGGCGAGACGCTGGAACCGCCCGACGTCTACGGAGACGACCGGTGGTTCGCTCACCTGCAGATGGAGGGGCATAAGAATAATGACGCAGCTATCAAGGCGTTGGAAGATGCCGGCCATCCGGTGGTGAGACTGGGCTTGGGTGACCTCTACGACCTCGGCGGACAGTTCTTTCTGTGGGAGATGGCAACGGCCGTCGCCGGGCATCGCTTAGGTATAAATCCGTTTGACCAGCCGAACGTGGATGCGGCAAAGGTGCTGGCGCGGCGGATGGTGGACGAGTACGTGAAGAAGGGCGCGCTGCCGGAGGCGGAGCCGAGGCTGACTGGAGAAGGGATTTCGGTCTACGGCGACGCAAAGGGAGCCTCGCCCGCGGAGGCGCTGAAGGCATTCCTAGCAAAAGGCAAGCCGGGCGCATATGTGGCCATCCATGCCTACGTGAAGCCCTCCCTGGAGACCTACGCCGCGCTGCAGGCGCTGCGGCACCGGCTCAGGGATAGCCTGCGGCTGGCGGTTACGGTGGGCTACGGGCCGCGGTTCTTGCACTCGACGGGTCAACTGCACAAGGGGGACGCCGGGCGCGGATACTTCATCCAGTTTACGGCTGACGATCGGAAAGATGCGCCGATCCCCGAAGAGGCGGGGGCGGCTGCATCTTCAATCACTTTCGGCGTGCTCAAAGCGGCCCAGGCGATGGGAGACAGGGAGGCTCTGCGCGAGGCGGGGAGGTCGGTTATCCGCTTGCACCTGGGCGAGGATGTGATAGCGGGATTACAGTATCTTGCGAAAGCTTTCTGAGCAAACTCTTGCGCGCACGGTGAAGGGAGAACGACGCGATGGCAATCATTGAGGCCTCGATCCTTGCAGCGGATGTTTCCCGGTTGGGCGAACAGGTGAGGGATGCAGAGGCGGCCGGATGTGAAGCGTTTCAGGTGGACGTGATGGATGGGCACTTCGTCCCGAACATCACGTTCGGCCCCGACGTCGTAAAGGCCGTCCGACAGCATACGAAGGGGATGGTGGATGCCGACCTCATGATCTACAGACCGGAGCTTTACGTCTCGGCGTTCGCGGAGGCAGGGGCGGAGAGGCTGATAATTCACGAGGAGGCGTGCACGCATCCGCATCGAGTGCTCCAGGTGATCCGCGACCTGGGAGTTCAGTCGGGTGTTTCAATAAACCCCGCGACGTCGCTCAACGCCCTGGAAGAGCTCCTCGAAGTAGCGGATTTCATCCAGCTCATGACCGTTAATCCGGGCTTCGGCGGGCAGGAATTCATCGAGAGCCAACTCGACAAGATAAGGCGGCTCCGAGAGATGCTCCAGCAGCGCGGCCTGAACGTTCCCATCGCGGTGGACGGCGGGATAGATACCGAAAGCGCCCCGAAGGCCGTGAGCGCCGGGGCGACGGTGCTCGTTGCCGGATCGAGCGTATTCAACAGCAAAGCCACCGTGGCCGAGAACGTCGCGGCGCTCCGCGCAAGTATAGAGAAAGGCGACGACTAGGAGACGAATAATGGACGCAGCGATGATCGGGTTGGGAAGGATGGGCGCGAATATGGCGACGAGGCTCCTTAGCGGCGGGCATCGCGTGGTTGCGTCTGACTTGAACGAAGAGGCAATCAAGGCAGCGGAAGCACAAGGGGCGGAAGGGGCGCGGTCGCTGGAAGAGGTGGTGCGAAAGCTGCGGCCGCCGCGCGCGGTGTGGATGATGGTCCCGGCTGGAGACGTAACGGAGAAGGTTATTCGCGATCTCGCGGAGCGGCTCTCTTCGGGAGATATAATCGTTGACGGCGGCAACAGCAACTACAAGGATACGATGCGGCGCGGCGAGATGCTGAAGCAGAAGGGCCTCCATTTTGTGGACGTGGGCACGTCAGGCGGCGTCTGGGGAATCAGCGAGGGATACAGCATGATGGTCGGGGGAGATGAGAAGGCGGTCGAGAGGCTGCGGCCGATTCTCGAGACGCTCGCTCCGGGACCGGATAAGGGATGGGGGCGCGTCGGCCCGAGCGGCGCGGGACATTTCGTAAAGATGGTCCATAACGGCATCGAGTACGGCTTGATGCAGGCGTACGCGGAGGGTTTCGAGATACTGAAGGCGAAGAAGGAATTTGCCCTGGACCTGAGCCAGGTCGCGGACATATGGCGCTACGGGAGTGTGGTGCGCTCCTGGCTCCTCGATCTTACGGCGGCGGCGCTCGCCGAGGATCAGGAGCTCAAGGACGTAAAGGCATGGGTGGCCGATAGCGGGGAAGGACGCTGGACGCTGGCGGAGGCGATCGATCAGGACGTGCCGGCGCCGGTGATAACGCTTTCGCTTCTCATGCGCTTGGTAAGCCGGCAGGACGAGAGCTACGCGGCGAAGCTTTTGGCGGCGATGCGCCAGCAGTTCGGCGGCCACGACGTTAAGCGCAAGGCTTAGTCCTCGGCGTAGATCGCTTACTCCTTGCCGGAAGCGGCCCAGACCATGCCGCGCATTATGAATTCGAGCGCGGTAGGATGGCGGGTGACCTTCGCGTTGTGCCCCACTGAGCAGTAGAAGACGCGCCCTTTGCCGTATGTCTTGGTCCACGCTACGGGCATGACCACGTCGCCGAATCTCGTCGTGGCCAGGACGCGTATCGCAGGGTCAACGTGCATGTAATACTGCTCGGAGGTGACGGTGAAGTCTTCGAGGCCCTTGGTGATGGGGCTTTCAGCATCTTCGATATGCACGTCGTAGGTGACACCGGCGCCGCCGGGATGAGCAACCCACTGCCCGCCGACCATGAATTGATAGGGGGTGGCCTCGCGGAATGAATCGGCCATGCCGCCGTGCACTCCGGCAATGCCCGTGCCGTTCTCGACGGCTTGAAGCAGCGGCTGGAGCTGTTCCTTTTCTATTTTGCCCATCGTCCATTCGGGAACGATCAGGTGGACGGATTCGAGATACGCCTGGTCGCGTAAGGAGTCGAGGGTGTTTGAGACCTCCACTTCGAAGCCGCGCTGCGTGAGACCTTCTTCCAATATCCCCGCGACCTGTTCCGGTTCGTGACCTTCCCATCCCCCCCATACGATGAGCGCCTTCTTCATGTTGAGCTCCTTTTCTGCGAGTTGCCAGCCAACGGCCGCTGTTGTCGTTCTGGACGAGAGTCATCCATTATACACAGTCCCCGTGTCTTTTGCCCGGCGCGGAACTACCCAAATCCGAATATGCGCCTGCGGCCGTTCGATCCGGGTAAAAGAAACGCGGTACGGCTTGGCGCCAGGATGCAGGCTAGGCCGGCTTGTCACCGTCGAGCTTTGACTCGGCGAAGAGGAGCGCGCCGCGCACAGGAGCCAAGAGCGGGTCGGTGGCGACCTCTATCTCAGCAAACTTATCGGCCAGTCCGACCTGCTCCAGCGCCCTTCGGACGAGCATGGATGCGCCTGGCAATAACCCCCCCGCTCCGCAAAGCCTCACTGACCCCTTGCAGTCGGGCGGCCAGGCACCGGCTACCTCGTCAGCAAGCTTTGCGGCGACGGCATCGAAAAGCTCAGCCGCGCACATCTCGAAAGCCAGGCGAAGGGCCTGATCATCGAGCGGCGAGGTTCGGTCCAAAATCCGGGCTTTAAGGGAGGACTTCGGCAGCCCCGTTATGTGGGCGAGCTTCTCGAACATATATTCTAAGCCGCGTGAAACGAGCCGGCTTTTGCCAATTACACCAGCGAAGGCCAGCACCGCCTCGACTGAATCGGCGCCGAAATAAACTGTCGCTTCGACGCGGCCACCGGCGGCGGGGAGCCTTTCCCTCGCGGCAGCCTCAGCGACCGGGACGAAAGCAATTTCTCTGCCCTCACGGTCAAGCAGTTTCCGGAGCAGCTCCTTGTGCATCCGAAAGCGGCCGCCCTCAGCGGGGGGCACCAGGGAAAAGACGACGCTGACAAGACGCGCATCGGCGTCCCTCACCGGCTGCAATGCCCTTTCAAGTACCGCCGGGGCCTCTGGCTTTTCTGCATCTATCAGACCTCGGTTAATGGGAGATTGGAACTCCCTGCCGAGTATTCCGGCCAGAAGGGACGCGTGTTCCCCCAGGACGAACAGCTTATCACCGCGCCTGAAATGGTCGATTGCTGCGGTGGCAGCCTGCCCCGCGGATGCCTCGGCCTCCACGTAGCAGAGACTGCGGACGTCGGTTGTTACATCGCCTTCACTACGCCAGCAGAGGATCACACGAGAGCCCTCAATGTGCAAAGCGATGGCTTGGGCGCGGGAAAAGGCGTCAGCGGGGGGCAGCACAGCGCCGTGCACCTTCGACGGGTGTGGGCCAGCGTGGGCTCCGGCCGTCTCGCGAAGGAGGGCAAGCCCTTCCGCCTCCTCAGTTGCCGGCTGCTTCTTCCGGCCAGGACTCTCCGCGACGACTTTCACCGGCTTACCCGGGGAGAGAGGTGGAGATGACGCCGCGCTCGCCGCAGCCGAGGCAACTCGTACCCCGGATGCTTCCGCTGCAGACTGCAAGCTATAGGCTGCTTGCTCCCTCGTGCGCTCAGCGCCTGCGCGGAACGAATGATGCAGCGACTCAAACCCTATCCCTTCAAACTCCGTAGCGGCCACCAGCTCGGCGAGGTCACGGCTGGCCCTGCGCGCAGAAACGGGACGCAGATCAGGGTCGCAGAAAACATATTCACCTCGGGGGCTTCTTTCATGTTGCGCCTTGAGCAAGGACACTAGGCCCTGCGGGATACTTATTTCGCCACTTGAACCCACCTTCCCGCCCGCCTGCGTCCTGGCCTCCACAAAAATCTTTCTGACATCAAGCTTCACATCTTTCCATCGAAGGGAAACGAGCTGACCCTTTCCCAGCCCCGTGTGGATGGCAACGTTGAGCATCAAATAAAGGTATGTGCCCTTGCTGAGCGCGAGCAACCTCCCCATTTCATCCAGGGTAAGATACCGGAATCTGCGAAGACCGATTCCCTCTCCCTCCGAGGGACTGGCGCGTTTCCGCCGGTCCTCCACCTCCGCCTTTGTCGCCGAGCGGCGCTTTGCCGCGCCCGCGACTATACCGCTCAGATCAACAGGATTGTTTTTCAGGTAGCCCCTTTCCATCGCATACTTGAAGACCCGACGGACCGTCTGCACTTCATTTCTGAGCGTGACCTCCTTGACGGATTCTCCCCTCGACTCAACGTACTCCTCGATGTGTTCAGGAGTGATTGTGGATGCAGGCAGGTCGGCCCGGCCGCCGAGGAAGTTCTCGAAGTGCTCGAGGTGTATACGCTGAGTCGTGAGGGAAGCCGGCGACAGGTCATGCCCGGCTGTTGCGAAGTAGGCCCCTTTGAGCTCCCTGAACGTTATCTCCAGGCTCTCCCTGTGGGCGGGGGAGGAGGCACGGCCCAGGACGAAGTCAGCGGGGTCAATCCCTGCCGGAACGCTGTTAAATCCGCCCTTTATTGTGCTAATTCTTGCCTCGGCTTCAGTTTTCCTTCGCTCGGCCTCTCCTGCGTCCGTTGTGTCCAGCGACCTGAGGTGCTGTCTCCCGGCCAGGTAGAACTTGATGTAGTAGCGCGCCCCGCGCAGGTAGATGCTCGCCATTTGCGGCCCTCGTCAGTGCTCGTAGGTACAGCGAACCATCTGGTTGCAGGTTAATAGTATCACGATGGTATCATTTTGCCAGCAATAGAAATCGCCGAGCCGTGCTGCCACAGTCTTACCGTGTCTGTTACCGACGCAAGTCTTTCGATTTCAAGGACTAAGCCGATCCAGACCTGAACGAGCAAGTCCCAGAACCAGCGGCTGAGAATTAAGTTTTGGACGCAAGATCCGCCCTCCATGGACGGTATTCACTTCAGCCTGTGGCGACTTGCGCAATCGCACCGGAAACACGAGTATGGTTACTTTCGTGTCGCTGCTGGTATATTACCGGCTCGATATGCTTTTGCGCAACAGGGAACAGCCGCGGCCTGGCGGCGTTTTCTGCCGGGGCACTGCAAGGGCACTGAGCGGCGACTCGCCGGACCTACCTGAGACTCGTCGTGCCGTGAAGCCCACGTCAGGGGGGGTGGAACGATTCCGGCTCGGGTTGGTTAACCCAGCGTCCTACCGCGATGGCTCGCCGACGGAGGTTGCGGAAGGGCGAGGGGTGAACTATGATGTCCGGAGTTGATGGAATGCGCGCAAAATTCACCCATTTGTGAGAAGACGCAATCATTGGTCTCGAATTGACGGCAGGGGGGTTGGATGGAAGTGCCTGACGTTGAGCAAACGCGGTACGGGTCGTGGGATGTCATGGTGGCGGGTGGAGGGATGGCTGGCATAGCGGCGGCGATAGCGGCGGCTAGAAGTGGAGCAAGGACGCTGTTGGTGGAGAGGGCGGGCTGGCTTGGGGGGATTGGAATCACCGGTGCGACGGGACTTCACAGCTTCTTCAACATCTTCGACGCGCACCCCGGCGCCGAACGCACGCGCGTAGTCGCCGGCATTGGACAGGAGCTGGTTGACCGCGTAGAGCGGCTCGGGGGCGGAGTGGGGCACGTAAGGATGCAGCGCGGCGGAGCTTTCGTCAGCATGTTGACGCCTGTCGAGCCGGAGACTTTTAAGGTTGCGGCGGCGACGATGTGCATCGAGGCGGGGGTGAAGCTTCTCCTTCACACGGTCGTCGAGGGCGCGCGAGTGACGGACGGCCGCATAGAGGGAGTGGTCGTCTGGAACAAGGCGGGTCGCGCGCTCATTCGAGCGAAACAGTACGTGGACTGCACGGGAGATGGTGATTTGGCGGCTCACGCCGGAGCGCCTTTCGAACAGTTCAAGCCGGGAGAGCCGGGTGCGTATGCTGCGGGGTTTACGTTCAGGCTTTGCAACGTGGACCTGGACGCGCTCGAAAGAGACCTGGACCAGAGAGGCTTGATAACGCAACTTGCACATGCGGTCAAGCCCCGAGGCGATCGGCTCGAGCTGGTGCGGTTGGGGATAAATATGCGAAAGCTGACGGATGCTGGGATTGAAGGAGCTCCCAGCTACTTTCTCTCCTCATCACTTCGCCCGCGGGAACTCACTTTCTGCAACTGCATCAACTTCGGCCCGAACGATGGGCTCGACGTTCAGGCGCTGACCGCAGCGGAAACGGATCTCCGGAAAAGAATGTTCGACGTCGCTGATCTTTTTCGGAGGAACTTTGCCGGGTGCGGGGAATGCTACCCGGCAGGCGCGGCTCCGTCCGTGGGGCAGCGCCGCGGCAGGGCGGTGCACGGGGACTACGAACTGACTCAGGACGATTGCACCCAGGCCAGGCAGTTCGACGACCAGATCGGCTGCTTCGCGTTCATTGACAACGGCAAGTATTTGGTGCGCGACGCCGGGGCTTATGGTATTCCTTACCGGGCGCTGGTCCCGCGGGGAGTAAATAATCTGCTCGTGGCGGGGAGGATGATGACGGTGGATCTGGTCGCTCACAACAGCACGCGCAACACGGTGTGCTGCCTGCTTTGCGGGCAGGCCGCGGGGACGGCGGCGGCAATTGCCTCGTCCAGAGACGTTGCGCCACGCGAGGTCGACGTGAGGGAAGTTCAAACGAAGCTGCTCCGCGACGGCGTGCTTTTGCAACCCAAACCGGATCCGGTTGAGGAAGAATGAGGACCTACAGAGAACGTTCGCGCGAAATTCCGATCAGCCGCCAGGCGGATGTGCTGGTGGTAGGCGGAGGGCCGGCGGGACTGACTGCGGCGATCGCATCGGCGCGGAACGGGGCAAGCACCGTGTTAGTGGAGCGCTTCGGCTATCTGGGCGGCACGGCGACCGCTTCGCTCATGGCGTGCATCAACGGCTTTCGCAACCAGGTGGAGCCGGATTCAACTCAGACGGTGCGCGGGATTGGAGAGGAGATCATACTCAGGCTCAAGGAGATGAACGGGCTGGGTAAGAGCCCGTATGAGCAGAAGGACTATCCGACGAGAGCGGGCGAGCTGGCGTACAGTTACGCGATAGACGTGGAGAAGTTCAAGTACGTGGTGCTGAAGATGTGCGTAGACGCGGGCGTGGACATAATGCTCCACACGTACTTCTGCGCCCCCATAGTGAGGCGGGACGTGCTGGGCGGGGTGATAGTCGAGAACAAATCAGGGCGGCAGGCGCTGATGGCTCAAGTCGTTGTGGATGCCTCGGGGGATGGAGACGTGGCGGCACGCGCCGGCGCGCCGTTCTGGCAGACGAAGAAGGATGAGGCGCGGCGGCTCAATGACAGCTTGATGTATCGGATTGAATTTGGCTCATCGCGGCCTGAACAGGTGCGCGGATGCGACTTCGGAACCACGGCCGTGGTGTGGGGCCCTGGCGCAGCTCCGATGGATGGGGTGAACGCGGACGAGCTTTCGCGCGCCGAGGTCGAAGCGCGCCTGCAGGTCTATGAAAATCTCGAGGAGAAAAAGGCCCAGGCTCCGGAATTGGCAGGAGCGAAGATCGTCGAGACGCCGCCAATGCTTGGCATACGCCAGACTCGCTTCATCGAGGGAGAGTACAAACTTACGGCAGAGGATGCGTTGAGCGGGCGCCGCTTTGACGACGTTGTGGCGATAAGCTCCTGCCCCATCATTCACTACTACGGTTACCGGCGATACCTCGAACACGAAGGCTTCGATATTCCGTACCGCTGTCTCGTGCCCAGGAAGGTCCAGGGGCTTCTGGTAGCGGGCCGGTGCATTTCAAGCGAGCAGCAGCCGTACGAGTCATTCCGCGCCATGGCGCCGGTAATGGCAATCGGACAGGCGGCCGGGACGGCGGCGGCGCTGTGCTGCAAGGAGGGAGTTTCACCGCGAGAGCTGGATGTCGAGCTTCTGCAGAGGAGATTGGTCGCGGACGGTGCTGAGCTGCGGCGCGAGGTCTGAGGGGTTTATACGTTCGGCGGAGAGGGCAAGCCGAGGCCGGGTGGAACTTACCGGACGAGCGCAAAGTCGAAAGGTTCGAATGAATGGAAAAGTATTTAGATCAATTTCGGATGGAAGAACAGGTCGCGATCATCACGGGCGGGGGAGGAGGATTTGGTCGAGTGATGGCGGAAGCGCTGACGGAAGTCGGTGCTGCCGTGGTTCTGGTGGGACGGCACGAGAGCAGCCTCAAGAAGGTCGCGGAAGCGGTGAGACCCGCGCGCGCACTGACCGTACAGGCTGACGTGACGGACCCCGATCAGGTGGAGGCGATGGTCGAGACCACGATGAAGGAGTTCGGGCGAATAGACGTACTGATAAACAATGCCGGGATCAACCTGCGAAAGCCGGCGGTGGAGTTCTCGCTTGAGGAATGGAATTCAGTCGTGGATGTCGGTCTTAAAGGCGCATTTCTGTGCTGCCGGGCGGTCGGTCCGATCATGATCGGACGCCGGTATGGGCGGGTGATCAACGTGAGCTCGATTCTCGGAGTCGTCGGCCTGCCTGGGCGCGCACCCTACACTGCAGCGAAGGGGGCCTTGATCCAATTGACTAGGACACTGGCGCTGGAATGGGCCGACTACGGGGTAACCGTCAACGCCGTCTGCCCGGGCCCGTTCGCAACACCGATGAACAAGCCGCTTTTCGACGACGAGGAAGCTTATCAGATGTTCGTGAGCAACGTGCCGCTGGGCAGGTTCGGCGATCCGAAAGAACTCGGATGTCTCATACTCCTCCTCGCCTCGCCGGCCTCGAGTTTCATCACGGGAGCGGCAGTCCTGATAGACGGCGGCTGGACAGCGAGGTAAGAGGTCGAGCTTGCTCCCGCTTCTAATTCGTTTGCGATGCGAATCTTCCGCTCTTTCCATCCAGGTTGCTCCGGCGTGTGGCTTCGGTGGTCTGCGCGCATCGGCGAGGGAGCCGCGCGGTTGACACCGAGACGCGGCGGGATTAAAAACTAAGGTACGTGCGTTGCGGCCCACGAGGGGGATACGGTGGGGCATCGAAGGACGAGCACCTGTGAAACTTCGCCAGAACGAAATCCGCCCGCCCAAGCCGGCATGGACGCGGCGGCCGATGAGCTGATCTCCGCAGGCGGTCCCGCCAGCGACGGCGTGCGCGGCCTTGTGATAGTTGCGCTGGGCTTTGCTTTAATTGCGTTCAGTGTCGTTCCGTTCGTCAACGAGCCTTTCGTCCTGGCGAAGGAATCCTGTCTCAAAATCTTTCTCGGCCTCGCAGGAGCAGCCCTCGCCCTCTCGTGGCTTCGCAAAGGCCGCGTGGTGCTCAGGCGCAGCGGCCTGGTCCTGCCGATTTCAATCGTCGTTCTATCACTCGGCTTGTCCGCCGCGCTCTCGATGTCGCCGTATCACAGCTTGAATCGGTCGGTCTTGCTCCTAGGTCCTATCTGTTTCTTTCTTCTCTCCACCCAATTATTGACGAGGACTTCGGCGGAGCGCTTCACGAGATATATCGCGGGCCTAGCTGCGCTGATTGCGCTGATTGGACTGCTTCAGTGGGCGAAGCTGGATCCCCTGGCTGCCGGCGCGTGGAGGGTCAACTGGAAGGCATATTCGGAGAAAATGCGCATCTACGCGACGCTGGGAAATCCCAATTGGGTGGCCGGATTTCTCGCAGGTTCGCTGCCGCTGGCGATTGGGGCCATGATGTTGAGCAAGGGGCGCTTTGCGAAGGCGGCCTGCGCAGCGGCCGCTTTCCTCATCCTCGCCTGTATCGTCGCAACTCGGTCACTCGGAGGAATGCTGGCATTGCCCGGGGCCGGGATATGCGCGGCGGGGCTTTGGCTGCGCCCTGTCCGGAGCATGAGACGAGGCCCAACCCGTGCCCGCATCGCGAAGTACGCAGCGGCAGTTATTGGTGTAATGCTGATCGCGGGCGTGCTGATCGGAACGCCGCGCAGCAGCTCGATCAGCAGGTTACTGGGAGATCACATTCGCGGGAGAGTGTTCCTCTGGCGAGTCAGCGCAGGGCTGCTCCGGGAAGGTTCACGGTTAAAGACGCTAACCGTGGGACGCGGATACGGCACGCTGGAGCTGGAGTACCTGATAGCGCAGGCGAAGCATTTCGCCGAGCCCGGAAACATGGGCGATATGGCGCTCGCAAGTAACGCCAAACACGCGCACAACGATTTTCTGGAAGTGCTGATCGAGACGGGAATAGTCGGGCTTTCGGCATGGCTCTTGCTTCTGATCATGTACTTCCGATTCTGCGCCAAGGCGTGCAGCCGAGCCATTTCAAGACCGGCCCGTATACAGATTGTCGCTTATGCATCAGGGGCAGCGGCAATTCTGGTCCAGGGGATTGGAAGCTTTCCGATGAAGGTTCTGCCGACTGCTCTGCTGTTTTGGACGCTGGTTGCTTTGACGGTTGTCGTCGGTAGGAAAAACGGGCTTGTTGAAATCAGGCTTCCTCTTCTGCGCAGAGCAGCCAGAGCCGCGCTCTATTGTGGGGCGGCGTTACTCCTGGGATTGGTGACCATGTGGTCCGTTCGCCCGCTGATCGCGAGCCACTACGCGTCTAAGGGTAATGGATACGAGCGGGTCGGCATGCTTTCGGAAGCCTCGGCTCTCTATGAGAAGGGGCTGCGGCTGAATCCGCGAAGCGGGGAGCTGCGGCTGGCGAGGGGACGAATGCGCCTTCTGGCCGGGGACTTTGTAGGCGCGCTTGAAGACACGCAAGAGGCGGAG
>CAZUUK010000057.1:0-1251 GCA_964622675.1 uncultured Planctomycetota bacterium | reverse complement strand
GGTGGAGCCGGAGAAGCTTGGGCTGTATCACTCGTCGCTTGAGAGATATTTCACGACCGACGAGAAGGAGAAGATCGCGTGCGTCTCCAAAATTCTGGAGGAGCTGGACGAAAAGATAGCGGATTACAACATCGAGCGGCAGAAGATTCAGAAGGAGTACGAAAGGGCTTTGGAGGCGGCGCAGAAACAGGCGGAGGGGCTGTACGAGCAGGAGCGATATTTCTTGGAACAGTCGAGCAAGGTTGAAGACAAGCTTATCGGGTTCCTGGATGCGTACGCAGAGAAGACGGATTACTTGGACGCGGAGAAGTCCTCGCGAAAGAACGAGCTGGTTAAGGTGGGGTGGCGGCATTACTACTTCAATCCGGAGAAGTGGCGGCAAGAGGCTTGGGATCAGGTCATGGAGGATCAGGACGACCCGGAGGCGATCGTTAAGCGTGACGACGCGACCAGCAAGATGTACAACGACTACAAGGAGTGGAAGTCTGACTACGACAGTTGCTCGGAGTCGCTGGGGAATATCAAGAAGAGCCTCGATGCGCTCTGGCCGGAAGACCCTGCAAGCCGTCCCGTAAAGCCTGAGTGGTTTATGTTTGAAGATTTTCTCTTCATAAGGTCGAAGCCGGACCGGATCGTGCTGGATCGGGGCGGGATGGTAAGAATCGAAGCGCACGTGGTGATTCAGCCCACGCCGATGCCGACGCCCAGCCCATCGCCTCTTCCGTCTCCCCCGCCGGATGAAGACACATCAATCTCGCCTTCACCTTCCCCGACGCCGAGCCCAACACCGACGCCCGTTGCGACGTGGACGCTTTGGAGTGAAGGCGCGGAGGTGTTCAAGCACAAGGAGAAGACCGGAGAGATATACGGGCTTTACTTCCGAGCGGCGAAAGACCCGGGGACGGAGAAACCGGATATCGTCGGCGAGCACTTGACGTGTCCGGTCATCGAGCTGCCGCCGGGCGTCTACACACTGTGCGCGGAGGTGGAGGGGATAAGGCAGCAGAAGCTGGTGGACAAGCGGAAGCTGCTCTACGCGGGGGGCGAGCTGGAGGTGAAGGTTCCGGAAGGTCTGAAGGCGCCGGGTGCGCTTTTGAGCGAGATGAAAGCGCAGGAGAAGGAATACGGCGAGGCCCACGAGGCGGAGAAGGCAGCCACCAAGGAGCTTTTCGAAAGCTACAACAAGCTTCCAAGCGATGCGAATGCCATTACGGAGGTGGCCGAGGCGGAAAGGAAGCGCAAGGAAGCGCG
>CAZUUK010000056.1:0-20701 GCA_964622675.1 uncultured Planctomycetota bacterium | reverse complement strand
CGGGTCTGGAAGGGCGACGTTCGGTGGCGTTCATAGAGGCTGCTTTGGATTCGATTACGACGGGACGCGGAGTGGTCCCGCACTAGCATCTCCCGGTCTGAGCCTTGGGATTTACTTCCGCGCGAGTGGGCTCACAAGGCTCGATTTCGCTAGCGTCGGGCGTTCTCGCCCTAGCGTGTTCCTCCCAGGAAGCCCTTTCTCCTTGCCATACCTGGACTTGCGTCGATTACTCGCCGCGGCGGGGGAAGGTCGAGAGAATAATTTCTCGTTTTTCTCTTGACAGGGCCCTGGAAGAGGTATTAGATACGAGAAGGATTTCTCGTGTGTCAGATAGCCTGATGCGAAAGGAGAGAGCGTTGGCTCGGAGAAAGTCTCGAACACTCACCGAGGTGGAGCTGGAGTTCATGCAGGTGGTTTGGAATTTGGGAGAGGTCAGGACCGAAGATGTCATGGATGCTCTGAACAGGCGAGGCCATCCGCTGGCTGATGGGTCGGTTAGGAAAGTGCTCTCAATCCTCGGACGGAAAGGCTATGTCTCAAGACGCCGGGAGGGCCGGTGGTTCATCTACCAGGCGAGGATGCCCCAGGAGAAGGCGAAGACTCACATGGTAACGGATCTGCTGAAGCGGGCTTTCGAAGGAAACCCGGCTCTCATGGTCGCCTCGCTTGTGGACAGCCATGCTGTGTCAAATAAGGACCTCGAGACGATAAGACGACTCATCTCTGAGCGCCAGAGGGAGGAGAGGAAATGAATACGGTGGGCTGGTGGATGGTCCTGGACGAAGGAGGCTTTAACCTGTTCCGCTTGCTTGTGTCCTTGCTCTGGCAGTCCTCTATTCTCCTGAGTGCGGTAGCAGTGCTTGGGTTGTTGCTGCGAAGACATCGTGCCTCGATCAGGCATGCAGTATGGGCAGGAGCCATGCTACTTGTTCCTTTGCTGCCGCTTGTCGGCTGGGTCGCGCGGCGTGTAGGCACGCCGCAAGCGGAGATTCCGGTTATGCCGGTTTACACGACCCACATTCCGTGGCGCGAAGGGTTGGCAGAAGGGTTTACCTTGACTCCCGCGATGCCGCCGGTTCGTGAGTCCGTCGAAGCCGCGCCCGAAGAGGCGGACGAGTTGGGCATTCTCGCCTACCCGTGGGCGATTGTGTTCTTGGGATATGCAGGCGGGCTGGTGGTAATTCTCTCGTTGATGAACGCCGGAAGGATTCGTCTCGGTCACTGCGCGCGAAAAGCGAGGGGAGTGTCGGACCCGAGGGTGGTGAAGGTTTTCCAAGGTGCTCGGAAGAGGTTCTCCATTCGCAGGGAGGTTGCCCTAGTTGCGAGCGGGCGCGTGGAGGTCCCGATGACCATCGGCACGTTTCGCCCTGTAGTGATCCTGCCTGCCGGTCTTGCGAAGGATCTGTCAGATCCGGAGCTGGAGGCGATGGCGATTCACGAGATGGCACATGTGAAACGCAAGGATCCCCTCTTACTAATGGTGCTCTCCTTCGTGCGAGGGGTGCTGTTCTTCCATCCGCTGGTGTGGGTGGGGTGTCGGGAGGTGTCGGCTCTTGGTGAGAGCGCATGCGATGATGCGGTACTGGATGCATCATGTGAGCCCGTTTCCTACGCGGAGATGCTGACGCGTGTTGCGCAGAAATTGCCCGCGAGAGCTTTTTTCACCGAGGTCGCAGCTGGAATCGTGCTTTCGAGGAGCGTTTTTCTTCGGCGGATCACATCGATCATGTCTCACGGACCTGAAAGGAGGAGGAAAATGTCTCGACGATTGCTGGTCGCGATAGTTGTGATCGGGGTGCTTTCGCTCTGTCTGGCTGCGGGGCTTCCGTTAGCGGACGCGGAAATTAGCACATCCCCGACGGTCAAAGCGGAAGCTATGGGCGTTCGTTCCAGCGCAGGAGAGAGAGAAGCGGAGGAGATCTCCCGGTGGAAGGCCGTAGTTCCCAGCGGCATTGGTGTGGAACTCCTGGGGCTGTCGTATCATCCCTCCAAGGGACATCGGTGGTGGACACCGGACGGCAGATCTCTGACCGACGCGCCTTACGAACGGACAGGGAAGAAGATGGAAGGGAAAGAGGGGTACGAGTTCTACGAGGCTGCAGTTCGGCTGTCGAACATACCCGAAATCGGTGTGGTGGTTCGTTGGCAGTCATTCGAGCCGACGCGAGGGGCCTGGTATGGGGATAACGCTTTGCAGGCTCATGTGGGTAGGAAGCAGGTGGAGAACACCTGGGGTTGCATTCTGAAGAAGCCAGAGGCGGCAACGTCGGCGGATCTCCGGATAGGTGTTGTTCCCGACGAATGGGAGACATTGCATGCGTTTGGGTTCAATGGCAGTGGCCTGGCGGCCATTGGCCTTAAGTCCGGCGGGCTCGTCGTCTCATCTGCGGCTTCGGAGGCCGGGAAAGGCGCGGCTATTTCAGTCTCTCAGAACCTCACCGACAGGCCCAGTCAGGTCGTTGCTGTGGGCAAATCGGGCGAGATCCACGAGCCAGAAAGGATCAATAAGGCGGGGGTGAAAGGTCTTGACGTGAGTGTGTATTCGTTTCCTGGGCTTGAATTCTCGGATGTGGCGGAATTTCGGCTTCAGCAGCGGACAGCCGACTACGAATGGGTGGAGTTCAAGGGCGTCTCGCTACGACCTGAAAGGGAGTTGGAGAAACCGAAAGAGGAGGGTTTGCGAGAGAACTGAAGATGAAGCGTCCATGGAAACGCTGCTGAGGGCACGGGGGGGGTTCGCGGCGCGGTGTATGGCTGCGGCTTCGGCTACGCTTTAGCATCCGCCAGCGCCCGCCGGCCCCGCTCAGTCGTCGGCTAAGCGAGCGGCTGCAACCCTCATTCTAACCTCTCGCCCCCTCTTGACGTTCGCCCACGTCTCGGTGTCGAACGGTCCGCACGGGAGGACGCCGTCGGCGTGGAGCTCCTCCACTTTCTGACTCTGGGGTGCCTCTCCGTCGAACCGGAAGGATATTTCAGACTTCTGGGGGCCGAAGGCCGCCTTCATGTTCCCCTGCGCACCGTGAACGTCGAACGCGAAGAACTCGCGCCAGGCGCGCAGGTTCTGCGAGGCCTTGCCCGGCGCTTCCACGACGAATGACATGCGGTCATACGCGGAATCGTAGAGGTTCCCATCAACGACGTTGTCCTCGGTTTGGCCCAGGCACACTCTCTTTGGGCACTGGAAGAGGATGTTGTTTAGCACCTTGAGGCGTCGGCAAAGGCCCGTACGCCCGCCGACCTCGCGCTGGCTCTGCGCGCCACCCATATACACCGCGAAGCCGTCCGCGATCTTTCCGAAGAAGTTGTGCGCCGCAACAGCATACTCGCCGCTTTCGGCCTTGATCCCGTGCGCGCCGATAACCTCAGCGTGCGGGTTCCCCTTGTCCCACGGTTCGCCTCGAATGTCCCAGAAAAGATTGTGGTCGATGAGATTGACCTGATGGCTGACCTCGAGATGGAGGGCGCTGGAGAAACTGGAGATGTCGTAGAAGACGTTCTCGGTCACGCGGCAGTTCTCGTTCAGAAAGTCGAGCCATAGGCCGCAGGCGTGGCGTATTTCGCGGTAGATATTGCGGCGGATCAGCATGCCTTTGGCGCCGTGGAACTTCATACCCGCGCATTCGTAGAGGCGTTCGACATCGAGCCCCCCTATGCGTTCGATCACGTTTTTCTCCACCAGCGTGTGGTCGACCTGGTGCAGGCCAGCGATGGCGCAGACGCCGCAGTCGGAGACGCGATTCCTCCGTATGATGTGATGGCCGCACGGGTCGTAAGCGGACATGTGCCAGTGCTGCGAACCGACGTCAATCCCGCAGGCATTTGCGAATCTCAGCACGTTGTCTTCAATGATCCAGTGATGTCCCTGTGACGTGCTGAGGGCGGCGCGCTGCGGAACGGGCAGGCCGTCGGCCGCGTGCTCAAACCTGAATCCCTTGACGCGTATGTATCCGAGGCGTCGTGTCTCCGGCGCAAATATCTGCTCGCGCGTGGTCACCTCGAACTGCACCACATCGGGGTCCGCATCCTCCCGGAGTCTCAGGTGAATGCGCAGCCCCGGCTCCTCCACCCAGAAAGCCCCGTCGTGCGCCCCGAGCTCCCAGAAGCGGAAGACCTGGTTGAGTGGGCGCCCGTCGGCGAATATCATGCCGCGCCGCAATTGCAGACGGTGCATCTCGACCACCGACCAGTTCTTGTTAAAGGTCATCAACTCGCCGAAGACGTTCACGGCAAGGAACGGGTTATAGCCGACGAACCACTCGGCCGTCAGGTCCGCCATCCATATCTTCGCGTCCGCGCCGCGTCTCAGTTTCCAGCCTTCGCTGGGCCGGAAAGCCGGCTTCCAGACCTCCGACCCCTTCACGACGACATCCTCGCCGGGGGGTGCCTCGTAAGCGATCATGCCGTCCGGCCCCTCCCCTCCCCTCGCTGGCGTGACGCACTCCCGGTAGATGCCTTGGTGGATGATCACTTTGTATCCGGGTCTAAGCAATTCGGCGGCCTGGGCTATGGTCTTAAACGGCTTCTCGGCCGTCCCAGGGTTGTCGTCCGATGCCCTCGCATGGCGGCAGGCTACGTGATAGGTCTTCGCATACCGCGTCTCGTCCTCCCAGAAGGGGAAAACCGTCCCGTCCGGAAGTTTTACCAGTTCTTCACCCATGGCTTCTCTCCTGGAGTTCTGCTCACGAAGGTTGGAACTTTCCTCTCCTACTTGAAGTCAGCGTGCCAATTGTGCATCGTATCCTCCCGCCATTCAAGCGCCCGTCTGGCAGATTGCTTTGTCGGCGCAGCCGGAGGGAACGGCCAAACTGCTTCAGCCGGTGAGTCTTTCTCGCAGAACGTGGTAACGGTGGTGTTCTGCTCCCGGATTTCTGGTCTACAAGGAGCGAGAAAAAGGGTAGGATTCTCAGTTTGGAAGGAGGTGGACTAGGATGAGGAAGCGGCTTACGCGGGAGCAGATTGGCTTTGCCCTAAGGCAGGCAGGTCTAGGAATGCCGAAGGTAGGCCGCTTGAAGTAGCTGGAGGACGAGAAGTGGCGGCTGAAGCAACTCGTGGCCGATCTGACGTTGGACAAGCGGATGCTGCAGGATGCGCTCTCAAAAAAGCTGTGAGGGGCGCCGTGCGTCGTAAGCTGGTGGAGGAAGTCCGGGTTTGGTATGGAGTGAGTGAGCGGCGGGCATGTGGGGCATTTAGGTACCCGCGTTCCACTCATCGTTACCGAAGCGTGGACTTCTTATGAGATCAGCTCTACGGTGGTCAAAGTATTCGAGTGCTTATGATCGTGGACAATCACGGGCGGGCCCACAGCTCATTGGAGAACCTGCCCCCGGCGGAGTATGCCGCACGGTGTGCCCCTTCGGCCTCGGCTACGCCTCGGCCTTCGGGGCAGACCGTGGCCCAGCTTCCAGAACCCTGAAAATCTCACTCCAGGTGGACCAAAAAAGGGGGCATCTCCAAGGAGCCTGAAAACTCTCACCGCAGGTGGAGCAAAGAAGGGGGACAAGCGCAGCTTGCGAGATTTGAGAACAAAATGTTAAGCTATAGCCTGCTGGGCGCGCAGGCGAGCGGCGCAGCAGTAGGAAAGCCCGCAGGCGCGCTTATGTCATAATGACTGCGGATCGCTTTCGGCCGACTGGTGAGCAGGAGAGGCGGGACCTGTTCAGCGGGGCGAGAGGGGACTGCTCGTGGGAAGAAAAGAGCAACGCTCCAAGCTTACAGGGCAAGATTTTCGATTGTTCACAGTCAGCTTCGTCATGCTCTTTTTGGAAATCGCTGTCATCCGGTGGGTCTCAGCCGAGATCCGGATTTTCACCTACCTCAACAACCTAATCCTCCTGGCATGCTTTCTGGGTATCGGGCTGGGTTCATACTTCGCAAAGAGCGGGATCCATTTGTTCATTACCCCCACGGTACTCGCGTCGCTTGTCTTCCTTGTACTTGGTCCCTTCAACGTGCAGTGGGGCAATGCTAGCGTGCATATCGTCCGTGACATACCGTTCCTTTTGTCTGCGTTTACGGATTCGGTGATATGGGGCGAAGCGGCCGGACTCTCACGCCGCGCAATGGCCGCCGGAGTGGCGCTTGGCATAGTTCTGACCTTTGTGATTTTCTCCCTTGTTGTGTTGATGTTTGTGCCCCTGGGCCAGATACTGGGAAGGATGCTGGCCGAGCATCCTCGCCCGATCCGAGGTTACTCCATCAATGTGTTGGCGAGCATCCTCGGGATAGTATCCTTTGCTGTGCTGTCATTCGTATACGTACCGCCATGGGCTTGGTTTCTCATTGTGGCTGCGATTCTTCCGTTTTGCGCCTCGCGTTCATGGATGACCTATGTTGGGATCGCGGCGGCGTGTATCAGTGTCACCATAGTAATGATCTTGCCCGGTTCCAGAGGTTCCATATGGACCATCTGGTCACCGTTTCACAAGTTGGAAGTGTTCCCCCGGTCCGGTACTGAGCTCGGATACAAGATTCTGGCCAACCGCTGCGCCTACATGGCCGTGCTAAATCTGTCCGACGAGTACTTCAGACGACACCATGAAATCCTCGGCGATGCGGAGCGAACATTCTCACAGTACGACCTTCCATACTACTTCAATAGTGACGCTAATGACGTGCTCATCGTGGGGGCCGGTGCTGGCAACGATGTGGCCGCTTCCCTCCGCCACAGGGCGGAGCATGTGGACGCGGTCGAGATTGATCCCGGAATCTGCTTAGTTGGGCGGCGCCTTCATCCCGAAAAGCCGTATTCCGATCCTCGTGTCAACCTGATTGTGGACGATGCTCGATCATTCTTCAAGAGAACGCAGAACCGATATGACATAATTTCCTTTGGCTCGCTGTCCGGCGACCCCCTGGGGTCTAACTACAACAATATGAGGATCGATCACTACGCGTACACCGTCGAGAGTCTTTTGGAGGCCAAGAACCTTCTGAAGGAAAATGGTGTCCTAACGCTCATGTTCTCGGTCAACCGGGGCTGGATTGGTCTTCGCATCATGCGGCTTCTCGAAAGGGCGTTTGGCTATCCACCTCTGGTTTTCGAAGTGCGCCCCATCCGTTATGCCGCATTGGGTTGGGGCGGGACGATGTACGTAACCGGGAGAAACGTGGAAAGGCTTTTCGAGTTGCTGCGCTCAGACCCGGATCTGAAGCAGTTCGTTCACGCCAATGGGGTTTCATGGGCGGGAGATGTGCAACTCACCACAGACGACTGGCCATACTTGTACCTTGAAAAGCGGGGCATCCCAAAGATGCACCTGTGTGTTATTCTCGCGCTCGTGGGTATGCTCATGCTTGCCTCTCGCTCGATCTTTAGGAGGGGGAAAAGGTTGAACCTGCAGTTCTTCTTCCTCGGCGCAGCCTTTTTGTTGCTGGAGTTCGAGAACATTAGCAAGGGCGCTCTCCTATTTGGCGCGAGCTGGATTGCCAGCACTTTCATAATCTCGGCGATTTTGCTTCTGATCTTGTGCGCAAACTTGTTTGTGAGCCGCGTGAGAATAAGAAGCATTAGGTGGGTTGGTCTCGGGCTTATGTTGTCGCTGCTGGCGGCTTACCTCATTCCGCTGCAGTGGTTCAACTTCCTGAGCTACTGGCCCAGGTCGCTGCTCGCCAGCGTGTTTCTAAATCTGCCAGTATTTTTTGGCGGCATCCTGTTCATTCATTTCTTCAAGGATGCCCCTGCCAGGGATGATGCCTTTGGGGCTAACCTCATGGGCGCAGCGGCAGGGGGTCTCCTAGAGTCCGTATCCTTCGTCGTCGGCATTAAGTTCATTCTCTTGGTCGTGGTGGCGCTGTATGGGATGTCTATGCTTTTCTCACGAAGCACAAGGGCATCCTAGATGCTGGTATCTCTCTCGCATGTGTGAATCTGCCACAACCAGGCAAGATGCTTCCAGAGTCTGTAGCAGGTCTCATCTCAGGATTTTTGTACCTGCAACACCGCTTGGCTGCGCTACGCTCCGCCAGCCGACATTCGATGAAGACCGAGTTCTGAGATGACGAGTCGTACAAAAACCGAAGCCGGATCAGTTTTGGCTTATCGCCCTTGCAGTTCAGCTTTCAACTTCTGATCTATACTTCCGTCAGGCATTAGGTGTCCCGGAGATGCATATCCCTCTTGCTGAAACCTCTTTTTCCTGACACAGCTCTTGCCGCCGTTCCAGCAGTAGTTTTCCACCCGCTGCTTGGCTATCTTCCGTTCGTCGTATGCATTTTTTATAGCTGACGTTTCATCATACCACCTACATAATTTCATTTGGAGCCCCCGAAAACGAGAGGCAAACTCTTAGAAGCCGGTCACCGTGCCTCATAGGACTGGCGCATGCGAAGATCGAGCTGCGCTATCTGGCGGATGTGGACGATGGGCTGGAGCGGCCGCCGGACACGACGATGGATGTCTGAAAAGCAAAAGCGATCGGGTACGAGCCTCTCCCTTTGGACGAGGGAGTCCGCCTTCTCCGAGATGGGTCGGAATGAGTTACCTTGGTGGCGGGCAGGGGGGCGGAGCTTTCGGGGGCACGCGGCTACAGTTTGGGCGGAGCAAATGCTGAGGTGACAGTCGCCGAGCGCCACCCGAGGGAGGTGTAAAGGGCGACGGCGGGTTGGTTATTCACCCGGGCCATGAGCCAGGCTTGGGTGAGGCGCTGTCGGCGCATGTCCTCGGCGACCAGACCCATGAGATGACTTGAGATTCGGTTTCTTCGAAATTGCGGTTCGGTAGCTACACCTCCGACGTATCCGACTTTTGCCGCGTCGGGGTGATTGCTCATCTGCGACATCGTTCGCCAGCTTACCCAACCGGCTGATCTCTCCCCTACCCAGGCCTCGACGCGGCGATCCGTGTAGCGATTGCGCGTTTCGGTCTGCCTGACCTCGACTTGGATGCGCGGGCGCGCCACGGGTCTGGGGGTGTCCAGGCGCAGAACCATCACGTGCTCCTTGCGAAATGGGCGCCAGCCGCAACGCAAGAGGGTCTCGGCGATGTGGCTTTGCTCAGATATCTTGCCCTTTCCGCCCTGGAAGAACCAGTGGCTGTATTCGACGGGCCAAATTTCGTCGCAGCGCAGTCCTCTGGAGCGGAGGTGCTCCGAGCAGGCCGCTATGAGAGCCCGAGCAGCCTCAGTGTCGCCCGGCGCGACGCATAGGAAGTAGATGGCACCCATGGTCAGGAGAGCAAACCGGCGAGGCGGGGGGAGCTCGGCGGCGTGGGCGTATCCTGCCGGAGTCTCACTTCTAAATGCTATCTTGAGACCCTCGGCGTCGAAAGGGAGTTCGTGGCCGTTGGGTGCCGCCATTTCGATTACGCCGCGGCGGAACTCTTCAGACGTTATCGGCCACGCGTAAGGGAGATGGGTCATGTGCTCGTTGTAGAGGCGCACAAGATCGGCGAGGTATTCGTCGGCGTAACTGCGAATGGTTACGGTTTCAGCCACTCGTCACCCCAGAGAATGGTACTGTAACTTGCGCGAATACCGTCCCGGGAGGCACGCATTTTTCCAACGAGCCTCGAAGGCTGGCTGCTCAGAGCGTGGTTATAACTTGTGCCGGTTCTCCGAATCGGTCTATGCCCTTGTTCGCGCCTCGATGCCGGCAAGGTCCTCCAACACGGTGATGACACCCGTGTGATCCAGGTCGCCCCGCCCGGCGGCGAGCATAGCCGCGAACAGCTCGTGCACCAGGCTGGTCGCTGGCAGGGGCGCGCCGTAGTCGTTTCCCGTCTTCATGATGATGTTCAGGTCTTTGAAGTGGAACCTAGCTTTGAAGCCGGGCTTGAAATCGCCCCGGATGACGCGCGGCCCGCGCACGTCGGAGACCCGGGACTGGGCGTAACCGCCGCTCAGCACCTGATGGATGATGGCGGGATCTACACCCGCTTTTGCGCCCAAGACCAGCGCCTCGCCCATTCCTACTATGTTCAGCGCTACTTGAATCTGATTGCATGCCTTTACAATCTGTCCCGCGCCGGCCGGGCCGCAGAGCGTGATCGTCTTGCCCATAACCCGGAAGATGGGGAGCATTTCTTTGAACGTCGCCTCATCGCCTCCGACCATGATGGAGAGCGTTGCCTCGACGGCCCCGACTTCTCCGCCGCTGACCGGCGCGTCGAGGCAGCTCACGCCCTTTTTTCCCATCGCCGCGGCCACCTCGACGGCGACGCTCGGCGCGATGGTGCTCATGTCCGCATAGATGCCGCCCTTTCTCACCCCTTCGATGAGGCCGTCGGGACCGAGGGCGACGGAGTGCACATCGGGCGAGTCAGGCAGCATGGTGATGATGACTTCGCTCTTTTGGGCGATCTCCTTGGGTGAGGATGCCTGCTCCGCGCCGGCGGCCACGAGCTCTCTGACCGGCTCGCGGTTCAGGTCGTGAACAATCAGAGGATAGCCGGCGTCAAGCAGGTGTTTTGACATGGGCCGTCCCATAATGCCAAGTCCGACAAACCCGATATTTGGCTTCGGCATGCTGTTTCTCCTTCCATAGCGTTCACTTGAGCGCGCTGCGGATATCCTCCGCGATGAGTTTTCCGGTGAGGCGATGCTTTTCCAGCAGCTCGTCCGCCAGACCCGATTCGCCGAACTCATCGCGCACCCCGAGGCGCAGCAGAGGCGGCGCTCCCTGTGAGGGGGTAGCGGCGATTCCCGAGACGCACTCCGCTATAGCGCTGCCGAGTCCGCCGATGATATTGTGCTCCTCGACAGTTACGAGCAACCCCACGTTATCCGCCGCTTCCCGCACCGCCTCTTCGTCCAGCGGTTTGATCGTCGAGACGTTGATCACGTTGGCCTCGATTCGGTCTTTGGCCAGCGATTGCGCCGCGTCGAGCGCCTTGCAGACCATGTGGCCGGTGGCGAAGATGGCAACGTCTCCACCGTCTCGCACGCTTTTCGCCTTGCCGATCTTGAACTTGTACCCCTTGTCGAAAAGAGATGGCACCGGGTAGCGTCCCAGGCGCATGTAAATCGGGCCGGGCCAGTCGGCGATGGCGAAAGTGGCCTGCCGCGTCTCGACTTCATCCGCAGGAGATATGACAGTCATGTTGGGAAGGGAGCGCATGAGGGAAATATCTTCCAGCGACTGGTGGCTGGCGCCGTCCGGTCCCTGGGTCAGGCCAGCGCTGGAGCCCACCAGTTTGACTGGCAAGCGAGGGTATGCGATCTGAGTGCGGATCGGCATGTAGCAAAGACCGGTGATGAAGATGGCGAAGCTGTTGCAGTAGGGTATGAGCCCCGTCGCCGCCATGCCGGCGGCCGTGCTCACCATGTCCGCTTCGGATATGCCGATATCAATGAAGCGTTCAGGGAAAGCGTCTCTGAAACGCACGGTCCGCGTAGACCTGTACAGGTCGGCATCGAGGACGACTACATCGGGCCGCTTGGAGCCAAGTTCAAGCAATGCCTCTCCGTACGCATTTCGTGTTTCGGTCATCTGTGCCATCTTACTTGTTCTCCATCTTCGCGAGTGCGAGTTCCAGTTCGCGGGTTGCCAGCTCGAACTGCTTTTCGTCCAGAGCCGCGTTGTGAAACTGGGGTTGTCCCTCCAGAAAGGAGACCCCTTTCCCTTTGATGGTTCTGGCGACGATCAGGGAAGGTTTATCCTCCTGCTCGTCTGCCCAGTCAAGCGCCTTACAGATTGCTGCTGCGTCGTGCCCGTTGATCTCGGTCGTGGCCCAGCCGAAGCTGCTCCACCGCGCCGCAAGCGGCTCGAGCAGCTTGCCGCATTCAGTCTCGTCCATTGCCTTCATTGCGTTGCGATCAATGATCGCTACCAGGCTGCCGAGACGATGCTTGGCCGCCGTCATCGCGGCTTCCCAGATCTGCCCCTCATGGAGTTCGCCATCGCCCAGCAAGCAGTACACTTTATACGAAAGGCGCAGCATTCGGCCGGCGAGCGCCAAGCCGTTGGCGTAGGAAAGCCCCTCGCCCAGCGCCCCCGTGCATCCCTCCAGGCCTGGCGTCTCGTGCATGGCGGGGTGTCCCTGCAGTCGGCTGCCCATCTGCTTGAGCGTCGGTAGTTCCTCCAGCGGGATGACTCCCAACATGGCCAATGCGGCGTACTGGGCGGGTACCGAATGGCCCTTGCTCATCAGAAATCTGTCGCGTTCCGGCCAGCCGGGGTCCTTGGGATCGTAACGCATCTTGTAGAAGTAAAGCGCCGTAACGATGTCGGCAGCGGATAGCGAGCCGCCAAAATGGTGAGCCTTGTTCGGTCCCATCATCTTCACTATCCACAAACGCATCTGGGCCGCCTTCCGGCGCAGTCTGGCGAGTTCACCTGTACTAATCGTCATCTAGAATTGCCTCGAGTTCGGACAATCGAGTGGGACTGACGCACGCGCTCGACGAGTGGTCGCTGATTGCAGAGCGTAGGGTGCCTCGTCATCGGGCGAGTCGTTCTGATAGATTGTCAAGCTGCAGTCCATCCGCCGTCCACCACCAGCGTGTGGCCGGTGACGAAGTCCGACGCAGAACCGGCCAGAAAGAGCACTGCTCCCGCGATTTCCTCCGGCTCGGCTATACGTCCCAGGGGGATGCGTCGGATGACCGATTCGCGGACTGAGTCATCTTCGAGAAGCGCTTCGACGAGCGGCGTTCTTGCGTAAGTGGGTGCTATGGCGTTTACGTTGATGCGATGCGGCGCCCATTCGAGCGCCAGGACGCGGGTGAGGTTGATAACGGCCGCTTTCGACGCGCAATATGCGATCCTCTGAGTATCGCCCACCAGCCCTATTTGCGACGCAATGTTGATGATCTTTCCCCCTTGACCACGTTCGATCATGTGCCGTCCGACGGCCTGGCAGCAGAAAAAGAGGCCCTTCTGATTCGTGTCTATGATGCGCTCCCATGCATCCTCTGTGACGTCCACGGCGAACTGCCTGATGTTCACTCCGGCGTTGTTTACGAGTATGTCAATATGGGCCCATTCTTTGACCACCCGCTCGACCATTGACTGGATTGAGGATAGCTGGGTGACGTCGAGGGGAACGGCAAGCGCTCGACGGCCAGCCGCTCGCACTTCTGCCGCCGTGGCTTCGGCGGCGTCTTCCTTGCCGGGAAGCTCGGCGATAACCACGTCTGCGCCCGCATGCGCTAGAGCTATGGAGAACGCCCGTCCCATGCCGCTGCCCGATCCCGTGACAATGGCGGTGCGGCCGTCGAGGCGAAATGTTATGGCTTTCATAGCGTCATTCCTCTTGGGCGCTCATCCGCTTAAGATCCCTTCCGGGTGCTTCATCAAAGCTCGAGCTGTATGTGGTGCTATCGGCGCAGAGCTATGGTGCTACTGGCAGAAAAGGCATCCGCACTGCGACGGTCAAAGTCGCGGCAGTGATTGTCCCCGGTATCCGGTCGCGATTCAAGGACGTTCTGCTCGTAGTCGAAGGGTCAGTGCGATAGTGGACGGGTTCTCCGCCTTCCCTCGGTCCTGCAGTGCGGATTGCGCGATACGGCGGCTGTGCCAAAAGGGGAAGGATGCCCGGCATGAGCCGCATGGAAGAGCTGCTTGAGAAAGGGACTTCGGAGGCACGAAGGCCCTTACCGGTTTCTTCCGTGAGTGCTGCAAGGAATGAGCGAGCGTTCGGCAAATCGTCAAATAAGCTGAAGAGACGTCGCATCCCTGCGGCAGGACGCAGTGAACGCGCTCGAAGACTGCCCGCCGCCGGGACCTAAGAAGATCAACCGCGGCGCTGCTTCGTTCTTGTGCCGGCATCATGCGTGGATATACTGAAGGCAACCAGTTGGGATGACTCCCGGCGCGGCCTGTCCGGAGAATGTCGAAGGAGATATTCCATGAAGCTTATGAGGCTTCGGCCCCATCATCTTCTCGACGTCATTTGCAGCTATGGTCAGGATGTGAGGTTCACCCCTCACCCGTACGGGCATGCTCTGCATAGCGTGGCGGAAGCTGTCCTGTCTAATCCGGACCTCAGGGCGCGATTCGTCGTCGGTCCGGATGAGATTTGCATGCCATGCGAACATTTGCGGGCGGACGGCCTGTGCGACGATGTCTTGCGTCAAATTGACCCGCCGATATCCAAACAGGGATATAACGACGACCTTGACCGGCGGCTGTTTGACTATCTGGCTCTCGCGCCCGGGGCAGTAATGGCGATCCGGCATTTCCTCGAGATGGTGGACAAGAAAGTGCCGGGCATAGAAGCACTCTGTACGCACCCCAAGGAAGACGAAGGTCTGCGTCTGGCTGGGCTCATAAAAGGACTTCTCAAACTTGGAATTCGAAGGCGTAATGACGATGAGGAGCGTGAAGGCTGTTAGATTTTCTTGCAGCAGGTGACGTGGATGTGTTTGCTGTAAGGTGAGTGATGCGCGAGATGTGTCGCAGAATTCTGGAAAAGGAGAGTGGCAAGATGGGGCCGAATCCCGGAAGCCAGTTGGGCTGTTGGTTATATGGGTGGTTGCGCAGCGCGCGCGTGGGCTCTGCGGAGCACCGGACCCTGGTTATCTTGTTGGTCATCTTGGTGCTGGGATTTTCACAGACCGTGATAGTCCAAGGAGGCGAGGTTCGGACGGTCTTCTGTCCCATCATTTCTGAGGCGGAGGAGCCAGCGGTGGACGGCGTGGTTGGAGAGAAGGAGTGGGGGCGGAGCGTGGTAATCGACGCATTCATTCCACACCCGATTAACGTGCCCTCCTTCTACGATGAACTACATGGGACAGCAGGAGCGTCCGCGGCACAGTGGGAACCCTTGCCGGCTGCCCCCAGGGGGGAGGACAAAGACACGCTGGCGCGGCTAATGGCTGACTCGGAGAGGCTGTATGTGGCTTTTGTATGCGGAGGGCCTGACGGCAAGCCGAAACATCCGAATGAAAGGGAACGGGACCAGGTATCCACGGCCGACGACTCGGTTGAGGTGACACTGGACCTGGATCACAACCACAGGGACTACATGGTGTTTCACGTCGGCTACTATGGAGTGCAAACGGACATGGCCCGTTATGCGGGGAGGCGCGATAAGGGCTGGGATGCCAGTTGGGAGTCGGCGGTGCGTCGTGGCGAGTCGAGCTGGTCGGTGGAAATGGCCATTCCTGTGAAGGAACTGACGGGAAAGGGCATCGAGACTGGGAGGACGTTCGGGATCCAGTTAATTCGTTACAGGCCATGCCTGGCGTCCCGGAGCTACCTTGTGATGGGGACAGCGCTTTCGTACCCAGACCTGGTTTTCGGCCCGCCGGGGGTGGTCGTATCGCAAATCGCCTTGCCAAGTTGGAAGCAGGGCTCGAATAGAGTCCGGCTGAAGTTGGAAAATCGTGGCAGTGCTTCGGAGACAGTCATTGTCAGTGCACGGACCGCCTCGACCGCGGCAGAGAAGGAATGGGAGGCGAAGAGCCTCTCGATTGGAGGAAACGGCGAGGCTGAAGTGGTAGTTGCTGGGCACGTTCTGGGCGACTGGGAGAACAGGTTTGATTTGAAGCTGTCGCGAACGGCAGGCGGCGAGCAAGTGTATTCCGCCAAGTATCACTTCTCCCCCGGGGGAGCTGTGGATGAAGAGGGCCATCAGTGGAGCGTTAAGACCAGCGGCGTCATCTGCTTTCAGCCGGAGCCTTTCAGCGTGGAGGTTACGGAGGGGAAAGGCGTGCTTCGGAATCGAATGCTGCAAACGACGGCCGAGCTCAAGTCGCGAGACTCAGGCGAAGTGATCAGAGAGCAGAAATATGGCCCCTCGCCGGGAGGCTATGTGCACGCGAGAGCCGACACCTCGGGCCTGTCAGATGGGCGCTACGCGCTGCGAGTGGTGATTGCCGACGGCGACGGCAAGGAATTGCTGGAAACCTTCCATGAGTTCGTTTGCGTCGCAGACGAGTTCGGGGGAGTGAAAGCCGCACTGTCCGAGCTTTCCCGCGCCACAGAGGTTGGGGAGTTTCGGGGGGCAGTCTTCGACGAGGGCGCGGAGTCATTGGACTTCGCCAGGAGCAGCTTCCTATTCATGGAATATCTGGTCCAAGAGGCCGGAAGGCAGATCGGGGCCGGCACGATCGGGAATTACCGTGGGAAGCTTGCGTCCGCGCAGCAGCTTTTGCACGAGGCGAAGAAGCTGAGCAATGCTTTCAAGAACGGCGAGGATCCGCTCGAGGGGCGCACCGGCGTGATACAGCGAGCTTTCGTCTCGCCTTATGACAAGCAGCTATGCCCGTATGCCGTCTTTGTGCCGAACGGGTACGACGGTATCGAGCCGCTTCCCATGGTAGTGGATCTATTGGCTGAGGGGCCGGCTCCGGATTGGAAGCTGGGCGTGGGGGAAGAAAGACGTCGTCCCTGGGAGTCCGTCGTAGCTTCGCTGGAGAAGCGAAGATTCATAATGGCCTGGCCGCGTCCGACACGGCGGATGAAGGCCGAGGTGAACTTCTTCGCCCTGCTTGGGGAGATGGAGAAGGACTACAACATCGACCCGGAGAGGATATACCTGATGGGTGCTTCGGGAGGGGGCCTGCGGTCATGGCTGATGGGGCTGCATTATCCGGACCAGATAGCAGCCATCGCTCCGATTTCAGGACTCACTATCTGCACCGAGGCGACCGAGAAGCCTTGGATAAAGTCCCGCGGCATTGTTGAGGAGCTTTCCGCGTACTATTTTCCGATGAACGCGCTCCACGTTCCCGTTATCGTGCTGCACGGTGACGCCGACCCGGTTACCCGCGCCGACATACAGGCCAGGCCGATGGTCGCAAAAATGAGGGAGCTCGGCCTCGACGTGGAGTACGTAGAATACCCGCGGGGCATACACACGCTCCTGGAGCATTATGAGGATGCATTCGAAGAGGCAATGGATTACTTTGATCGGCACCGGAACGTCCGCCACCCCAAGAGAATAGACTTCACCACGCCGAGCCTGAGGTATAACAGGGCTTACTGGATCAGGATCGGGAAACTCGCTCGGAAGGGAGAATTCGCGCGGGTTAGAGCAGAGGCTATAGGGAACACTGTTGAAGTGAAGATGGAGAACGTCGCTGGCTTCACGCTGCTGCCTGACGCACAGGTTCTCGACGTCTCGACGCCGGTGAAGGTCATCGTCGACGGGCAAGAGACCTTCGAGGGCCTGCTGCCTGAAACGGGCGGCCTGGGGTTCGTGAGAACCCAGAAGGGCGTCTGGCAAGCGAAATAGCCCAGGCGGCGGATGGCTCAAAGTCGCGAAGCGCCATGGGCATATAGACGTTGATTCTCGGGCAGGGCCACGAGGGTGCGCACCGGATAGAAGGAGCGGTTCATGGGGATGATAATAGAAAATCCTTACCTCGCTCAACTGGTCCAAAGGGCGAGAGGAGCACGAGTGAAGCTGGGCTTTGCCGAGCCAGACGCCAGGGTAATAGCCGCCGCGGACAATCTTATCCGGGAGGAGGTCGCGTCGGAAGTGGTGCTTTTTGGGGAGCATTCCGCGTGGGAGCAGGAGGGCTTCAAGGGAAAAAACTGGAATCCGCGTGTGAAGTTGATCGAAGCATCCTGTGAAGGTAACCCCCGCCTGGGCAGGCTCGTTGGACGTAGAGTCGTCTTGGACGGCAAACCCCTCTATGTAGAGGGACAGGAGGAACTTCACAGACTGGAACGCGATTCGCTTTGCTGCGCCCTTTGCCAGCTTTCAGAGGGTAACGTTGACGGAGTGGTTGCTGGCGCAAAGAGACCCTCCGGGGAGGTGGTGAGCCTCATCCTGGCCATCGTCGGGAGGCAGCGGCGGCGATTTGTTTTCTCGCTGTTCGTTGCGTATATCGCACAGGAAGTCTTCGTCTTCGCCGACGCAGCGGCGCTTCCTTCTCCCTCGGCGTGGGCGCTGGCGCGAATCGGGGGTGATTGTGCGGCCTTCCTGAAGCGATTGCACCCCGGAGTGGAGCCGAGAGTGGCTTACCTTTCCTACGCGACGCTGGAGTCGGCGCGATCGAAAGATGTAGAAAAGATGGGCGAGGCTGCGAGAGTCGCAAGGGAGAAATTCCCGGACCTTAAGGTTGAGGGACCTATCCAAGGGGATGCGGCACTGGATGCGACGGTCGCGGCGAGGAAGGGGGCAGTGGGCAAGGTGGCCGGAAGGGCAAACGTGCTCATCTTCCCGAACATCGAATCGGGAAACATTGCGTACAAGTTGGTGGAGCGCTTCGCACAACTGTGCGGCGGCCAGGCGCATTTTGTCGGCCCGATCATCCTCGGGACCAGGGCTCCAGCCAATGACGCATCACGCGGCATCACTCAGAACGACCTGGTTTTCCTCGGAATGCTGACGGCGCTTCAGGCGCGCGAAGGGATAGGTCTTAGCGATCAATCGAAGGAGAAACCGGGCGGCTCGCCGGAGACCCGCGTCATATGCTGATCCGCCAGACCAGATGCAGGAAGATCCTTAGCTGGGCGAGCCGTCAATCCTGCTCTCGAGCTGCTCCATCCCGCAGAATCCACTCAAGACGGCTGCCCACCCACCGCGCCTCCTTGTCAAGGCCCGCCTCCCGGTAAAAGCTGAGAAGCCTGCGATACCGATCCGCAACGTCGAACCGAACGCTCCATTGAAGTTTCCTGAGGCAAACCGGGCAGAGATGCAGTGGCCGCGAGTCGCTCTCCTGCAGATGATTGGATCCGTTCAGAACGCACCTGAAGAATATGCAGTGGTTCAGACCAAACATGTGGGCCGTTTCGTGCGGCAGCACTCTGCAGCTCCGTCGTAGCAGGAGCTGGCGGTAATCCTTTCCACGCTTCGTTCCGTAGAACATTGGGTCGTAGCGCGCGAAGCTGTAGACTCCGACGCCCTCTCGCGGGGAAGCCTGGCCGAAAACGAAATTCCACGAAGAGTGCGGATAGAGATCCTCCATGGTAATAGCTAAAGAGCAGAAGGCATCTGCAGGAAGTCTCTCGGTGAGAAGAGCCAGGACGTCGCCAGTGAGAATCTGCCTGTTTTTGGTTAGAGGGTTAACGCGAGTGGTGAGGCTGCAGGCGCTGAGGTCTAAAGGGGGGAGGAGCTCCACTTCCATGCAGAAGTAAGCAGCGGCATAATCTTCCAGGCTTTCCGTCAGATCGGGCTGGTCTTTCGGAAATTCGCCGAGGGGCTGTAAGTAGATCTTCTTTCTGATTCTGTCCGGCCGCCTTGGGCTGGACTTCACGAAGCCGGCAGAGGTCTGGCCGGGTTCCGGATGTACCGCCAGCCAGTCGCTGGACCCCGGAATAGGTACGGGGTCGAAGTGCGGTCCTGGATCAAAAGCCGCCTGGAGAGCCTTCGGAAGCTCTTCGGTCGATCCAATAGCCTCAAGCCTTTCAGCCGGGCCGGGTGGCTTGAAATCCATCGCCGAACTCAGAGTCAAAGTCGCAAGAGCAGCGGCTGCAGTAACGATCCCCCTCATGCTCGCCCCGCAGCACTCGGTTACGTATAGCATCTTATCTTTTGAGCGGCTCCGGGCAATGGCTTTTCGAAACGGCACCGAGAGGCTTCTACCTCCCATCGCTCAGACACCTGAGCCCAAGGGCCTCGGCAAGCGCGCAGAGCGAATCAACGTAATCGCCGTATCGCATGACGTAGTGAACGATCCGGCTGGGAGCGATGGGCTTTATCCTCTGCTTCTCAAAATTCTCAGGGTAAGACACCTCAACTATGGCCTCGTTTACGCACCTATCGCGGTGGTTCACATAATCCACCAGCTCCCCTCGGGAGGCGTGAATGAAATCGAGGCTCGAGTCCAACCTTGCCAGCGTCACCGTGCCCTTCTTGAAGCCAACGGCTGACACATATCCCTTGCTCTTCTCGTTGCTGTGAATGTGCCTCAGGTTGAGTTCTCGTCCGGAATCCATCGTGAATGGCGCCATGCAGTGATGAATGGAGAGCCGTGCTCGGGACAGATTCTCTACCATGAGATTTCCTTGAAACATGGGCCCGGGCCTGCATGCGTCAAGCATCAACTCTGTAAGCAGGCCGTTTAGGTCAATCCCGCAGGAGAAATAGTAGCCCTCGCTCGCGAGCATCATGAAAGCAAGACACGGGTTGCAGTCGTAACGATGTGCGATCTGCGAGCAGATCGTCGTAAAACCTGCGGCTTCCCTCTCCTCCAAATCTTCTCTCAGTGCAATGTACCACTGCGCGGTGGGGACCAGGACTTTTCGTGGGTTCCCTTCGACCTCGGTCGCCTGTTCAATCCACCTGCCAACGAGGTCGTTCGCCCGCCACTCAGAGATCCGGGCGGCTTTTTCCGACATCTTCTCGACGTTCTCAAACAGCACTTCGACGCCGAGGCGCTCTCTGACGAGGTCCATATCCGTAGTTGAATTCCTGAATCTCAACCATCTGGCCCTGCGTTCCGTCTGATCGTATTGCAGGCCCTTTTCCACTTCCGTTTGAAGCGTCGTGGGGGGGAGGGAGTAGAATCCTTCGGTTGCATATACAACTATGCGGCTGTCCAGTTTTCTCGATGCGTCTATCACGTCGCTAGCTCCTGTATTCTTTGCGCAGTCTGGTCACGGTCTCGAAGATCGCGGTGATGTTCTCATCCGGCACTTCTGCGTCCATGTTGATGCAGCATACGCCTGTAAGATAAGGGTTGTTGGAATCCTCCACGAGGCGAGTGATCGTCTGCTCGATCTGGGGAACAGTTTGATGCCTAAGCTCGACCGGGCTCAGGCGGATGTTTAGGAAAGTCTTCGGCAGATGGTGCCGAAGCAACTTCACGTCCCCTCCCCATCCAACGTCCAGAAAATCCAGATGCGGGATCTTCGTGAAAGATTCGGCGTG
>CAZUUK010000055.1:11761-21317 GCA_964622675.1 uncultured Planctomycetota bacterium | reverse complement strand
CACGTGGTCAGAGTCCCGGAGGAGATTCAGGATAAAGCGCGGAGATCGCTGGAAGCGATGCTGGCCGTGGGCGCGTGACCTCGCCTAGCAAAATAGCATGGGGAGGGACTGGAGGTATCCTGGTCTCTTCTGTAGCGACGAGAAATGACGGACGGCGGTCAACCAATGCATGCAGAAGCACATGTGAAGCCCGTCTTTGTGGGCATTCCCGACTACCGGGAGGTGTCCGGCAGCGTCCGCTGAGCCGAAGTGGAGGGCACGGTGAAAGGCAGCGACGACGGCGGGTATTGTCGGGTTGTCATGCACATGTCCGTGGATGGAGACGTCGGTTGCGTGCCCGAGTTGATCGTCGGGTCGCAGCATGTGTCGATGACCTTCGGGCACTGGCCCGAATCTCTTGAAGAAGCCGGTAAGCTTCTCGGAATGGAGACTGAGCATCTGTGGGGTCCGCGGTCCAGAAGCTTCTCCTAACCGCCAAATACAAGAGGGAGCGGAAAATGAAAGCCAGGGTCAAGGTCGTTTTCCCAGCAAACAGGCCGGGACGTCCCTCTTGGCCTTACATCGACTACGATGTTCAGAAGAAGTCCGAGGAAGTGTTGGCAACGCTTCGCGAGCAGTTGCCGGACATGGACTTCACCTCCACTATTCTGCATTCCTGTGAGGAAGCCGAGCAGCTTATCGAATCGGAGCGCGGGCAGTTTGACGGGTATCTGATCTACATGACCGCGATGTGGACAGCGATTGAACGCGTCTTCGCCCGTAAAGCGCATCCGGTCGTCATAGCAGATGACCTGTATGCGGGGTCAGGCGGCGTTTTGTCGGCTCACTCTGTGGTTCAGAAAGAAAGGCTGCCGGTCGTCACCGTGGCCTCTTCTGATTTTCGCGACACTGTGGAAGCCGTGCGCCTTTTCGACGTCATGCGCAGGCTGCGAGAGTCCAGGATCCTCGTTGTCGCCGACCGCGCCAGGTTCTCCGGCGACGCCGAGCGCGAGGAACCCCTGGGGACAACACTGGTTCAGATCAACTCAGACCGACTTCGTCACTATTACGACAGAGCCAGCGAGGACGAGGCCCGGCACTACGGGGAGCGCTGGATGAGCGACGCGCTGAAAACCATCGAACCAGACGCCCAGGAAATACTGCGATCGGCACGGATGTACCTTGCTCTCAGGGCGGCGATGGAAGAGGCGCGGGCGGACGCTGTAACGGTGGATTGTCTGGGCCTTTACTACTCCCGGAAGCTCCCCGCCTACCCATGTCTGGGCTTCTTTCAGCTCAACAACGAGGGTTCCACCGGCGTGTGCGAGGCCGACGTGGACTCGACGCTTTGCCAGCTTATGTTTCGCTACCTGACCGCGCGGCCTGCATACGTGTCGGACCCTGTGATCGACACCGGGGCGAATCAGATCGTCTATGCTCACTGCGTCGCCACGAATCGCGTGTTCGGCCCCGAGGGTCCGAGCAACCCGTTTATCATCCGCTCGCACGCTGAAGATCTCAGGGGTGCCTCAGTCCAGTCCTTGATGCCGCTGGGGGAGACGGTCACAACGATAAAGATGAACCCCCGGGAAAGGGCGTTCGCCGTCCACAATGCACGTACAGTGGCCAACGTCCATGACGACAAGGGCTGCCGCACCAAACTCGCCGCCGAAGTAGATGCTCGCACGGTCAAGGAAAACTATCACTTCGATCTTTTCCGCTGGCATCGCGTGAGTTGTTATGGCGACCACAGACAGGCCTGCCTGAACCTGGCTAAACTGTACGGTCTGAAAATCTACGAGGAAGACCGTCTAGCCGTGCCTTCCCGCTGAAACGCTCCTCAGGGCGTATGGCCCCACAGCAAGCTCTCTGTCAGGGCCTTCGGCTGGGTACGTCCAATTGGAAGTGAGGAACATGCATATCGAGATATTGGCAACCGAGTCGCTGGGCGTGCGAGGGCTCTGCTGCCTGGTGAAGGCAGCAGGCAGAACAATAGTGATAGATCCCGGGGCGGCCCTTGGTTACAGGCGCGAGGGGCTGCTTCCGCATCCCGCGCAGGTAGCGGTCGGAGAGCAAATCCGGGAAAACATCGTAAGCGCCCTCCGATACGCCACTGACGTCGTAATCAGCCACTTCCACGGCGATCATATGCCGCTGCCTGATGCGAATCCGTATCAACTCGATGTCTCCCGGGTGGTCGATTATCTGCGCAGAACCCGTCTGTGGACGAAGGACTGGGACCAGGAGTCGGAGCCCATCAGGCGGCGAGTCGAGCGCTTTCAGGACATCCTCGAAGCGCCCCTGGAACACATAGGCGGCCAAGCAGAAGGCCCGTTCAGGTTTTCGGAGCCTGTCCCGCACGGTGAGAGGGACAGTGGCCTCGGCACGGTCATGATGACCCGGCTCGAAAACGAAGGAGAAGTCTTCGTTCATGCCTCCGATATCCAGCTTCTCGCCCCCGAACCCGTAGAGCAGATCCTGCGCTGGGAACCCACTGTGGTGCTTGTAAGCGGGCCCCCCCTGTATCTGGATCTATCCAGCGGTCAGGAGGAAACAGCCTGGAGTTCCGCTCTGAGGCTCGCCCGGCACGTGGACACATGCATCATCGACCACCACCTGCTCCGGTGCGAGGAAGGAATAGCATGGCTTGAAAGGCTGGGCTCAGAAACCAGCAACCGCGTGTGCCCATGGAAAACCCCATCCACACGCTGTCCATTATGGCGAGGAATCATACACAAACGCCCCCGCAACTTCAAGCACAGCAACAAGGAGGGGGGTGGGGGCAGCCGACGTAAGTGCAAGCAGTGCAAGACAGGCCTCGGGAGGAACAGGCGATTGGCTACCACGTCATAGCGCGAGTCGGTCGAGTCTGGGTTGGGCTGACTTACTCAGGGCGGATGCCGCTCAGGAACGCTTTCCAGTCGCTTTCCACCGAAGCCAGCTCTGCACCAAGAAGCTCACTGATCAGAGCGATATTTCTGCTCAGGCTTCTCTCACCTCGATTCTGCAGCTGACCGTAGAGCTTGAGAAAGCTGTCCCGCCCGTGGGTCTCGATAATGAACCCCACGAAACTAGCAGACTCCGGATAGGCCACTCTCCCATCGTCCCGCTGCGACCCGATCTCCGTCCTTTTCAGTAGTTCCTCCACAGGGACGAGCTTTCCTGTGCGCAGCAGCTTGGCGGATGTTGAGTGGACACGCTCGCCCTCCCAGCGGTGGCCTGCTTGCATGTACGTAGCGAAACCCTCGTTGAAGAGCGCCGGTGGGTTCCCGTACCTCCGCATGAGCACGTGAGTAGTCTCGTGGTACGGGCCTAACTTCTCCCTATCGTTGTACACCTCCACCATGGTATCACCGAACGCCCACCCTGCACCCTGATGTCCCGTTTCCAGAAACTTCGTCTGCTTGTCCTCGAACAGGATCAGTTTTATTCGCACGTCGGATTCGGCGCCCAGGTACTCACAGATTCCCTTGTATCCCTTCTCCTTCTGCTCCGCAATCCCGTCTATATCCCTTGCCGCCGTAGAGCCCTTGAAATAGAAAATGTCGAAATGCTCAGTGCTGCGCTTCTCCATCGCCGGCAGCAGCCGGCCCTCCCAATCCTTCCAGAGAAGGAGCCGGGGGACGTACCCGCTGATCCAGTCCAATTTCCACTGCCCGCTCTCCTTGACGAAATCGAGAGTCCAGACCTCACCCTTCCGCTCTGCAGTCATGATGATGAGATCATTCCGCCCGCCAATCGACCGCGGCTCCAGTTCGAGGAACTGATCTCTTTCCCAAAAGAAAAGTGCAACGTCGCTCATGGCCTTGCTGAACGTCTCGAATCGCGACTGAAACTCCGCTTCGTGGTAGTCCTTTGAAAAGAGTTCCCAGGCCTCCTTGTATTCTCCGGTCCTTATGCTGCTCTGAATCTCGGAGAACGACTTCTTGACGTTCTCCCCATCGCTTTCCGATGCTGGCTCTAGCGCCCGGCTAGTCTCTCCTCTGTGCTCCAGCTCGTCGCTGGCATAACGCCTCTCCTCGAAGGGCTTCTCGAAGTCAAAGCTCTTGGGCGAATCGGGGTTGTAGAACTTCAGCCGCACCCGAGTCGCATCAGTTATGGGGCCGGGGATCTTGAAGGCATGCCTGACCCGTTTCGTCTCGTTGGGTTTTAGAGTATCAAAGAAAGGAGTCCCCCAACCCATGCCTCCTCTTCCGTATTCCGGCGAGCGGGTATATATGTGTACCGCGAAGGTCTGCTCCTCCTCGGATGTGTTCTGGAGCTCCACATGAAGCACATTCTTGCCCTGCGAGATGGGTTCGAACTTCACATCCGTTATCCCGAGATTGCTCTCCCCCGGGACCGCAAGTGCAAAGGCCAGCGAAAGCACTGACAGAAAGCCCGCACACACTAGGCTCAGAGCACCGATTCTTCTCCTAACCCTCATCAGCCAACCTCCTTTGGATGCAACAGGGAGCACTTAACTCAACACGAAGCGCTCTCTGGCAACGGTCGCTTCGGGCACATTGCTCGCATAAAGCTCCAATTCTCTGCCTGGTCCGGAGCGTTGCATCGTAGCCATTTTCTCGCCTAGCAGTTGCATGAATCCCTCCATCCTATAAACGCATGAAAGGAGCGTTTCTTCGGACGAATCCCGGTGAATTGTAAAAAAGATGTTCAGGACTTGAGCGTCGCGCACGCGTGGAGGCCCGTCGCCGTGGGGGAGGCGCTTCGCCGCGATCTCAAGCACAGCAACAAGGACGGGGGTGGGGGGCTCTGAGCAACCGGCGCAGGTCTCAGCAGAGCAATACGGACGCAGTTTTGGGGAGGCACAGGCTGGCAAGATGCACTTTTGGCGCGGACGGTTTCATAAATCTTCGCCCAGGCGGCCATCGAGGGCGCGGCATGCCGACGTATCCGCAAGACCGAGGCTGTATGCCTCGTGCCAGCCGGCGGGGACCGGTATTCTCCTGTAGAGTTCGGCGCGCCGGGCTTCGAGAAGGCGCCGCGGTTGTTTCATGAAGTCGGCTGCGCATATTACCTGGTGCCCCGCCGCTTCGGACAGCCGCTCAAGCCAACTTATACTCTCCTCGCAGCGTAGAAGGTGGTGGTCGATAATGCAGGTTCTCACCTGGCGGGCGAGGGCCACCGCACGCTCCCAGGCCGCCTCTCTCTGTTGAAGCGATAGCCGACGATAGAGCGGTGGACCGCTGATCAACAGGACGGTAGGCTGCCAGCGCAAGATCTGGAAGATTGGCTGATCGTCGAGAAGTTGGACGTCCGAAGCGTGGACAAAGACGCCGCTGTCGCTTTCAACGCGTGTCATCATGACCGTGCCCAGACGGCCGTTTTTCCCCCCGTGAGGCATTGGCGTGGAAAAAGTAAAGGGCCCGCTCTTCCTTCCCTCCGCGTTTGGCAGGGTCCTTCGTATGATGTGGCTGAAGGATTGGACCCTTTGTCTCATACGGTGCGACTGATCATCAGTCCCCTTCACCCAGAGTCTAACGGACTGGAGTGAATCCGCAACCAGGTCAGCTTTCAACTGATACGGATTGGCATCGGGCAGCGGCATATGGTCGCCGTGGAAGTGGCTTATTACAACGTCCGTCGCATCCTTCAAAGCGGCCTCAATATCCCGGCGGACTCCTTCGCCGACAGCTACCTGGAGCGGATGAGGAAGTAATCCGCCGCGCTGGTAGCCTAATGCGACCCCGGGATCAAAGACGATTGTGCGACCATCGGTCTTTACAACGCAGCAAAGGCCGCGGACGCCGAGTGATTCAGTCCCCAGGATTTCGATTTGCATGGTTCACAACGGAAGCGGCGAGCAGTGAGCTCGCCACCATAAACACTGTCAGCACGATGGTGAAGAACCAACCGAAGTACGCTACTACGAATGGCAGCAGGGGTGGTTTTACGGCGCGACAGCAGAGGAAGTTGGCGATGTGAAAGTCAGAGGCGCCTTTTTCGCGAAGCTCTTTCAAGAGGGGATACCAGGCGTAGATCGGTCCCATGGATAGGACGCCGGCGGCTGTCGAAAGGATCACGCCTCTGGCTTTCGTTGTTTTGCCCAGGAGACGCTTTACGTGAGCGGCTTTGACGAACATGTTCAAAGTGGCCATTGCTGCAAAGGCGATAAACAGGGCCGGTGCTATCTGGCGGCAGACGCGGTAGCTGGCCTTCAGTGCTGAAAGCCCGTGCGCTGGACTGAGCAGCGATAGAAGGCCGTAGACGAGGGCAACGCCTGAGGGGAATGCCATCAGGCGGATCATTGGCGCAACAGGCGCTGTTCTTTTCTTACGATTTTCCCGTTGCGGCTTCTTCACGTGACTAACCCGACCAAAAAGGCCGTGCAGACAGCAACCGGAACCGACAGAGCGAACGCCGCCACTGTCCTTACGACGGCAAAGCGGGCCCCCAGAGCCGATATTTCCATAGGGAGCTGGACCAGACCTACGCTGACCCAGGTAAAGATGAAGGCCGTGACGCCCGCGAGGCCCACACCTGTGTCAAGAAGCCCCTTTCCGATCACGTAGCTATTGACCGCGTTGCCTGCCAGGATGCTGCCGAAACACGCTCCCCACAGTGTGTCGGTGACGACGTTGCCCGAAAAGAGTGAGGCCAGCAGCTCATTCGAAACGAATGTCTTGAAAAGCCCTATGAGCAGCACCACTCCCGCCAGTGTCGGGAGCATCGCGGTAAGCTGGTGTAGGGACCTGCTCAGAGCCGAGACGATGTGGCTCGGCCCGACAGATTCCTCACGTTTGCCTTGCCCCGTGCTCAGGTAGCTGCTGATCGCGTCCCGAACGGTACCTGTTGCGCCCGTAACGACCTCCACACCGTTCTCCCGTAGCGTGGTCGCGAGCCGAGGGGACAGGTATCTCGCCAATATCACCTTTACCTCTTTCTGCAAAGCGGTCACTACCACGGCCACTCCTCTGGCCGAGCCCGACGAGGAGCCTGGGAGCGCTTCAAACGCCATCGTTTCCGGGTCCACAACCAGCAGGAAGGCGCACCTTCCCAGCCTTCTGTCAAGCTGAGCGTCGAGGTCCGGCGCGACAGCCGGCACTGCGATCTTCATGGGCACATCCGCTCCGCAAATGGGTCTTTGCTTTCCTAGCCGTCAGGCTGACGTTTGGCTCGCACGCTCTGACACCCAAAAACCAGCGCGATAATGCCGCTGAACACCTCGGGCCTCGGAGGCCACGAAGGCCATCACCTCTGCTCGCGAGAAGTGAAGGCGATTGCGTTTCGGAGCAAGTCCAGCGTTCCCAGATCCTCGGGAGTTACCCCGGCTTCGATGCTCCCCTCCGGATGCGGGCTGAAGATGACGACCGTGCCCCTTCCATAAGTGGAGGAGACAATTGCTGCACCGCCGCCCTCGTAGAGAGCGATAGTCTCGGTGCTAGCTTCCGGCTCGATAGTCGAACCGTTCTCGTACCAGATCCTCATCTTTTTCGGGCAGCCCTCGCTCACAGGGTGGTTGCTGTCTGCGATGGTGATGTTTTTGATTCCCCTTCCTGCCTTCCGGTGGTTCGTTACAGCGACTATAGCCAATCCTGCCGGCCGCTCCGGGACTTCGACACTTTCGGTTGCCATGTAAGCCCCGGCGCAGATGCCTATGTAACCGCCCCCGGCAAAGACGAATTTCCTGATGCGTTCAAGGCCATCGCTGCCGAGGGCTTCGACCATCTTGTTCGTATAGCCGCCGGGCATAACCAGCGCCGAGCAAGCCTCAAGGCCGGCATTTTTGACGGCATGTTCGTCCATTTCTCGATAGGCAACGCCGAGCGTATCCAGCGCGGCTTCCACATCGCAGGCTCTTTTCGCTCCCGTCCCTGCGTAGACACAGATTCCCTTCTTGATTCCGCTTACCTCGAGCCGGAAGCCGGCCCCGAGCGCAATGAAGCTTTTGCCGTAGGCTTCCTTAAACGCACGCCGCGCGGCATCCCCGGAACAGTGGCATGGCGCTGCCAGCCTAACCCCTTCGCTCTTGACTCCGCGCAGGACGTCCCTGATCTCCGACTCGCCCAGTCCGCAAAGATGAAAGCCTCCGAGAACCAGATAGACGTCATCCTTGTGGAGCTCCTTGGCTTTTCTGACGACGTTGACGACGCCCGGGTGGGCGCAACCCGTGACAACGATCAGGCCCTTGCTCGTGCGAATTACGAGGGATTGCTCTTTCAGTCCCCAGCCGAGTTCGCCCGTGGAATAGGCATGTTCACACAGCATAAGCGGCTTGTGAACCTCCACGAGCTTGGCGCCGGCACGCCTGACGACGTCCTTCATCTGGTCGGGAAGCGACTTTGGCAGATAGGCGGTTAGGGCATTGTTCTGCTTCAGAAACCCCTCCAGGCCGCCGAAGTGGTCGTAGTGGACGTGTGAGATGAGCACGGCGTTGACGTCTTTCGGGTCAATCCCCAGCGTGTGCATGTTGGAGAGCAGTATTCTACTGTCGCCTCCTGTGTCAAAGAGGATGGTCTTTTCCAGTCCCTCAATGAAGCATGAAAAGCCCCAGGCGGTTTTCAGGCGCTTGTCGTATGTGTTGTTGTCGTACAGGACGGTCACGCAGATATCGTCGGCTTTGTTGGCAGCCGCCTGAGCAGCAACTTCAAAGCTCTCGCGCACGGCGGCATCATGCCCGTGCTCGCCAGCCTGGGAAGAATTTGCGGGCGAGTCGCATCGAGCTGCCAGTCCGCAAAACAGGCACAACGATGCCACGATAACCACCCGAAGTCCATGTCCTTGCACCATCGGGAACTCCGTTTCCGCTCTCTCGTGTCAGAGAACCGGCGGTCTCCCAGCTTGTAGAAGTAGGCTCTCGCACATGACCGGCGTTGCCTCAAAGGCGGGTTCCATTATGGTCGCACAGCGATGCGCCGCCTTTGGCGGCAGCTCTTTCAAAGGCCGGACGAGCACCGCCGCAGCACTCGAGCTGGTGTATTATGCTTCTGCCCCCTGGGTGCTTTTTGCTTCTGCTCTGCAAAAGGATGTCCTCTTCTTACCCCTGTAATATTACCCGGTCGCTGCGCGCTACGCGACACTCAAAGCTGGCCGATTGCCTTGGTGTCGAATAAACTGTGCGGGATAATGGCCGGGATTACTCCCTACCCGCGAGGAGGATAACAATGAATGGAGCGCGTACGAGCATTGTTGGCATAAGCTTTCAGCAGGATCCGCCCGTAGACGTGCGCCGCTTGACCGCAAAGGACAAGCATTGTTGCTTTATCGGCATGGCTCGGGAGACTGCGCCATTTTATATCCCGGCGCAGAATATAACCTGTCCCCTGGCCCGCTTTCACCTGGGGATTGACAACCCGGACGTTCGGGATTTGGCCAGGATTCTGGTAGGTTGGACCGACGCCGTGAATGAACAGATAGGGACCAAGTTCCTCACATCAGCATACCGCCTGGACCGACCGTACAATTACATCGCTTACTTCAGCTACCCGGCAAGCGGCCTCGAACCCGATGTAATAATCGGTATATGCAACGCGGGAGCCGCTCAGCGAACGGTCCAGAGATATTCGTCTGTGACCGGTGACAGGGTCAATTCTCCCGTTTCCGGTATCGGGGCTGCCTGTGGCGAATGTACGGC
>CAZUUK010000055.1:2382-11661 GCA_964622675.1 uncultured Planctomycetota bacterium | reverse complement strand
CGAAAGCTACAGGCCTGGCAAACACCAATCTAGAGCATGCGCCGCGAACTCCAGCTCGAGCCCCTCCCAGTGCTCCCATAAGTACAGGTCTCTGGAAGCGCACGTAAGCCCCCGGTGGGAGGGGCAAGCCCGATGGTCAAGACACGTTCGCCAATGCGCGGGTTGGGTGGAGCCCGAAACAATGCCTGCAGTCTCGGCCGCTACGCGGCCGTCAGCCGACGCACCCTGATGGATGATCCAGCCACAGCAACTCTCCTCGAAAAAAGGTGCCTTTGGAGAGCTGATTGGCACAGACACCGAAATCTGATAAAGTAACGTGCTATTCATTTCACAGAACCGCTTAGGCGGACAAAAAAGCGCGGGCAGGGGAAAAGCTTGCCCGCTACAGAAACGATACAGTCGTCCTATGAGTCACGGCGACCGGCTTGCAGGAGGTGCCTCTCGTTCTCGGAGGGTTCGAATGAAATTATGCAGATGGTATGACGAAACCTCAGCTATAAAAAGGGCATACGACGAAGGGAAGATAGCCAAGGAGTGGGTGGAAAACTACTGCTGGAACGGCGGCAAGAGCTGTGTAAGGAAAAAGAGGTTCGAGGAAGAGGGATATGTATCTCCGGGATACGTGATGCCTGACGGAAGTGTGGACGAGAAGTTGAGAGCTGAGCTGGAAGGGCGATAAGCCAAAACCGATCCGCCTTCGGTTTTTGCACCACTCATCATCTCAGAACTCGCTTTTCGTCGAATGCCGGCTGGGGGAGCGGAGCCAGGCGGCGTTCGAGGAACATGGAATCATGAGGCAAGACCTGGTACTAACTCTCGGCGTACGTCATGTTGGCTGTACGCGTTTCTTCTTGTTAGAGGAAAAGGAACTGTGGACGCGGCCCGGCTCGAAGAAGAAATGAGGGCGCTGGAAAAGCGGATCGGAGAGATGAAAGCCACGATGCCCGCTCACGAGTCTACCGGAGCCCACACCATGAAGCTGCTGAACCTGGAGGATGAGCTGGATGAGAAGAGAAGAGCCTTGCAGGGTCAGAAGCGGAGTGAGAAGTCGTCAGATGCAGACGGCAAGGGAAATCTTTCATGAAACGTGTCGGAGGCGGGACTGAAGTGCGGGGGGAGAAGGCAGGGCCACCATGAGTGGAGCAATTGTGCACCCTCTTCAGGCCATCGGCACAGCCGCAGGCCGTGCGAGGCAATTCGTCCGGCGCCAGAAGCCAAACTACCGGGTAACCGTCACACGTGCTGCGTCGAGCAGCTTCTTGGTCGGACTGACATCCCAGTACGACTCCATCTACGCTATAGCGCTCGGGGCGAGCCCGATCCAACTCGGAGCGCTGAACAGCGTCAAAGGGGGCGCAAGCGCGGCCATATCCGTCCCCACGGGATGGCTTGTGGACCGCTATGGGGTGAAGGGGTTTTATGTGATCGGAATCGGTCTGATGGCCGTCGCCGCGGCAATATACGGCATCGCGCCGGACTGGCGTGCACTTATCCCGGCGGTCATGCTGATCTCAATCTCTATGCGGTTCACGGGTACCGGGTGCAGCGTGCTCTGTGCGGATCAGCTCGAGAATCGCGACCGGGCGACGGGACAAAATATGTGCAGTTCGATCGCGTCGCTTTTCCTAGCTCTCTCCCCCATGATCGCCGCCGTGCTTGTGACAAGGTTTGGCGGGTTGACCGCCCAGGGGTTGCGCCCGCTCTACTATACACAGTTCGCTGGATACGGCTTGATCTTGCTCTATGTGGCTACGCGATTGCAGGAGCCGATCCGACTGAAGCTTGCGGAAGAACGGGGTCGAGTCGGGGTGCTTAGCGATTTTCGTCGGATCTTGCACAACGCGCCTCACCTGAAAAGGTGGATTGCTGTTGCGTGCCTGTCCCGGCTGCCGTTAGCCATGACCCTGCCATTCATGCATTTGTTCGCCAACGAGGTGAAAGGCGCGGAACAGTACGTCTTGAGCATGATGAGCGTGGCGATGGTGGTGGCTCACATATTGTTTGGTATCCCGTTGGGGAGGCTGGCCGACCGTCTGGGTCGCAAGAGAATAATCTACCTGCTCACGCCACTCTGGTATCTATCTGCTATTGTGCTTGTGCTGGCGCGTGGGCCTGTGGGGCTCGTCCTGGCTGGGGCACTGTGGGGGTTCTACCCGATCATGACCGTTGTAACGAGTTCCATGAGCTTGGAGCTTGTACCGTTGCAGTGTATGGGTCGGTGGAGTGGCTTACTGGGTATCTTCGCTGGGCTCGTGACAGTTCCGGCGCCTTTGATTGGGGGAGTGATCTGGCGGCATGTGGGTCCGGCCTACGTCTTCATCATCCCGCTTGCTTTGGACCTGGCCCTGCGGCTCCCATTGCTGGCGACTATTCCGGAGACCTTATGGAAAGAGGACGTCTAAATGACGAGCGCCCTTCTCACCGGTGGGTCCTGGACAAAGGAGCCTTTGGTCCAACCGATGAAGCGGTACTGTTCGATTGTCCCTATCGAAAACTCCATCAATGTGCCTTCCTTAACCGTCAACTGGGTCTGGCAAGTTAAGAAGAACTCCTAGGGCCGCTCACTCGGTACACATGTGTTGTCATCAGGCGATCGTTTCAGAGCGATCCTGCTTTGCTGCCACATCTAACCCGACTGTCTCCGCCTCACCCTCCTTCGCCAGTTCCATGTCACGCTGCTCTCGTGTACCGATGATGCGACCCTGTACCTGTCGGAAACTCTATCCGCAGGTCCAGACACAGTCGAGACTCCTTAGGTCACCGCCAGAGATCGTAGACAATCACCCCCGCAACTTAAAGCACAACGACGAGGACGGGGGTGGGGGAGGGACAAGCTGATCACTTCCGCTCTGTACTAACGGCAGCCCGTGGAGTTGCCCTCAAATTGCCCTCAAAACGCGTCACGAGATGGTAAGAAACCGTGGAGGCATAGTACATCAACGAGACGGCGGAACTCCTTATCGTTTCTGGAGTTGAGTCGTAAGTACAGGTGGTGACAGATCTTGCAGAAATCGGCCCGCTTGAATCCTACTCCCTCCGCCCCTTCTTTGATGCATTTCACAACTTACTGAAGCTCAGAGACTTGCGTCGAGTCTGCTATTCTTGACCCCCTGCTGCCCTCAAAACGCGTCACGACATGCTATGAAATCGCGGAGGAACAATACATCAGCAAGACGGCCCCAAGTCATTTTCATTTCACGGCTTAAGTCGTAAGCATAGGTGGCCGCACTCCTTGCAGAGATTGGCCCGCTGATTCATTTACCTGATTTACCCGCTCCTAGCTCCAACCGCTTTTGCCCGCTCCCTCCCTTCCAAAACCTGCGCACTTGCCCGCGCGCCTCGTCCGCAGTAAAATTAAATTTCCTTCTCCCGACGCGGATTCCATTCAGGAGGTACAACATGAATTTCGTAGTCATCATGTGCGACACCATGCGCGCCGACCATCTCGGCTGTTACGGCAACGACTGGATGAAAACACCTAGCCTCGATGCCTTCGCCCGTGGAGCGGCCGTATTCCACCGCGCCTACTGCGCCTCATGGCCTACCATCCCAAACAGAACCGACCTCTTCACCGGCCGCTTCGGCGAACCCCTTCACGCCTGGCTCCCCCTCTCCTGGGAAGCCCTCACCCTCCCCGAGATCATGCGCGATAGCGGCTACGTCTCCCACCTCATTCACGACACGCCGCACCTCGTAAACTACGGCTTCGGCTTCGACAGACCCTTCCACTCGTGGTGGATGATACGCGGAAACGAAGTTGACCGCTTCAACTCCGATCATGGAATTCTTGATGCAGGCTGCCGCAAGGACAAATTCCGCCGCGCCGACGTCGCCGAAACCTACCACGCCCAGTACCTCAGGAACATCGCTAGCCGCCGCGCCAGCGAAAAAGATTATTTCGCTCCCAAGGTCTTCTCCGCCGCCATGGATTGGCTCGAACGAAACTACCTCCACGATAAATTCTTCCTCTGGATCGACTCCTTCGACCCCCACGAACCCTGGGACCCTCCCAAGCATTACGTCGACCTCTACGACCCCGGCTTCAAAGGAACCGTCCCGACCAACTTCTTCAACGTCCCCAACATAACCCCGCGGGAGCTCAAGCAGATTCGCGCATGTTACGCAGGCGAGGTCACCATGGTGGATAGGTGGATCGGCCTCCTGCTCGAGAAGCTTGAGCAGCTCGGCATCGCCGACGACACGGTCGTCATCGTCACTTCCGACCACGGCACCGGCCTCGGAGACCACGGAGCCATTCAGAAAACTACACCCACCTACGAAGAAGTCGGCAGGATCGTCTGGCTCATGCGCGTTCCCGGCCTCGCCGGGGGAAAGCGGATCAAAGCTCTCGTCCAGCCGCCTGACCTGATGCCCACTGTCCTTGACCTCGCCGGCCTGGAAATCCCTGACTTCGTCCAGGGCAGTTCGCTTCTCCCCGTTCTGCGCGGCCAAAGGAGAAACGTCCGCGACATCGCCGTAACCGGCCCCGCATCCCAGTATGCCAGAATCGGCAACTTCACCGTCACCGACAACCGATGGGCCTTGTTGCACCCGCCGGAACGCAAGACTTGGAAGCTCTACGACCTCAAAAACGACCCTCGGCAGAAGAAAAACGTCATCTCCAAACACCGTGACGTCGCCGAGCGTCTCCACAAGAAACTCATCAAAATGTTCGCCAGTCACGAAGCTCCCGACTGGCTCCTCGAGGGGCTGGAGAAGGGCGAGCAGCGCCAGGCTCCCCACATCCCTGACCTGCTCATCGCCATGGGCAAGCGCAGGCTGAATCCCCAGAACTTCTTCCGTGCAAAGCTCAGCTATCGCGACTAGGCGGCTCATAATTCACACTCGAAGCGCAACCTACTTCGCCCGGAGGTGCCGGACGCGTCCACCCTCCTCCAAAGTCGCCGGCAGCTCATCGCGCAGCCCTCCCGCTCACAATCGGCGTCCTTAGCTCGCCCACTTTTTCAACCTTGCACACCATTGTCTGTCCCGGCTTCAGATACCACTTACCTGGGTCCGGCTTCCGGAAGGCCGCCACCCCTGACGGCGTCCCCGAGCTGATCACATCCCCCGCCTCCAGTGTCATCTGCGACCAGTACTCGATGAGCTCGGCGAAGCTGAATATCATATTTCGCGTATTAGATTTCTGCCTCGGCTCGTCCTCACCCTCGATCCAGAGCTCAATCTCCAGCCCTTGCGGATCGGGCACCTCATCCGCCGTAACCAGCCATGGCCCCATCGGCGCAAACCCGTCGAAATTCTTCCCCAATAGCAGCATCCCCATCTTCATCTCCTCAAACTGCACCCCTCTCGCGCTCACGTCGTTCAGAATCGTGTATCCTGCTATGTACGACAGCGCCTCTCCGCGCCCCCCCCGCTTCGCTCTTCTCGAAAGCGCCGCCGCCACCTCCACCTCGTAATCCACCCGGTCTATCCACTCCGGCAGTACCAGCGCCTCGCCATGCCCCATCAGTGCCGTCGCAAACTTCGCGAAACCGACAGGCATCGGCGGTTTCTTGCCCACACTATCCTGGCTCTCCGAAATGTGCTCCGCGAAATTGAGACCCGGGCAGATCACCTTCCCGGGGCGGGGCAGGGGAGGGAGGTACTTCACCGAATCAGCCGCAAACCTGGCTTCCTTTGAATCCTCGGCCTCATCCACAATCCTTCTCGCGAGGCCCAAACTTGCCTCCCAGTCGCGAAGCATGGTCTCTATTGACCGCAGCGACGCAGCCTCGTCCGCCGCAACCCCCGATACCCTCGCCGCCTCCTCGAGCCCCAGCAACTCCCCGCTAGCAAGCACCACCCCCGCCTCCGGCTTCCCCTCGGACTCATCCCTCGGACGGAACATCGCAATCTTCATTTCGGGTCCTCCGGTTGCTCAAATAGAAAATGCTCCGCGAAAGTCTATGTCGTTGCCGCAGCCTCGTCAATCGACATATTGCGGGGGCCGCACCACTAGCCTAGAATAGCTTCTCTGCCGAACTTGCCGAGGCTGACAGGAAAGGGGCGCACGTTGCTCCGAAGGGCCCTCAAATACCTCCTCCCTTACTGGCGACTGCTGTTGCTTTCGTTCTTCTGCGACTTCGTCATGGCCCTTGTAGGACTCGCCGTGCCCTGGCTGATCAAAATCTTCATTGACGACGTCATGATCGCAGGCCGCCCCGACCTTCTCCCAACCATCTGTCTTGTCTTTCTCGCCCTGGTCCTATCCGGCCCGGTCTTTGGAATTGGCGGCGCTTACTTGAAGACGAGGGTGGACCAGGGGATCGGCGTGGACGCTCGCAGAGACCTCTTCCAGCACATGCAAGCCCAATCTCTCTCTTTCTTCAGCCGCGAAAAAACCGGCCAGATAATGTCCCTCTTCACCAATGACGTGCCCGCCATGCTCCAGCTTTACACGTCGCTTGTGGGCAGCGCCATCATGGCCGCCTTAACCTTCATCGCCACACTCTCCGTCATGTTCGTGATCAATGTCCGGCTCACGTTCATCGTCTTGCCGGCGCTTCCGATCTTTGCGGCTATCAGTTTGATCTTCAGCAGGCCCCTTCGCCGCGCTTCCCGGAAGGTTCAAGATTCGCTCGCAGGCGTCTCGGCACTTCTGCAGGAATCAACCGCGGGCATCCGTGAGGTCAAAGCCTTCACCCGGGAGGATCATCAGATGCAGCGCGCCGAGAGCGGCTTCCTTCTCGTCCTCCGCCGCACCCTCGCCCGCGCGTTTATAGGCCAGGGAGCCAGAGGCGCCGCCCAGCTCACCGTCGGACTCGGCGTCGTTCTCTTCTTCTGGTTCGGCGGCAAGAGCACCACCGTCGGCACGTTAAAGCTGGGAGTCTTCATCGCATTTCTCAACTACTTCCAGCAGCTCTTCGGCCCCGTCCAGATATTTGCAGGCTTGAACGTGAACATCCAGCAGGGATTGGGCGCGACCCCACGCGTCTTCGAATTCCTTGACAAAACCCCGGAGGTGCCTGAGGAAGATGGCACCGTGGAGCTCGAATCTATCCGCGGTCAAATCGATTTCGCCAACGTCTGGTTCTACTACGTGCCCGAAAAGTGGGTTCTGCGCGATGTCAACCTCCGTGTGGAGCCCGGCGAGTTGGTTGCCCTCGTCGGCCCCAGCGGCGCCGGCAAAACCACACTAGCAAGCCTCCTCCTCCGCTTCTACGACCCCGTCCGCGGCTTGGTCAAGCTCGATAACGTTAACCTGAGAGACGTAAGAGCCCACTCCCTCAGGCAGCACGTCTGCCCTGTATTTCAAGAGACCTTTCTCTTCGGCACCACCGTCCGCGAAAACATAGAGTTTGGAAAGCCCGGCGCCTCCGACGAGGAAATACAGGCCGCAGCACGCGCCGCCAACGCCCACGACTTCATCGCTCATCTGCCCGAAGGCTATGGAACCGAAGTCGGCGAGCGCGGCGTTCGCCTCTCAGGCGGCGAGAAACAGAGGATTGCTATCGCCAGAGCCATCCTCCGCGACCCGCGTGTTCTCATCCTCGATGAGGCTACCGCCTTCCTCGATTCCGAGTCGGAGCGGGCAGTCCACGATGCCCTCGACCGGCTCATGACGGGCCGCACGACGATAGTCATCGCCCACCGTCTGGCCACAGTCAAAAGGGCCTCCACGATCGTGGTCCTCGAAGAAGGGCGTGTGGTAGACTTGGGAAAGCACGAAGAACTTGTCCGCAGAGGCGGTCTCTACACCAGGCTCTATGAACAGCAATTCGCACCCTAGGGAGCTCAATTGAAAAAGCCCGAAAAACGACGACGTTCACCTTGCAGACGAGCAGCCACAATCCTCGGCGCTATCGCCTGTTCGGCCGGCCTCCTCTCCATATCCTTCCCCCACGGTTGGGCCTTCAGGCCTGCCGCATGGATTGCCCTCCTTCCTTGGCTTCTCCTCATTCGAGGCTCCCGGCCGCTTCGAGCTTTCCTCTACTCGTGGGCCGTCGGCGCACTTTTCTTCTTCCCGGGCATAAGCTGGCTTCGATTCGTAACGATCCCCGGCTGGCTCCTCCTCGCCTTCTATCTATCCCTTTACTTCGCCCTCTTCGGCCTCCTTTACCGATTGGTCGGCAAATGGGGCCTCATAGCCGGCCCCTTCACCTGGGTGGCCCTGGAGTTCGCTCGCGCCCGCCTGCTTACCGGATTCCCCTGGTTTTCCCTGGGCTACTCGCAGGCAACAGTACTGCCGCTCATCCAGATCGCCGACTTCGGCTCCGTATACGCAGTGTCCTTTCTAATAGTCTTTGTTAACCTTGTCCTGGTCGAGACTTGCGTATGGGTCGCATCGCGTTCTTCATCGCAGCTCAGGCGAACACTCGTTGCCGCCGCGCTTGCCGTCCTGCTCCTCGCCGCTGCTTTGGTCTACGGCGTATGGAGGCTTCGTACGCTCGTACCCGAACAGGGCCCTCGCATCGCAGCGGTTCAGGGCAACGTTCCCCAAACCCTCAAGCTTGCACCCGGCACTGCCGCTGACGTTTTCATCAAGCACCTCAACTTGACTGACCGGATTACGCCTGGCTCTGTTGACCTCATCCTCTGGCCCGAAACGATGCTCCTCCTGCCCCTTAATCGCTCCGACGACGCCCGCATCATCCTCGCTGACGTCGCCCGTTCCAAGCATGCCCAACTCTTGGTCGGCTCTCCCGCTGTCGTCGAAGGCCCGTCCGGTCGCGAATACCACCACAACAGCGCCTATCTCATCTCACAAACCGGCGAAATCCTCCTCCGGTACGACAAACTCCACCTCGTTCCATTCGGCGAGTACACCCCTTTGCGACGGCACCTCCCTTTCCTGGCTGCTCTCGTCCCCTACGAAAAAGACTATTCGCCAGGACACAAGCCCGTGGTCTTCCGTCTCGGGCGCTTCCACTTCTCCGTCCTCATATGTTATGAAGACACCATCCCTAAACTCGTCCGCGCCGTCGCCCCCCCTCGCCCCGGCTTTCTCATAAACCTGACCAACGACGGCTGGTTCCGCGACTCGCCCGAACTCGAACAGCACCTCGAAATATCCGCCTTCAGAGCCATTGAGACCAGAATGGGCCTCGTAAGAGCCGCCAACACAGGCGTCTCCGCCTTCATCTCACCTACAGGCCGAATCGAAAAAATCCTCACCGACAAATCCGGAAAGTTCAGGGAAGTCCAGGGGGTACTCACCTCCTCCGTCTCTTCCGGCCCCAGCTCCCCCACGCCGTACATGAGGCTGGGCGACCTCTTTCCCTTCTCCTGCGTCGGTGTATCCGTCCTCCTCCTCTCTATTGCGTTCCTGCGCAGACG
>CAZUUK010000055.1:0-2372 GCA_964622675.1 uncultured Planctomycetota bacterium | reverse complement strand
CCTGCGCAGCCGAAGGCCCAACATAATTTGCTTGACATGAACAGCCGCCTAGGTATAATCTCGCTTCCGGAAAGTTGCCAACTGTCCGGGTGCACCCAACTTAGGCTGTGTGAAACCGGCGGCCCAGAGGAGGGTTGATGAACACATTTACAAGAGTAATGGTTATCGTTGTGCTCGTCTTGAGCTTGATCTATGTCGGCGTCAGCGCGGTACTCTTTGCCACCAGGGAAAAATGGCGCTCCCAGTACCTGGAGCTCGAAGAGCAGAAGGCGCGGATGGAAACAGAGCTTAACTCAAAAATCAAGGCCTTGGAGCAGGAAAACAAAAAGGTCTCCTCCGACCTCGACCGCAAGTCCAAGGATCTCCTAACGCTTGAGGAGCGATGGACAACGCTCGACGCTGAAAACAAAAGCCTCATCAGTCAAAACCAGGAGTGGGGCAACAGAATCGTCCAGCTTCGCGACAGCGTTGACAAGCTCAAGGAGGAAAGCCTCAGCGACAAAAAGCTCATGCGCGATTTTCAGGCCCAGCTCACCGAAACCGAGGCAAACCTTCGCGCGATGACCAGGGAGCGCGACGACCTCTCCGAACTACGCCAGCGCCTCGAAGGTGACCTCAGCAGAACCAACACCCAGCTCGAAGAAACCAAAAAAGCGCTCGCCAAGGCATCCGAGCAAAAAAACAAGCTTGAAGAAATCATTGCCGTCCTCGCCGAGCGCGGCATCGCGGTAGACGAAATCGCGGGAGCCCTTGAGGTACCTCCCATCAGAGGCAGCGTCGTCAACTTCGACGGAGAATATGGGCTCGTCCTCATCAACGTCGGAAGTCAGGACGGCGTCAAACGAGGATTCGAATTCGTCGTCTCCAGAGGCGACGAATACGTCTCCAAAATCGTCATACATGAAGTTTATGACAAGATCGCAGCGGGCAAGTCACTCGAAGGGTACACCAGAAAACCCATCAAGACAGGAGATCGCGTTGACACCCGACTCTATTAGGCGGCAACCTTCGGATGAGATAAGCGCCGTCTTCTCCATCCTCCTTCTGTTGGCTGCAGCCTTCATATTGGTCGGAATCGGCCTTTCGGCTTGGGAGTTCTTCTTCGACTACAGGTCAGAAACTGCCCCACCTGCCTTCATCTTCAACTTGATTCCCCTGTGGTGACTGCCGGTGGGCCTCTCACGCGGCGCCGAAAGGCCCTACCTTAGGTCCGCCTTTGCCCTGGAGGCCCAGGTGAGCTTGGTGAGGATATGATACTTGACAACATCCTAGGGCTCTTCTCCACGGACATGGGGATTGACCTTGGCACCGCCAACACCGTTGTTTGCATCCGCGGCGAGGGAATAGTCCTCAACGAACCCTCCGTCGTCGCCGTAAAGCGTGGCACCAACAAAGTCCTCCTCGACGGTACCGCCGTCGGAAACGTCGCCAAGGAAATGCTCGGGAAAACGCCCGGCAATATCCAGGCAATAAGACCCCTCAAGGACGGCGTCATCGCCGACTTCGAAATTACCGAGGCCATGCTGCGATACTTCATTACCAAAGTCCACAACCGCAACTTCGGTGTCAAACCCCGCGTAGTCATCGCTATACCCTCAGGGATAACCACCGTTGAGCGTCGCGCCGTAAGAACCTCCTCCGAACGCGCCGGCGCCAGAAAGGTTTTCCTCATCGAAGAGCCCAAAGCCGCCGCCATCGGCGCCGGACTCCCCTTCCTCGAGCCCACCGGCCACATGATTGTTGACGTGGGCGGCGGCACCACCGAGGTCGCCATTCTCTCCCTCGGGGAGCTCGTCACCTACGAAACAATCCGCGTCGCCGGAGACGAAATGGACGAGGCCATAATCCAGTACATGAAGCGCGAGTACAGCCTCGGCGTCGGTCCCCGCACCGCAGAAAACATCAAAATCGCCATCGGCTCCGCCTACCCCCTCGATAAGGAAACCACCTACTACGTCAAGGGCCGCGACCTTCAGGCTGGCTTGCCCCGCGGAATCACCGTCACCTCCGAAGAAGTTAGAGAGGCCCTACGAGAACCCATCCAGGCCATCGTTAATGCAATAAAGCTCACCCTCGAACGCACCGAGCCCGAACTCGCCGCTGACATCCTCGACAGAGGAATGGTCCTCGTGGGCGGCGGCGTCCTGCTGCGCGGCCTCGACAAAGTCATCCAGCAGGAAACGGGCCTCCCCGTCGCCATCGCCGAAGACCCCCTCGGCGCCGTCGCCATCGGCACCGGTGAAGTCATCAATCAGCTCGACAGACTGAAGGACGTTCTGGAAAGCGGGGAAAATGAGTGAACGGCGGCCGGTTCGTTCCCCCCAACTTCGGGCCATAGCCTTCCTCACTCTCTCGCTTGCACTGCTCTTGCT
>CAZUUK010000054.1:12310-21485 GCA_964622675.1 uncultured Planctomycetota bacterium | reverse complement strand
GCTTACAGGCGACAATCAGGCTACTGCGGAGGCCGTCGCCAAGGAGCTGGCTGTTGATACCGTCCTCGCAGAGCTCCTCCCCGACGAAAAGGTAAAAGCAGTCACCAGCCTCAAGGACGAAGGCTGCTTCGTCGCTATGGTGGGTGACGGGATCAACGACGCACCCGCTTTGGCAGCCGCTGACATATCCATTGCCATGGGCGGTGCAGGAAGCCACGCGGCTATGGAGACCGCCGACGTCGTCCTCATGGCCGACGATCTCGCAAAGGTGCCTGCAGCCGTTGAGCTTTCTCGCCGAGCTGTCAAGACTCTCCGGCTCAACACCGTCCTGGCGCTGGCAACGAAAGCAGTCTTTTTCGGCCTTGCTATCGCCGGGCGGGCCACTCTCTGGTCCGCCGTGGCCGCCGATATGGGCACCTCTCTGGCAGTGATCGCCAACAGCATGCGGCTCTTGACCTCGCCGCGCAGCTCCGCTTCCCGTGAATCGTAAGCGCCATGCCCTCATTTCGCACTCACATGTGCCTTTCCACGACTTTCCCGCTGCTTCCGGCAAACCATTCGTGTTGACTTGCTTCTCCAGCCTGCGTAACATATCTCTTGTCTTCCGAACAGCGTCTTGCGTTGTCAATCCCACTTCTCTCTTGAGGGAAACATGAAAAAGCTAGGCACATTCACCCTCTCGACGTCTCCCCGCAGACCCCGAGCCGACCAATTCCTCGAAATTCGCATAACCTACACGGTTGGCGAGAAGGGGCTCCTTCCGGCGGGCGGAATAAGGATCCTCTCCTGGTCTCCCCTTGCGCCCTTCAATCTGGAGACCGAGGGTGCGCCAGGCTACACCACCGTATCCTGCAGCAGAAAAACCGTTAGGCTTACAGCCGAGGCCGACATCAGCCCACTCATGGCGGAAGCCTTCGGCAACGCCCGATTAACCCGCCTCAGTGCGGGAAGGCGCCGCCCCAACGTCGGTCCCCTCATCACCGTCCAAGTCTGGGGCGGATGCCTCAAAAAGGGCGACAGGATAAGGATGGTTTTCGGCAATCGCGCGAAGCGCTCCCCCGGCACTCGCCTTGGCCAGCACCCCTACAAACAGTACGGGTTCTCATTCCTCACCTGGGTGGACTACGACGGCTCCCGAATATACAGAGAGGCTGACTCGTTGCCGATCTCTTTCGAGCCGCCGAATGCTGCTGGGCTTTCGCTCTTCGCATCAGCTAACGCCTCGCCCGGCAAGTCGCTGAATCTCTCAGTCTTCCCGCGCACTCACAGAGAGGTGGACGACGCCGAGGACTACCGGGGCAAAGTCGAGGTCTGGCAGGACGGGAGCGCCGAACGCAAGCGCGTTGATTTCGCAGAAAAGAACAAGAACGTGACGCGGCTCAGAATGCCTATCCCGTCGTGTGACTCATCCGAAAAGATCATCTACTTCCACGCCCGCGACAAATCGCGTCGTTGGGAAGCTCGGAGCAATCCCGTCCTGAACGGCAAAATCGCAGGCAAGTATAATATCTACTGGGGTTCCCTCCACCCCCATACCGGGATCTCACTCGACACCCGCCTGGGTGGCGGTAACCGCACTCGCCCCGCTGATTCGTTCAGACACGGCCGCGACGTCGTCAACCTCGACTTCGTCGCCGTCTGCGACCACGGCATCGGTCAGCCCGACGAGTGGCAGATGACCCTCGAAGAGTGGGAGCTGGTGAGGAAAACCGCCGCCCGTTTCTACCGCCCTGGTCGCTTCGTGACCTTTAGCTCCTTCGAATGGGCCTCCGAACGCTACGGCGACCGCAACATGTATTTCCTCACCGACGACATGCCCATGCTTCGCGGCCAGGATATCGAGGAGCTCTACAGCTTCTACCGCAACACCGACACGATAATAATCCCTCACCATGTCGCCATAATGCGGCCCGTCGACTGGGACCACCACGACCAGCAACTGGAGCCCCTCGTCGAAATATGCTCCAGCCACGGCCGCTGCGAGTATTTCAATAACCCCGAGTTCAAACCCTGGCGCGAAATGGTCCCCGGCAAAGACTACATGTCTGTGCTCGACCGCGGCTACCGCATGGGCATCGTCGCCGCAAGTGACGACCATTCCGCCCGAACCGGCACCCACGGAATGACCGCCGTCCTCGCCGAGGAACTCACGCGCGAAGCCATTTTCGACGCCCTTCGCAAGCGCCGCTGCTACGGGACCACAAACTCGCGCATGATAATTGACTTCCGCGTTGACGGGCATCTCATGGGAGAGGAACTCCGCACAAAAACTGCACCGCAGGTAACCCTCTTCGTCGCCGGTACTACCCCCATAAAGCGCATCGAGATAGTTCACAACGGCTCGGTCATTCATACGCACAGCGGAGAGAACCTGATAGAGGAAATCTCCTTCCGCTCGCCATCCAAGGAGCCGGGCTACTACTACCCGAGGATATTTCAGTCCGACGGCCAGATCGGCTGGGCCAGCCCCGTCTGGGTTGACCGCCGCTGACCAGCGCATCAGCAAGTAGAGAAAAAAGGAGTTCTTTTATTTGACCAGCCGTGAGCGAGTTGCACAAGCATTAGATCATCGCCAGCCTGACAGGGTTCCCCTTGACCTCGGTAGTACCGTGGTCACCGGAATAACTGTTATCGCCTACGAAAACCTCAAAAAGCATCTGGGAATCGAGGCCCCAACGGTCATCGTTGATCGCTATCAGCAACTTGCCGCCGTGGACGAGGAAATTTTTCAGCGTTTCCAGATCGACTTTCGTCCCCTCTCACTTGGTCCGCCCGACACCCCTCGGTCCCACGAAATCGACGAGGAAACCTACAGCGACGAGTGGGGCGTCGTCAGGCGCAGGCCGAAGGGTGGACTCTACTATGACGTCATCAACCCCCGGCTCGCCGGCGAAATAACTCTCTCCGATGTCGAGAACTATCCCTGGCCCGACCCTTACGATCCCGGCTACACGAAAGGGCTCAGGCAGAAGGCCGAGGAGATAAAAACCCAGGGCTATGCCGTCTTTGGTAATTTCCCCTCCGGCTACCTCCACAAGCTCACCTACCTCCGCGGCTTTGAAGACTCATACATTGATATGGTCGCCAATCACCAAATATTCGAAGCCATCATGGACAAGATCCTCGACTTCTCACTCACCCTGGGGAAACGCATGTTGGACGAGGTAGGAGACCTGATAGATGTCGCCTATAACGCCGACGATCTTTCGACCCAGAACGGCCCTATGATGTCTATGGAGACCTACAGAAAGCTCATCAAGCCCGTGCACCGGAAGGCCATCGAACTGATCAAGTCAAAAACCAGCGCCAAGGTCTTCTACCATTGCTGCGGCGCGGCAAGGGCCTTCATCCCCGAGCTAATTGACATCGGAGTTGACGTCCTCAATCCCATCCAGGTAACCGCTGCTGGAATGGACCCCGCCGAGCTTAAGCGCGAGTTCGGGCGCGACCTCGTCTTCTCAGGTGGCATCGACGCCCATCGCGTCCTCCCCCGAGGAAAGCCGGAGGACGTCCGCGCTGAAGTCAAGCGCCGTATACAAGAAATGGGGGAGGGGGGAGGATACGTCGTCGGCGCAGTTCATAACATCCAGCCGGACGTCCCCCCCGAAAACATCTGCGCCATCTTCGAGGCCGGCCTCGAGTACGGTCAGTATTAAGCAACCTGCTCAGGCTCCCTCAATCTGCGCCTGACTTCCACTGGCAATCGGTAGCTACGCCTTCTCACCGCTTGCAAGGCTCGAGTGATTCATCAGCCAGTACCCCACCACTCCCAGGAACGAAGTGAACAGCACGATCAGCAGCCACAGCGGCGGCGTGATTCCCATGACGTTCCGCCGGTGCTTGTCCGCGTCCCGATACACCAGTACCGCCAGAACGATCGTGACGACGACAGCAAGCGCCCAGAAAAGAAAGCCGAACAACCCGCCAAGCACGGCAAAGCCCGCGGAAATTTCATATGGGAACCGAACAATCCCCCCTAGATCCGGTCCGAATCGCAGCATTTTTGAACTCCTTCAGAAAATCTCATCAAGTATTTCCGGAACCAATATCGCGCCGCCAATAACTATGCCGGCTATCACAAGCCCGAGAATCAGCAGCACGTTCAGCACAAGCGCTGTCGTTGCCATCCATCGCCCTCCCAGCGTCTCGGGATTGTCACGGATAGATACCCGCGCCGCGATGGCTAGAATGATCGCCAGCGGAACCGCAATGAGCGAGAACAGCACGCTGAACGGAGCCCAAACCCGGAACCCGATGCAGAACCATCCCACTGGCCCAAGCAGCGTAACCACAAGGGACGCAACCGCCAGCCCCGACGTTCGTTTCACGGGAGCGGGACGCGTCACCACTACGCGCGTACCCCCTGTCTTTTCTTCCCCTGCTTCCGTTACCTCCACTACTCCCTGCGCCGATACTGCTTTCCCGCAGTACGGGCAAACCATCCAGCCGGGCTGAAGCCTACGGTTGCACGCAGCACAAACGCTTGTTGACTTCGCTCCGCACTTCGGGCAAGCGACAAATCCATTCCTCAGCGGCGTTCCGCACTGACTACAAAGCTCCGCGTAGGCGGGCCTCGTGAGGAAGTACACGATCAGCCCGATGATGGTTGTGAAAAAGGCAAATAGTGCCCACAGCCCCGCGCTCAGTCCGCGCTTCTTTGCGTCGCTGTAAACAATAACCGCGCAGACTATCGGCACAGCCAGTATCACCGCGAGCAGCAGCCCGGCAATGGCCACCCCCACCCAGCTAATTCCGAGCCTCGGAATATGCTGCCCGATGTACATTTCCATCAGCATGCCTCCTTGTGGCAGCGGGCGCATTTCAAGAGCAACGGCGCCACCGCAAGCCCCAAAAGGTCAAATCCTACGAATATAGCCGCCACCACCATCGCACCTAACACAGCCCACCCGCCCACACTAGATGCCGCGTTTGATAGCAATTCCAGCCCGTGAGACGCCACCTCCGGATTCACTACTAACCCATGTACAACGATGCCCAGTATCGCAACACCGGAAAGCCACGCCGCTGCAATGACCGTCAGCGGGCTGTGCAGCGGCCGAAGGACCACTGTCTCATACACTCGCCAACCCACCGGCCGCACTCCTCGTCTTCGCATTTCCGACACGCGCTCCAATATCCTCTCATCCAGCTTCGCTCTCGGCTCCGCCGGCGCCAGTTGCTTCGTTGCTTGCGAAAGAGTAGCCAGACTGCTTATTGCACCCGTGCATCGTTCGCACGCTGCGAGATGCCGCTCCATCTCTTCCAACTTCCGCCCCCGCAGAATTCCCTCAGCGTAATCCAGGTAGTGCTTCTCCCAACGTGCGCATTCACTCATGATGTCCTCCTCCCGAGGTGCGGCGCCAGGGCTCGCGCCAGCGCGTTCCGCGCCCGGTTCAGACGAGACCTTACAGTTCCCGTTCTCACGCCGACCACCTTTGCAATCTCCTTGTATGACATGTTCTGCACCTCACGCAGGACGAAAACCGTTCTCTGGTCCGCCGGAAGACCTTCCAGCGCTTTCTGAAACGCTTCATTGAACTCCGCCTCCACAGCCAGCTCATCCGGCCCGCCTCCGGGCGACTCAGTTATGGGAAGCTCCAATTCCCTTCCACTCCTGCGTCGCTGCTTTCGCATTTCCTGAATAGCCAGATTCCGGACGATTCGGTAAACCCACGTTGAGAACTTCGCCACCCCGTACTTGTACCGGCTTGCGTGGAGGTGAACCCGGAGGAACCCCTCCTGTACCACATCCTCAGCCCTTTGCGCATCTCCAAGCAGCCGGAAAGCGAACCCGTAAAGCCGCCGGCTGTACCTCGACACAATAACATCGAACGCCTCCACATCCCCGCAAGCATAGCAATACACCAGGTCTTCATCACTTAGCTCCCTGTGTTTCACCCGCATCTCCAACCCGTTGCCTTCACCTAAATACACGCCGCTGGCGGCAGAAAGTTCCCGGGAATCATATCACAAAAGAGGGGAAGTCTGGCAGAAACGCCCTTGACGTGGGGTCGCGACGCGCGTTTCACGACGGATCTTGGCGCCGCTTGCGCTCCGAACGCCCCTCCGGGGACGGCTTCGCAATACAGCCTATCGGCTCTAAGATAGGCCGTGCCTTCTTAACACCTCATTCGTCTGGCCGGACTTCGCGAATCGATATTGACCCGTTCGAGGTCGTGAGCTTGACCTTCGGCCCGCCTTCACCTACCGTCGCGGAAAGACGCTTCCTCAACAACCTTCCGCTTACTGTCACAGGAAAGTCGGAGCTGATCCTCCCTACCGAAGTGCTGGCCTCCACACTGAAAGCGCTCCCTTCTGGCAGTGACAGTTCGATGCTTCCGTTTGATGTATTGCACGTTATGGATTCGGAATCCGAAAGCGGCTCAGGATGCACGACTTTGATCGAGCCGTTTGACGTCCTCGCAACCACGCTGCCGGACACATTGCGGCAGGATACACTGCCGTTGGAGCTTCTGAGGTTGACGCTCCCGTCGGTATCCTTGACCGATACCTTTCCGTTGGATGTCTCTGCGTCTATCTCTCCGGAGATCTCTGAGCACGAAAGCTCCCCGTTGGAACTCCTGATCTTAACGTTCCCTTGCACGCCCTCGACAGATACCTTTCCATTTGAGGTACTCAGGTTGAGATTCACTTCCCTCGGCACGCGCAAATTGTACACCACCGACAGGTTCACACCCCGCCTGTTCTTAGGATAGTGGGTCTGAATTACCAGCTCCCGATCGTCGCCGGACACCTCTATCTTTAACTGGTTGAAGAAATCCTCCGCCTCTTCCACGGTTCGGAACGGAAGGCTCCCTCCCCAGAACAAAAAGCCGCCCGACCGGCGCACGACCATCTTCTTCTCGGCCCTCACGTGCACTTCAGGCTTGTCCCATGACGAAACGTCGATGCTTCCGTTTGCGTTTCTCAAACTGAGCGAGCCGCCGCTCTGAAGGGACAGCTCCTTTTCGATTAACTCCGTGTGTGTCCCACCTATCCTGCTGAACGAGGCGCCACCCTCCGCTTCGTCTGTTCCTTTCCTATCTGCCTCCTCCAACGGTGAATCCTCACCCCTAGCCTGTCTGGCCAGCGCAAGCGCACACAATGAGATCGCAGCCACCAGGCAAAGCAGCACATAACCGGCCACTGCACCGTGATACTTGACTTTTCTCATCAATAATTCCCCCTCAAAAATCGTCTCACGCAACCGCTGCTTCGCAGAAGTGGGAGGCCCTTTGCAACCCACCCCTTCAAATCTCACGGCTCCTCTAACGGCCGCCCGCAGCAGGTCCCTCTTCGGTAGCTGGCTTTCCCTCCGGCGAAGTAGTTTCTGGCTTCCTGGCACCCCGTTCGCGCGGCGGGGTTCACGGCCCTCCGCCCGCCGGTCTCCAAATGTTGCCATCGTTGCCCGGCTTCGCCTTCCCAAGCGCCACTTCCGAGAAAAATGCCTCACCCGTGTACGCCGCCTCCGCCTGCGGCCTCCCGCCCGTTCCCATATACTTCTGAGTGTCCGCTTGTGTCCGGTGAACCGTCCCCAGCTCGTTCACGAAGTATGCCGTCTGGTATCCGCGATCTTTCGGCCACGCGTACACCGCGAACGCCTTCTCCGCCTCGTCTGCGCCTCCGGGCACGAATGCGAGGAAGCAGTACCGCGCGTGGATCATGACTCCCTCCTCAAACCCTGCGCGCTCAGCCAGCTTCAGCATAGTGGCTCGCTTCAGCTTCCCGATCGTCCCGTACTCTCCTACGCCGTCACCGTCCTGGTCAAGGGCTGCTTCTTTCTTGTATGCTTCCTCCGCAGCGGCTATTGACTTGAGAGCCTCCAGAATCCGTGCCTCACCCGATACCGGCACGCTCGCCCTGGAAGACTCTGGAACCGCAACCCTTCGCGTCGCCAGCGTCGCCATCGGAAAGAGTGCACTTGGTACGATCCCTGATGGCAGCAGCCCGTACGAGTCAAATGCTATCCCGTCTTTCTCTCTCGCGACCGCGTACGACTCGACAAACATGTGCTGGCTTACAGTATCAGCCATAGGCAGCGCCGATAGATCCACGGGCACATCCTTCAGATTCCCTCCTGCCATCATCAAAAAGGGCATTGCCGCTCCGTATCCGAAGTTGAAAATCCTTTTCATATCGACGAGCAAAGCCAGGTGCGTCTCAGCAGAAAGCCGCCCCAAGGCCGCCTGGTACGCCGGCGCATCTGCAACCGACAGCCCAGGCTCTCCCAGCCGAGATATTGCAGCCTTGAGCGTATGCGGGAAGAGCGCTCCCAACGCGTAGTCCCCCGCCACCGTAAACGACGGAGATACCGGTCCGCCCGTTTTCACAACGTAGATCTTTCGCCCGTTATACTCTTGGATTTGCATCTCCCCCTCAGGCGCCTTTGACAACAGCTTGTCCACACATTCTCCGAACTTCTTCCCGTCGCGCAGCTTCAGCAGAGCCACCGCCTCCGGTATCGGTCCGCCTGCGGGTTGCCTCGCATACACCAGCAGCGGCGTCTCGATGGAAGGCAGAAGATCTTCCTCGAGCGAAAACCCCAACTCCTCGCGAAATTCCGCAAGCCTTCGCTCAAAATCGTCCGCCTCTCCCACCGTGCGTAGGGACTCCTTGAGCGCCTCCAAAGAAACCTTGGGGTTGATGCTCAGCGCTATCATCGCTAGCGCGTCCTCCGGCACCAGCTTAAGATCGGTCGCCGCCAGCGCCCGCCCCGAGAGCACAGTATGCATTAATCCCGACCGCGCTCCGGGCGCATAGACGAACATGCTTTGCTTGAACCCCGGCCCGTCAACCCCCATCGATGCTCCTACCGCCTCAATGCTCTCTAGCCCGAACGCAGCGAAAGCCTGCTTCGCCTTAGGCTCCATCTGAAGCAGCGTTCCCTGAAGCAGCAGCATCGGCATGTTCAGATCAACGTAGAGGTTAAAGATATTTTTGGGAGTCGAGATACGCGACGCCACCGTCTTGAACCTCGGCTTATCCGCAAGAGACGGCATGCTGGGGTCCTCCATCAGCTTCGTCACCGCCTCAAGCGCGCTCTCGCTAATGCTCAGAACGAGGTAGCCGTTACTGATTATGTGTTTGACCTCAAACCCACCCTTCACCTCCGTCCGGCCGATCCTGTTTATTGTCCCCGAGAACATCGTCTCCACGTACTTCTTCGCTGCCTCTT
>CAZUUK010000054.1:0-12210 GCA_964622675.1 uncultured Planctomycetota bacterium | reverse complement strand
ATCCTGTTTATTGTCCCCGAGAACATCGTCTCCACGTACTTCTTCGCTGCCTCTTCCTTCCCTCGCACATCCGCTATAACCACCACTCCGGGCAGAAGGTCGGCTTCGCTCGTCAGGTCCGTTGGAAAACCCGTCAGGGCTATGACAATAGGTCCTGAAACGACAGACTGCGCCTCCTCGATTATCGCTTGGAACCTTTGCGGCAGCGGCACCCCCTTGATGACGGCCTTCTCTGAAACGCCTACCTTCTTCAGAAGAGGCGCGATAAACTGTTGGACCTCTTGCTCCTGCAAGATCTTGACCAGTCCGCTGCTCTCGAGCGCCCCCTTCAATCCTTCGGAGCCCACGGACACGTACGCAATCGTGTCTGGTGGTAGAAATTCGGCGGCCTCCGCGCCCGCCCGACGCTCCGCCCGCGCCGCCGGGGCAATCAGCGCGGCGCACAAACACACAGCGACTACAACCTGCAGCGTTGACCTCTTCCGTGTCACCACTTCTCTCTCCTTTCGTTGCGCTCGACCAAACCTTCGGTCTTGCATTCCTCTTACCATAACACACGCTCCATGCGGCAAAAAGTTCCACAAAGCCATATCGCAAACGGGAAAATTCCCATATCTGGCTTCGTACCGTTATCTCCTAGTCCAAATAGACTCTTATGTGGTCATCGCCGTCTCTCACCTCGAACAGCGTATGCCCGCGCTCCGCCGCCCTCAGAATCTCAATAGTCTGCGTCAACATCTGCTTCCCTTCCGGAGATGCCAGCAGCTCCGCTGCCTTCTGCACCATTTGGGCCTGGAGTGGAGCATCCTCCCCCAGTTCCCTCATCACTTCAATCCCCATCATGCGAAGCATCTCGCCGCCTTGCTGAGCCGCTACCCTCAGGCCCCACTCTCCGAGCGCAAGCGGGAAGCTCATCTTCACAGCATCGCGATCCTTACCCTTCGTAATTTCGACAGCGATCCATTGCGCCTGAGCCCCGCGGTCCTTTTCCACCGCTTCAAGCTTGTCAAGGGCCGCTTCAGGAGATAGTTCCCCCGCAGCGACCTTCCGCAGAATTCCAAGCTTCTCTTCTCTCACCGCCCGCGGGGACATGACTTCTTCTGCGACCACCGCTGGGCGTTCCTCTGGCTTCGAAGCTTCATCCCTCAAAGCTCCGACGCACACGCTGCAACTCCCCATCAGCGCAAGGATTGCGACTATCGCCGCAAGCCTCTGTCTATCCGCTCTCATCACTATTCCTCTCCTTTCGTAGAGCCGATTGCAATTCCTGCTCACTAGCACTTGTCCTTCACCAGATTAAACGATGCCCGCTGGCAATAATTCGGGCGAGACGGGAAAATTTGTTCCCTTTAACCGAATCCAACGCCATAATCCAGCGTTAGATCATATGGAGGGGTAGAGTGGAGTGAATGAAGACCAAGAACTCATGAAAAGAACAGCGCACGGCGACACGGCTGCCTTCGAACTCCTCTTCCGAAAGTGGGAAAAGCCCATCCACGCTTTTCTCTACCGGGCCTTGGGGAGCCGCGAAACTGCCGAAGACTGCACCCAGGAAACCTTCGTCAAACTCTGGCGGTCAGCGGGGCGCTACCGCCCGGTCTGCAAATTCTCCACCTACCTCTTCCGCATAGCGACTAACGCTATGATAGACCAAAGGCGGAGGCAGGCTAGGCATCAGGTGACTGCCGCCCCGCTGGCCGACTGCCCCGGTGAGCTTTCCCTCGAGTCGCTTCCTTCACCCGCGGATGACCCCCACGACCAGGTCTCCGCGAAGGAGCTCGATGATCGCGTACAGGCGGCTGTCGGCCACCTGCCGCTCGATCAGCGGACGGTCTTCGTCCTTTCTCATTTCTGCCGCCTTTCCTACGCAGAGATATCCGACATCACTCAGACCAGGACCGGCACGGTCGCTTCTCGCAAGTTCGCCGCAGTGCGGGCCCTTCGCAAAAAGCTGGCCCCGTCTCTTGGAGGGTTGATCAATGAAGTGCAATAAAGCTGAAACCGAAATCGTCTCCTATCTCGACGGCGAACTCTCTGGAAAGAACCTGGCCGAATTCGAGCGCCACATCCAGGAATGTTCGCACTGCAGAGCGCAGCTTGAGGAATCTCGCGAGTTCCTGCATCGCTCCCTCACCAGGGAAGTTCCCGCCCCCTCGCGCAGCCTCTGGCCTGCCGTGCGGCACAGGATCTTAAAGACCGAACGCGACCGCGCTCCTGCCATACCCCGCCTGGCCTGGGCACTCGCGGCAATCCTCACCCTCGCTTTTGCAGGGTGGCTTGCCTTCGCGCATTTCCTCAGAGTCCCGGCCGCCGAAGCGGACACGATACGCAAAGCCATCGCCGCAATGAAGAAAACGTCCGGCTGGGAAGGCCTTCGCGCTTTCTCCGCTGGCCTCAGAATATCTGACGTCCAGGCTCAAAGCCTGAAGGCTGCCTCCATCATCCCCATTCCCGCTGCTGGTTCCGAGCCCATAAAGATAAGCTTCAAAGCCGTCACCGCCGATGAATTCCTGCAGGGAATATTCAACCCGGACAGCTACACATCTCTCCGCACCGACACATACAACGGGAGCAAGTGCTGGGTATTGGAAAGCCCCGAAAGGGAAGTCTGGATCGCTCGGAAAGCGCACACCCTTCTCAGAGCCACCTTCCGAACCGCTGTGGGAGGGGAACTTACCATTCAGCAGATTGCTTACCGCCGCGAAGGGGATTCACTGGTTCCCGACAGATTTACCCTCGTTATTGCCGGGCCGAGCGGGGACCAGGGCCTACGTGTAGATGTACAAGCTAAGGATGTGATACTGCTCCTCTGACCGCGCTACACCTGTTGCAGGCGTTCCTGGCCTGGTTGCCCTTTCGCGCGACGCTTTCGCGTATCAATCTCCCCCTGGCTTCGAATCAGTGTCAACGCACTCTCTATCTTTCGCAGCCTGCTTTGTACCGACTCGAAAGCCGCCCCCATCTCCGCTTTGGCCTTCTCATTCTCGTTCTTGGTCATGGCTTTTCCCGGCTCTTGAGTGACATCAAGGAGGGCCTCTTGTGACCCTCCTTGATATCTGCGCTACCCGGTTCCGCATTCCGGCCCAGCGCTGCTCCTGCCGCCCTCTGTCTAATCGTTGGTGACCCTACACATCTCCTCTTCACTTATAATATACGCAGAAAACCCTGCACATGTTTCGACCAAACTGTAAAGAAATTGTAAAAGTTCCCGCCCTCCCGATTGCTGCCGCCTTCTGTAGCCTGTAAAATGTGGGTTCGGCACCTGACTGGCCTTCCTGGTCGGTCGCATGCTACCCGAAACACATGCCCATGGTTCTCTTGATACCGCACGGAGGTAAGCGCGAGCCCTCGAATAGCTGCTGGCCCGACAGGCGTTTTCTCCGTCTGGATGCGACGCCCTGACCCATAATGCTGGTTCCAGTAGCTGCCAGTTCGGCCCGCCGAAAGCGGCCAATCGGTCTCATCACGCACCTGGCTTATGGGGAGCAAGCGATGGATGTTATATGCGTTGGGGTCTTCACAGTAGATGTATACGCCTCGCCCGTATCCGAACTCCCGGCCCCCGGCACCTTCTCGCTCCTGCAAAATGCTGAACTCCACCCGGCAGGAACCGCACGCAACACAGCCATAGACCTCGCCAGGTTAGGCTTCTCCGTCTCCGCCGCCGGAAGGGTGGGCAGCGACTACGCGGCAGAACTCGTTATCAACGACCTCCAAGAAGAGGGGGTGGACACAACTTCGGTAAGGAGAGACAAAACCGTTCACACCCCCGTTTGCTTCTTCCTGAAAGACACCCCCGGAAATATGTGCTACCTCTATTACAGCGGCACCAACGCGATGGTTTGCTACGAGGACATGCCCCTGGATCAGCTTCACCATGCAAAAATCTTCCATGTCGGCGGAACCTATCTCCTTCCGCGCCTCGACGGTGAACCTACCGCCAGGCTCCTCGCCGAGTCCAAGAAAGCCGGCTTGGTAACCTCACTCGACCCAACTCCCGCCCTTCCTCAAAACGCCCTCGAGGTGTTGGAACCCTCCTTCCCATATCTCGATTACTTCCTTCCCAACTTCGATCAGGCGAAAACCATCTCAGGGCGGACCGACCTGCATGAAATGGCCACCTTCTTCCTCGACAAGGGTGTTAAGGTGGTTGGTATAAAAATGTCCGACCAGGGCTGCTACGTGCGAAGCAAGGACGAAGAATACACCGTTCCCGCCTTTACTGTTCAAGAGGCGGACCCGACGGGAGCCGGCGACGCTTTCGTCGCTGGCTTTATCGCCGGGGTGCTCAAAGGCTGGGATTTGAGAAAGACCGCAGAGTTCGCCAACGCCATGGGCGCCCTCGTCGTTCAAGCTGTAGGCTCTACAACCGGTGCTAAGTCTCTCCAGGAAACGATACGGTTCATCGAAGAAGCGAGAAAGCGATGCACCCGATAGCTGCAAGTCGACACGCATCCCGCGCAGGCCCCGCAGCCATGCGTCTCAAAAAACCCGGGATGATTAAAGGTGTAATTTGCGACCTTGACGGCACTCTGATAGACAGCGAGCCGCTCCACCACGAGTCCTATAGCAGGGCATTCGAAGAGTTCGGCCTCCATTTCGACACCAAACAGTACGCTGGTATGTTTGGAACCCACGGCGAGCGGTTTGTCATGAAAGCTATGGGCAACGAGGCCGATCCGGATGTCGCCAGGAAAGTTGTGGACAGAAAAACCGAAATCTATCAAAGGATGCTCGCACTAAACGGCGTCAAGTCCGCCCCCGGCGCAAAGGCTTTCCTCGAACGTATGAAGCCCCGCTACAAACTCGCCCTCGCAACTGCTACACGGGCGGCCAACTTGCCGCCGCTCTTTGAGCTCCTCGGCTTTGATAACATCTTCGACGCCATCGTCTCCGCAGACGACACAGCCAGCGCCAAACCTCACCCCGAGCCTTTTCTCCTCGCCGCTTCCAGGCTTCACCTTGCGCCGCCCGATTGCCTTGTAATTGAAGACGGTGTCCTCGGAGTGGCCGGGGCCAAGGCGGCGGGAATGAAATGCATCGGCGTCACAGCTTGCGATAGATTCGACCGCGACCTCTCACAGGCTGACCTCGTCGTGGCCTCCCTCAATGAAATATCTTACGAAACGATTGCCTGCCTCGAAAAAGAGCTGGAAGATTCCGTTCAACCTCAGGAAAGGAGTGAGTGATGCCCAAGAGCCGCCCCGATTCCCTGATCGTCCTTGGCAAAAGACCACCCAAGGTCGAGCAATTTGCCGCGATACAACTTCAACATGCTCTGAAGAAACAACTTGGAACGCGTGCCCAGGTCCACAACTTCCACGATGCCTCCTCTCGACGCCTCGCCAACTACCCGCTTTTCATACTCGGTTCTCAAAAGAGCAATGAACTTGTCGCTTCCCTGGCACAGAAGAGATCCTTTCGCCCCGAAAAACACGAGCAGGGCTTCGCGGTCAAGTCCCTCAAGAACCCCTTCAACGGCCGTAGAACCGCGATCGTACTGGCTGGCGCCGACGACCGCGGAACTCTCTACGCCGTACGCGACCTTTCTCACTACCACCTCGCAAACGGCAAAGCTCGCTCGCGCCTTGCCAACCTGAATTTCCGAAGTTACCCAACCACGATTCGCCGCGGCGCGTTGACCTGGGAATACTACATCCACGACTGGCGCTCCTACATAGATAGGCTCAGCGATTGGAAGATGAACACCTTCATGATCTGCGGACACCCGTACATGCTCGAGCAGCCTGAAATGTTTGACTATGCCGCCGACCGCGGCGTTGACATGTACGTCGGCATGGGAATCTTCAGTTGGGAATTCACCCAGATAAAAGTGCACCGCGCCCAGGCTTGGCTCCCGGACGCCCCTCCCGACTGGGTAAAGCTTTCTCCCAACGGCTACGTCATCTGCCCCTCTGACCCCAGAAGCTTCAAATGGCAAATCGACAGGATCGTGGACATCGTCCGCGCCATGCCCAAATTGAAAGGATTCCTATTCCAGACCGGTATCCTCGATTTCCCGGACTGTGACTGCGAAAAGTGCTCCAAGCTCACCGCTGACCAGCGCTTCCTCATGATGGCCAACCCGGTCATACAGGCCGTCCTCAGCGAGCGCCCGGACATATTCATGGTTCACAGCATCGGCGTCGGCCAGCTTCTCGACAAAGAGTTCGTCAGGGCCCTGAAGCACGTTGACCGCCGCTCCCAGCTCATGATTGAAACAGGCGTAATTCCCAAACCCGAGCACGTTGACCTCGCCATGCGAGCGCATTTCGAAGGCGGAAAGATCATAAATCACCCGAAACTTTACGGCCAGGCCGGCCTATACGGTTACGTCATGCTTGAGTGGCGCGACATGCGTCGCAAGATGATGCACGACGTTTACTCAGGCATAGCTCGATGTGTCACCCGCTATGGCACCGACAGCTCCTTCACACTCAACCAGACGCGAGACTACGGCCCCAAGGACCTCTTCCTCCCAGCCTTCTTCGCCGAAACAAGTTGGCATGCAGGGAGGACAAAGGAGTCCTCTTTCATGAAACTTGCCGACAGAATGAAGGGGATTACCGATCTTGACATGCGCATAAGCGATCCCCCACAAACGCACATCGCTAAGGACAAGTCGGTCTACTACGTTAAGCGGCCGGAAGGCACGCTCAGAGACGGTGGCTGGATCTGGGGACAGGTGAGAATCGTCACCCCACTCACTGCCGATACTTGCGACCTGCTTTCCGAATCCGAGTCGGCCACCTACACGTTCCAGTTGCCGGCTGCCTTCAAAAAGGGGCTCAAAAGCGCCGAGTTGATAGTCCGCGGTGCCAAGACCGACAAAGCAGTCATCACCGCCGCGCAGACCGGCGAGGTCTTCGTCGAGGACGAACCCGAAAAGCTCGGGCCGAAGGAGCCCGACTACGTGTTTGACATCGAGGTTAACGACAAGAAAAGGCGCGGCCTCGTAAGCCCCTGGAAGCATGGAAAGAAAAAAATCATGCATGGCACATTCTTCAACCGCACACCCGATGAAAGACTCGCGGCAAAACTTCCTCATGAGTTCACCGGGAAGACGGATTGGTCGATTGACATACCCAAAGCTTGGCTCAAGGCTCGTACGGCAATAACTCTCGACTTCGTCCAACCCGACGGCCTCGTCATGTATGACAAGATGAGTTTGAAGCTCAGCTATTAGCAACGCTCAAACCCGTTTTGCATTTGCATTCCGTGCCCTCTCAGGCGTTGCGGATTGAGGCCCTTTGCCCATAGTCGGCCTGGCCTGGCACGACAGACTCTGAAGAGACTGCGGCCCGAGAAGCGGTTTGTTTTCCGATTTCGTGCACGGCGTCGAGCAAGCTCTCGTGCGCCTAGCCCAAAAACCCCGCTCGCCGGGCAGAGCGCCAGAACTGAGCTCCTGCCCCAGCGAAACCTAAGGCCAGGCCGTTCTGGTAAGCCTCATCCCGGCTTGCGTCTATTGACTGGCGGTGAGGATGCGGGTAGAATTGAAAATTTCCCGAAAGAGGGCTTCGCTCCGATGCCTAACTCAACCGGCGGACCGCTGATCATTCAAAGCGATCGCAGCATCCTCTTGGAGGTTGACCATCCTGCCTACGAAGCCGCCCGGGACGAGCTCATCCGCTTCGCAGAACTCGAAAAAAGCCCTGAGCACATCCACACCTATCGCCTCACCCCTCTTTCAATCTGGAACGCCTGCGCCGCCGGGCTATCGGCCCGAACCATAATCTCCCGTTTGCAGCGCTTCAGCCGCTACGAACTTCCACAGAACGTTGAGATCGAGGTAAAACAGTGGGTCTCTCGCTACGGACGATTAAGGCTCGTCAGGAATGGCGAGAGCCTCGTGCTGGAATCCGACGATGTCGCCCTCACGACGGAAATATGGCGCGACCGCTCCGTCAGGAAGTATCTGCTGGCCCGGCTTTCTCAGACCCGAATCGAGATCGATCCCCGTCGCCGGGGACACGTTAAGCAAGCCCTCGTCAAGCTCGGTTTTCCTGCAGAAGACTTGGCAGGATATGCCGAGGGGAAGCCGCTTCCGTTCGAACTCCTCGAAATAACCCGCAGTGGGGACCCCTTCGTGTTGCGCGGATATCAGCGCGAAGCCGCCGATGTCTTTTTCGCCGGTGGCGCCGCTCGCGGCGGAAGTGGCGTCATCGCCCTTCCATGCGGCGCAGGGAAAACCATCGTCGGAATGGCTGCCGCGGCCCTCGTCAAAATGTACACCCTCATCCTTGTCACCAGCACCATCGCCGTCCGGCAGTGGCGCCGCGAACTGCTCGACAAGACTTCCCTCGCCCCCGACCAGATCGGCGAATACACCGGCGAGGTCAAAGAGATAAAACCTCTCACCATTTGCACCTACCAAATACTCGTACATAGAAAGAAGAAGGACCGCCAGCATCCTCACTTCGAACTCTTCTACAAGCTCGACTGGGGCCTCATCATTTACGACGAAGTGCATCTCCTTCCCGCGCCTGTCTTCAGGATCACCGCTGAAATACAGGCCTGCAGGCGGCTCGGGCTCACCGCAACGCTCGTCCGCGAAGACGGCCGTGAAGAGGACGTCTTCAGCCTCATTGGCCCCAAACGCTACGATGTGCCGTGGAAGGTGCTCGAAAAGCAGGGATGGATCGCTCAGGCCGAGTGCTTCGAAATACGCGTCTCCCTTCCTGACGCCATGAGGACCAAGTACGCCCTCGCCGACAAGAGAGCTAAATTCAGAATGGCTTCCGAGAACACGAACAAGCTCGAGGTCCTGAGGCGCATCGTCAACCTTCACGAGGATGACTCAATCCTCATCATCGGTCACTACCTCGACCAGCTCCATAGGGTAGCTGCCGAAACAGATGCGCCGATAATAACCGGCAAAACCCCAAATTCGCTCAGAGAGGAACTCTATGGCAAGTTCAGAGCTGGTGAAATAAAGTGTCTCATCCTCTCCAAGGTCGGTAACTTCGCAATAGATCTCCCCGATGCCAGCGTCGCCATCCAGATATCGGGCACTTTCGGCTCCCGCCAGGAAGAAGCGCAGCGACTTGGACGCATACTAAGACCCAAAGCCGACGGCCGGAAAGCCCGCTTCTACTCGCTCGTCACCCGCGACACTCGCGACCAAGAGTTCGCCGCAAAAAGACACCTCTTCCTCGCTGAGCAGGGCTACAGCTATCGCATCTCCGACGCCCACCAATTCCTGTGGCAACCGTCCGGGGTGGCATGAGTGCAAATCGACAGATTCCTGAACGAGAAAAGCATAAACGCCCTTCAGTCATACTACTTCTTCTGGACGGGCAGCTCCGAAATTCCCTACTCTAAGGCTCAGCTCCTGCGCTGGCTTCGCCAGTCAATGCTCGACAGCCGCAAGGTGGCGGCGCGCTTTAACGCCCTCGGAGAGCAACAGAAACTAATCCTCAAACACCTCCTCAGGTCACCTGAATTCAGGTGGTCTCCCGCTCACCTCGAAGACGACCTCTCACAAGCTCTGCAAGAACTAGAATCGGTAGGCCTCCTCGGCGTCGAGAGAGACCCCGATGACTCCCGCGCCATAGCCTCAGTGCTCCTTCCCACTGATTTTGCACATCTCCTCTCTGAGGTCGCCGGCGTGGACCTGCGCCCCGTCGTCCAGATAATCTCCCTGAGAGGCTTTCTCCAAGCACTCCCTGGAAACGTGCTCGAGCAGCTTCTTTCCAGGTGGGTGGAACGTCCCGTCCCCATCCCGTCCGCTCTTGAAGAACTTCTTGACCCGGAAAACATCGCAAGACGCATCGAATCGCTTGACCCACGCCTCCGCGACGCCGTGCGTGACGCAATACTCGCCTCGGCTGGCATAGCGCAATGGAAATCCAGCGACCGTGAAGACACCCGCAAGACACTCGAGCACGCGCTCCTTGGCACCGTTGCGGCGTTTGAGTTCGCGACAGAGGAATTCTCCATAATCGACACTCACCTCGTCGTTTTTCAGGAAGTCGTGGAATCAATATGCAGCGCCCAATTGTACTCCACGGGCGAATCGGTTCGCGTACGCGGCATTGACTTCCTTTGCGACATCTCAACCCTCGCGCGCATGTGCATGACCGGCTCCTTGAGGCTCAGACGCACAGGAGTCCCCCACGCGGGCTCCACCAAGAAACTCCAGGAGCGCATGTTCATCCGAGGCCGGAACGACCATCAGGATTCCCAACTCCTCGCCTGGAAACTCGCCATTGCAGCCAGGCTCGGCCTCGTCCAAATCAACGCAGATAAGACGCTCTGTCAACTCGGCGAATTGAGGGATTGGGAACGACTCTCCCTTTCCCGCAAACTGCGCCGTCTCCGCGATGCGGTCATGAACGAGACTGGGCCCGCTGGACATGCAGCATCGCTGGCCACGAGGCGCCTCTTGATATCGGCCATCGGGCAAACGGCTGGCCGCTGGATCCGTCTCGACGCCCTCCTTTCCCTCGTCGTCGCTCGCTCTCTCATCCCACTCCAACCCACGCCAGTAGAAGTCAACGTCTCATCCGCGTCCCAGACCCCTTCCCTGGGCGAGTTCAGAACCACCCTTTCGAACATCATCGAGCAGGAGCTCTACCTTGCCGGTCTCGTTGAACTTGCCCAGATCGAAGGCATAACCGCCCTTAGGTGGGCACAGTGGCACAAAACTCGCCCTCAGCTCACCGAAAAAGCCCTCCTCTTGGGGCCGGACTTCGAGCTGATAGTCCTGCGCGACCAGGCTTCCCCCGACCTCATTTATCACCTGGAGCGTTTTGCCGACAGGCAAGCTGTCGACCGGGCGTGGAAGTACCGCGTAACCCCTGAAAGCGTGCAAGTGGCTGTCGCCTCAGGAATGTCGCCCGAAGAGATAATTCATATTCTCGATATTAATGTGCGAAATGATATTCCCCAGAACGTGCGCTACTCTATATCCGATTGGGGAAAAAGAATACATCTGACGCAAGCCTTTGCGACTATTGTACTTGAGGCTGACTCGCCTCAGGCGCTGGAGCAAATGTTTGCCGTCCCGGCTTTCCGCGAACTGGTCGCCAAAAAGCTTAGTGACCGAATTGTCTGCCTCCGCCGGGAGATCCCCGAAGAAGTCATGGAGCAGCTCCGTGACGCCGGTGTGTACATAGATTCCCAGGACGCGCTCGATTTTGGACTTGAAATACCGGGCGGATCGCTCTAGAATATCCCACTTGTGAAGGTGCTTGCTCACTATAGCCTCTCTTGTTTGATTTGACAGGAGGTAAGGTACAAAGAAGGGATGTCGATATTCCATGATCAAGGTTGAGGCGAGGGGAAACGAATCCGTCGACCAACTGCTTAAGAGATTCAAAAAACTTTGCGAGAAAGAAGGACTTACCAAGGACATCAAGCGAAATTCCTTCTACGAAAAGCCCAGCGAACGGCGTCGGCGTAAGGAAAGAAAAGCGCAAAGGAAGCTTGCTCAGAAGCTTATCCAGCAGAAAAGGCTGCAGCAGTCACGTGCTCGCTGAGCCATACTTGCTTCAATCGGCCACAAAGCCCTACCTCCGCAGCCCGAGGATTAAACCGTGCGCGCAAGTTGGCACGCGCGCCCTCCTTCCGTCTGCCAAGGGGGCGGGTCCCGCTCGCGAATTCCTCTCGCTCCCTAACCCATATCGTGGCCTGATCGGCCACCTGGCAACCCCATCTCTTTCCTCAATAGTCGGGGGGCGCAGCATTGGCTTACTATGACCACGCAGTTCGAACGGAGGGTCTGACCAAGATATTCCGCACCGGCTGGAGCGCCAAGCCTGTGGAAGCCGTCGTCGATCTTAACCTGGAAATTATCCCGGGCGAGGTCTTCGCGTTGCTTGGTCCCAACGGCTCCGGTAAAACGACCACCACAAAAATGCTCCTCGGTCTCCTTCACCCCACGCGAGGCAAAGCCTGGGTGTTAGGGCGGCCCGCTGGCGACGTCGCTATGAAGGAGCGCATCGGCTATCTCCCTGAGGAATCGTACCTCTACAGGTTCCTCGACGCCGAAGAAACTCTCGACTTCTACGGCCAGCTATTCGGCCTGCCGCGTCGGGACAGGCGCAGGCGAGCGGACGAACTCATTAAGATGGTCGGTCTCGACCAAGCCCGAAAGCGCCCCCTCAAGGAGTATTCCAAAGGCATGGCCCGCCGCATAGGACTCGCCCAAGCTCTTATAAACGACCCGGACCTCATCATCCTCGACGAGCCTACAACTGGGCTTGACCC
>CAZUUK010000053.1:4089-21989 GCA_964622675.1 uncultured Planctomycetota bacterium | reverse complement strand
TTGACGACGTAGTTGACAAGCCCGCCTTCCGAAAGAACTTTCATCATGACGGGCGGGAGAGGACTGAATTTCAGGTCGCTCCTTTTCGTAAGGTCGCGGACAACGCCTGTTTCGAGATCGACTTCAAGCTCGTCACCTTCGTCAATCAAGTCGGTATCGCATACTATCGCCGGCAGACCGACGTTTATAGCGTTCCGGAAAAATATTCTGGCGAACGATTTGGCGAGCACTGCGCCAGCGCCGGCCATTTTGATTATGGCCGGGGCGTGCTCCCTGCTGGAACCCTGGCCGAAGTTTTTCCCCCCGACGACGAAATCGCCTCGCTTTACATTCGGGGCAAAATCATCGCGCGCGTCTTCAAGGACGTGCTTTGCAAGCTCGGGAAGATTGGACCTGAGGTGGAAGTACCTGCCGGGAGCGATGTGGTCGGTGCTTACCCCGTCGCCGAATTTCCATGCCCTTCCTTTTATCTTTGTCATCGGAGCAAATCCCTCGGATCAACTATCCTGCCGGCCACGGCGGCAGCCGCAGCCGTCGCAGGGGAAGCTAGATATACCTCGGCCTTCGGGTTGCCCATTCTGCCGAGGAAGTTCCTGTTGCTGGTGGATATGCAGACCTCGCCGTCGCCGAGAATCCCCATGTGAACTCCACAGCACGGGCCGCAGCCGGGCGGCATTATAGAGCACCCCGCCTCAAGGAAGATGTCGAGCAATCCCTTATCCGCGGCCTGGCGATAGACGGCGGGGCTTGCAGGCTGGAGCAAGACCCTAACGCCTGGAGCGAGCTTCCTTCCGCGGATGATCCGCGCCGCTGCTTCGATATCCTCGAGGCGTGCGTTGGTGCAACTGCCGAGGTAAACCTGGTCTACTTTCACATCGCCGCATTCAGCGGCGGGCTTCACATTGTCCACACTGTGAGGCGCGGCTACGACAGGAACCAGATCGTCCAGTGTCAGCTCGATCGTGGAGGCGTAGCTTGCGCTTTCATCCGGCGCAAGGGGAGTGAAGTCAGCCTCCCTCCCCTGCCCTGCGAAATAGCTGCGGGTCATTTCATCAGAGGAAAAAAGGCCCGCTTTTGCGCCGCACTCGTGGACCATGTTGGAGATTGTCAGCCTGTCGGCCGCCGGAAGCTCCGATACAGCCTCTCCGCCGAATTCCAGCGCCTGATAATTGGCTCCGTCGGCACCGAGCCGCCCGATAAGGGTGAGAATGACGTCCTTGGCCAGGACGCCTTGCTTGAGAGTTCCCGAGAGGACGACTCTTACGGATTCGGGAACACGGAGCCAGGTCTGTCCTGTGGCGGCAGCGACTGCGACGTCGGTCGAACCCATCCCGGTGGCAAAAGCGGCAAGGGCGCCGCCGGTGCAGGTGTGCGAATCGGCAGCTACGACCAGCCAGCCCGGCTTTATGAAGCGTTCCGCAACTACCTGATGAGAGACTCCCTGTCCCACATCGAAGAGATGAGCCCCCTTTTCGCGAGCGAACGCCCGAAGGAGCAAATGGTCGTTGGCAAGCTCCTTGTTTGGGCACGGCCCGGCGTGGTCGAGGAAGAAGGCGGTCCGCTCCGGGGCCTTCAATCGGCCGGCTTGCAGCTTCTGAAACTGCCTTATCGCCAGCGGCCCAGTCCCGTCCTGAAAGTAGCAGAAGTCGACGTTTACAACGACGAGCTGGCCTGGCCTTACCGGCTTGCCGCAGTGTTCGGATATTATCTTTTCGGTCAGGGTCTTGCCCAAGACAGGTGCTCCTGAGGGGGGACCGAAAGCCCACTGGACGGATAGATGGCCGAAGACACCCCAGAAGGAGTTCATTTTATGCCATCCCCCGCGATCTGTCAAAGACAAGATCCCTTGACTTGGGTCTTTACCCGCGGCTAACATTTGCCTGAGCGAAGGATCCGAGGTGCGCAATGGAACAAGGCGGAAACAGCCGCCACCTTAGCAATGTGAGCCTCATTGTAGTGAAGCTTGGGACGAGTGTGCTTTCGGACGAGGCGGGGCGCATAAGTTCTTCGGTGATCGGTGGGATTTGCAGCCAGGTCGCGCGGGTCGTGGCTGAGGGGAGGAGAGTGTTGATCGTGAGTTCGGGTGCAATAGCGGCCGGGGTGGAGAAGCTGGGGCTGAAGCGCCGCCCGTCGCGACTGCCCGAGCTCCAGGCGGCGGCTGCCGCCGGACAGAGTCACCTCATGGCTCTTTACTCGCGCCATCTTGCGCGACATGGACTTACAGCGGCGCAGATACTTCTCACGCGGGAGGACTTCTCGGACCGGGGGCGTTATCTGAACGCGCGAAACACATTGCTCGCGCTGCTCAGGATGAAAGCAGTCCCCATCATAAACGAGAACGATACCGTGGCGACGGAGGAGATAACCCTCGGCGAGAACGACAGGCTTTCGGCGCTGGTGGGGAATCTGGTCGAGGCGCAGCTTCTTATCCTCCTTACAGATGTTGAAGGATTGATCCTGAAAGAACCCGGCCAGCGGCGAGAGGTCGTCCCGACGGTGGCGGAGATAACGGAGGACACGTACGAGTGCGTGTGGGAGCGGAAACAAACCGGGCTGACAGTAGGCGGGATGCGAAGCAAGATCATGGCGGCGGAGATAGCCACCGCCGGGGGTCAGAGCGCCATAATAGCCAATGGGAACGAAACGGATATCATCGTTCGGCTGTTGAAAGGAGAGGAACTGGGGACGTTTTTCCCGGCGCGGGCGGCGCCGATCCGCGGCCGCAAGAGATGGCTCGGGCAGGCAGCGATACCCAAGGGCAAGGTAATTGTGGATGACGGAGCCAGGGCGGCTCTTATGGAACGCGGGAAGAGCCTTCTTCCGATAGGCATCGTTAGCGTGAGCGGGAACTTCGGAGCTGGTGAACTCGTCTCAATCTGCGCGGCGGACGGAAAAGAATTCGCCCGGGGTCTGACCAATTACCCGTCGGCGGAGCTGCTGCAGGTGAAGGGATTGCGCTCCTCGGAAATCCGCCAGACGCTGGGGAGCTGCCCTTACGACGAAGCCGTCCACAGGGACAACCTCGTGGTGGCGCGAAGCAAGGACGGATAAAGGGGGGACTCAGGGGGACTGGGGCGTAAGATCTCCGAGGGCTTCGTTCATGCTGCCGCTTCTGTAACCCTGGAGGTCCAGCGTCACGTATGTGTATCCGAGGCTTTTGAGCTTGCGGACGACCTTGGAGCGGAGTTTTCCAGAAGCAAGCCTGGTTACCTGCTCTGCTGCGACCTCTATCCTTGCCAGGCGGCCGTAGTTCCTGACCCTTACGTTGGTGAAGCCAAGGGATTTGAGAAAGAGTTCGGCTTCGGCCACATTTCTGAGGGCCTCTCGGGTAATCGGCTTCCCGTAGGGGAATCTGGAGGCCAGGCAGACGGTAGTCGGTTTATCCCACGTGGAAAGTCCGAGCTTCTTGCTCAATTCGCGGATGTCCACCTTCGTCAACCCGGCCTCGGCCAAAGGAGAGCGGACTCCCAGCTCCCGTGCGGCGTCCATCCCGGGACGGAAGTCTTTGGCGTCATCGGCGTTGGTTCCATCGGCGACAAAGTCAATGCCTTCCTCCTCGGCCACTTGCCGCAATCTGGAAAACAGCTCGCGCTTGCAGAAATAGCACCTGCGGGGGGGATTATCGGAAAAGCCGGGCACGTCCAGTTCATCGGTTTCAATTGCCCTGTGTCTGATGCCGATTTCCCGGGCCAAGTCCTGCGCGCGGGAGAATTCCTCTTCCAGGTAGGTTTCGGAACGTGCCGTCACCGCCAATGCTCGGTCGCCCAGTGCGTCGGCCGCCGCCTTGGCCAGGAGCGAACTGTCCACGCCGCCTGAAAAAGCAACAACCACGCTCCCCATGGAATCGAGTATTTCTCGCAGACGTTTGAGTCGCGAATCCAAGGCAACCTCCTTACCTCAAGTTCCATTTTACCGAAATGGGCGGAGGCTTCAATTGTATCCGGCCGCGCCTTGCCCCTGAAGGAGCGGGCGATTAGAATGGTGTCTGAGCTTGGACGGAGAAACCGGTGCAGACGAAGGTGATCCCGAGCAAACTTGACGAAGCCATCAGGTGGATCGAGGAAATAGTGAGTCAGGTAGAACGGCTCGGCTATGGGAAGGAAGATATTTTCTCCATCAGGCTGTGCCTGGAAGAAGCGCTGACCAACGCCATCATGCACGGGAACAAGGAAAACCCCCAGAAGTCAGTCGTCATCGAGTACGAACTCACCCCTGAGCAAGTCAAAGTCTGTGTGGAGGACGAGGGAGAAGGTTTCGACCCGAACGAGCTACCGGACCCGACGAGCAACAACCACCTGCTTTCGCTCTACGGTCGGGGGGTCTTCCTGATGCAGCAGTTTATGGACAATGTCTCCTACAATCCAAAGGGGAACTGCATAACTCTGATCAAGAGGAACCAGCTCGCGGAACAATCCGGAAAATGATACAGGACATCCGGGCAACGGTTGTCACGAACACGTTGTTCCTCGAAAAGTATTGCCGGCTGCGGGTAGAGGCAAGGGAGATATCGGAGGCGATTTCTCCCGGCCAGTTTGTGAATGTTCTGCTGTCGGATGAAGGCGCGGGAAGGGGCAGTTTCGAAGATTTGGAGGAATGGCGGAGGGAGGTCGAGCCAGGTTCTCTGGGTAGACGCGCGGTTCTGCGGCGGCCGTTCAGCCTGCACCGGCTCTACTGGGACAAAGACGGCAATCGCGACGGGACGTTGAGCATCCTCTTCGAGATCCTTGGTGTAGGCACTGAAGCGCTGTCAAAGGTCCGGCCTGGGGATAGAGTGAAGCTGCTTGGTCCGCTGGGCAAGCCTTTGGATCTAGCAAGGCATCCCGACCTTCCTGCGGGGCTGGTTGCCGGAGGAATGGGACTCGCCCCGATGCTGGCGGCTGCACAGGAGCTGGCGAAGCGGAAGCGCCGCGTGGCGCTGATCGTTGGGGCGAGGAACAGGTTCGACATGCCGGCCCACTACTTCGCGACGGATGAGGACGAATCCCCCAGCCTGGCCGAGTTCCGCGAATTAGGAGCGGATGTCCGCGTCGTAACGGAGGTAGACGACGAACTCCGGACGGGGATGGCGACCGACCTTCTGCATGAATTCCTCGGGGGTTGTGCAGGTGAATGCGAGGTGATCGCCTGCGGCCCAAGGGCCATGCTGCGGGAGGCGGCGAGCATGTGCGCCGCCTATCAAACGCCCTGCCAGGTGCTTCTGGAGGAGATGATGGGATGCGGCTTCGGGGTGTGCATGTCGTGCAGCGTCGTCACGAAGAACGGCCTGGCAAGGGTGTGCCAGGAAGGGCCGGCGTTCGACGCGGAGGAAATCTGCTGGGAGGCGAGATGGCCGACGTTGAAGTAGGCGTCGAAATCGGCGGGCTTAAACTGCGCTCACCTCTGCTTATCGCATCCGGAACGTGCGCATATGGTAAGGAACTGCTGCAGATTCGCGGCCTTGACTGGGAAGCGATCGGCGGGATTGTCCTGAAGGGGACTACGCTGGACCCTCGGGTGGGCAATCCTCCGCCCCGGATCGCGGAGACGCCGTCAGGAATGTTGAATGCGATCGGTCTGGAGAATCCCGGCGTTGATAAGGTGGTCTCTGAGATTCTGCCGCAACTGAGGGACTTCCCCACAGCGGTGATTGCGAACGTGGCTGGATTTTCCGTCTCGGAGTACACCGAGGTGTGCCGGAAGATCGGTTCTTCCGACGTCGTGTCGGCCATCGAGCTGAACGTGTCGTGTCCCAATACGGAGAGAGGCTATGTGGAGTTCGGGCGGGACACAGGAATGCTTTCCGAACTGGTCAGCACGATTCGAGAGGCGGTCAAGCAGCCCATTATCGTGAAGCTTTCACCGGATGCGCATCCCGTGGTGTCGCTGGCGCGAGCGGCGATGAAAAGCGGCGCGGACGCTCTTTCGCTGGTGAATACCGCGAAGGCGCTGGCGATTGATATTCACACGCGCAAGCCGCGTCTGGGGAACGTGACGGGAGGCTTATCAGGCCCTGCCATCAGGCCGATAGCCCTCGAACGAGTCTACCAAGTCCACTTCGCTCTCCCCGAAGCACCGATTGTCGGGTGCGGAGGGATAAGGTCCGCCGAAGACGCGCTGGAGTTTGTGATTGCCGGCGCGTCGGCACTTGCGGTGGGAACCGGTTTTCTGATCGAGCCAAATTTGTGTTCCACGATAGTCTGCGGGATCGAGGAGTACCTTACCGCAAACGGGATGAACGCGCTCAAACAGCTGGTCGGCAGCCTCGACACCGGCTGATGGTTAACGGAGGAAGAGTCATGATAAGGCGTGCTATTTTCGCAGCATTTTTCCTCGCGATCGCAGCCCCAGCGCCGGCGGCGGAAGGTGTGTTCAGGTTCGACATGGGCCCGGCGGGGTCGCCGGTGAGGGAGAACTATGTGGCGATCACAGAGTCCGCCGTCTACACGCCCACCGCAGGTTACGGATGGTTGAGCGCTCCCTCCGAGTCCTTCAACGCCACCGGCACCGTGTATAGACACTTCAGCACCGTCTATCCGAGAGCATCAAGGACGGAGCCCGCAGACGAGCTCCTAATAGATGGCGTGAGGGGCCCGTCAGACATGGAATTTCAGGTCGATGTTCCAAACGGGAAGTACTGGGTTTTGGCGTACGTGGGAGACCTTTCGGCGTCGCACTACAAGCTGGGGCTCACCTGCAACGGGAAACTGGTAACAAACCGCGCGGATGCGTTTACGTACCGCGACAGAGGGTCACAAGGTTCGGACGTGGGGGGCGTCTTCAGGGTCAGGTTCGAGACGGAGGCGGCCAGCGGCAAGCTGAACATCCGGTTCCACCGAGCTGAAGAGCGAAGGCCAAGCGATAACGTTTACGATGACTACGGCGGACTGACGGGGCCATCGGCCAGGGGTGGGATGGGGGTCTCCCAGGTTAAAGAGGTGGAGCCCTTCAAGCAGAATTCCGTGCTGGGGCTGGAGATATATCCTTTCAAGGCGCTCCCGCTGCGTGAGCAGGACGGAAAACTAGTGCCGAAGGTGGATCTGAGCGAAGAGCTTTCGGCCGTAATTGCCAAGTACAACGCGGGCGATTACGAAGCGGCGAAAGAGGAGGCAAACCGTCTGGCGAAGGAGTTTGTAGCTCGATCGTCGAGGATTAGAAGGATGCCAGCGGCAGAATTCCTGAGCAAAGGGGGCCTGGAGCTGGCGCAAATCCTCCTATATCTCGCAGGCAGGCCGGAGATCGACGACGAGCTCGTTCTAGCGCAGCAGGCTAACGTCATTCTCACCGCTTATCTTCGGCGCGTCCCCGATGACACCGCGGCGGTGAACCTGCGCACAAGCGGGTGGCTGTTGGAAACGGCGATCAGGCTCCGCCAACAGGATTTCGAGTCCCTTGGTCTCAAGATGCGAAGTATTGATGGGGCCTGGGTAGCTGAATCGCTGCTGAGGCAGATAGAACCCGACGATCCGCTCTACTATAAGAGCCTCATATACATCGCCCGTTTGAACTGCGGCGTGGATCCTTTGGGGTCAAGCCCGGCTTCATCCTACCGGGGTTACAGGATATGGTTCTCCCTCAAGGAACTCTTCCCGGATAACAAGTACGTCAAGATATACCTGCGGGGTGTGGACTCCATTCAAGACAGAAACGTATACAACCGCCTCGGCAACGTGGAGACTAAAGATGAAGCACAGGCGCTCTTCAACGAGCAGCTCTCCCAGCACCCGCCGCGCAGATACGACTGGGGCTACGATGGGGCACCTGAGTGGGCGTGCGCTCTTCGTGACGGCCTTGGCTGGGTTACCGACATCGTCGAGTGGTGGGTGCTGAACCATCAGCGGGCAGATGGCTCTATAAACGCTTACGGATGGTCCGACGATGTGGAACTCCTGAGGGGTTGGTCAAAGGCGGCGGCAATAGGCCACAGCGACAGGATTCTCCTCGGCGTGACGAAGCTAGCCGAAGGCGCCTGGAACACGGCAAGGATGGACCGTGAATGGGGGCTGGAAGACGGTCGGGCCGACGTAGAGCACATAACGGAGATGGTAGGCGATACGCTGCCGCATATGGTCTACCTGGACTACGGCAATCCAGCGTACGTGGAGCGTTCGATGACGACGGTTCGGTCGATTCGCGACTTCTTCACGCAGGAAAACGGGAGGGGCTGGCGGCTCTTCCGCTCGCGCAACGTGGGGCCGGACTGGATTGACCCGGATCCGCGCTGGGCGGTCGATTCCCTCTATGCTCACCGGCTGGGGCAGGTTGGCCTGGGGCTAATCTGGTACAGCGAGAACCCGGAGGCGGTGCGGACCTTTGGGGAATGGGCTGATTCCTGGGCGGAAGCGGCGAGGCTTTCGGAGAAAGGGAAACCTGCCGGCTTCCTTCCCTTCGGGATAGCCTTCGACACCGGCAGGCCCGGATTCCCCGACTCGCAGAAGTGGTACGACGCGCCGTACAACCGCGGACCTTTATACACCGACGCGTTCATTCGGCAGAACATGGTCTACAACTTGCTCCAGTCGGTCTACCGCGTTACGCGGGATGAGCGCTACCTCGAACCTGTAAACGCAGCTTATGACCTCGCAATGGACTACGTCCGCAACCCGGTTGCCAGTCCGGAAGTCGGCTCGCGGGCGTGGGTCGGGAAAAACCTGCACAGCGGAGTCGGTCTGGCTTCGGTTCTGGCGAAAACAAGGTTATACACCGGGACCGGGGAGTACGACGAGAAATTCAGACATTTCATGGCTGACTACATAGGAGACCTGAAGGTCTTTTACGATCGGTTGGTTCACTTCGGCGAGTCGCCGTACCTGCGCTACCTTGCCACGGATGACAAGGATTACGTCACCTTCGGCGCCGACTCCATCGGCCACCTGATCGACAGGCGCGGCATTGAGATAGTCACCACGGAAGTGATAATGACGGACCGCGCTGCGCTGGGCTGGGGTGTGGAGACGAGCATATTTGGCCCCTTCACTGGCGGAATCGCCGGCTGGGGCGGGATGGGAATGCCCAACTTCGCCGTCACCTGGGAGAATCTCGGCAGACACACCGCGATACTCGTAGAGAAGTCAACGAGGGAAGAATTGAAGCTCCTCGCCTACAACTTCGGACCGAAGGAGCGCGTTGTGGGGATGCGGCTGTGGTTTCTCGCTCCAGGAGCGAGCTATCTGCTTACGCAAGGCCCGGACAGAGACTCGGATGACGAGCCTGACTCAGTTACCATCGAGGAAACCTTCACGCTGGAGCGCCGCGGGGACATCTCGTATCTGGAACTTCCCGCTGGAGAGCTACAGGTAGTGAGGGTCAGGCGAACTGGTGATACAGCCCCCGCGCCCCCGGCGTCGGACGTGGGCATTTCCTCCGACGACATTACGCTCGCAGCTTCGGCTGAAGGCTCCGAGACCGGCCACCTGACCGTCACCGTGCACAATATAGGAAATGAGGCGGTGGAGAACCTGCGAGTGACGATTTACGACGGAACTCCCGCAGAAGGGAAGAAGATCGCCGAGGAAGTGATCCCCAGACTGCCTGCGCCTACGGACCTGACGCCCAAAACGGCCTCGGTTGTCGTCAGGTGGGATCCGAGAGGGGAAAAGCATCTCGTCTCGGTCGTGGTTGATCCCGACAATGAACTGGCAGAGATAACCGAGACCAATAATGTGGCGGTCCGGCCTGTACCATACAAGATCCCGGAGTGGAAACGCCCGCAATCCCCGGATGAGTGGGTTGGGGGAAAGCGAGCGGAGTAGAGTGCGGATAAGGAGGTAGATGTTGCGGGCTCTGGCACTTGTGGGGCGAGGAGAATTTGCATTCAGGGAGATGCCGCCGCCTGCCCTTTCACCTGGAGAGGTGCTGCTGGCACCGAGCTACGTCGGAATCTGCGGAACAGACGTCCACGTTTACCTGGGCGAGTTCGAGGAAAGGATACCTTACCCCGCCGTACTGGGTCATGAATTCGCTGGAGTGATCGCGGAGGCATCGAAGGAGGCTGCTGAGAGGCTGTCGCCGGGGATGCACGCTGCATTCGACCCTGTTCTGCCCTGCGGGCGGTGCGCTATGTGCCAGGTCGGCAAACTGAATCAGTGCCTGAGCGTAAAGACGTTCGGTCTGGACACAGACGGAGCCATGGCGGAGCTCGTCAGCCTGCCGGCGGAGCGAGTTTATCGGCTGCCGGAGGGTGTAAGCCTTCGAGAAGCGCCGATGCTGGAGCTTTACACTGTGGCTCTGCATGCGGTCAGGAAGGCAAAGTTGGAGCCGGCGGAGAAGGTGGTGGTGCTCGGGGCGGGAAGGCTGGGGCTGTCCTTGACAGACGTGATTTCGAAGACGAACCCGACGCTGCTGGCGGCTGTCGATGTGGCTCCGAACAGGCTGGAGCTTGCGGCGAAACTGGGAGCGACACACACGCTGAACGTCCGGAGAACTGACGTGGCGGAAGAAGTGAAGCGCCTGACGGGCGGGCTCGGGGCGGATCTGGTTTTTGAAGCTGTCGGGGATCCGGAGCCGATCGCGGGTCAGGATGCACCGCTGCATCAGGCCGTCACGATGCTGCGGCCGGGCGGCAGAATTCTGGCGATGGGTCAGGCAGAGGCGAGCCAGGCGATACCCTGGAAGGAGCTTGTGTTGAAAGAAGGGGCTGTAATCACCTCGCGCACATCGCTGGGCGAGATGCCGCGAGCGCTCGAGCTGATGACGGCGGGCAAGCTCCGTCCGGACGTGATAATAACCCACGAATTCCCCATCGGACGAGGGCCGGAAGTGTTTTCAAAGCTCGCCTCCGGTGAAAAGTCCATGGTGAAGGTCGTGTTGAACGTCTCGGAGTGGGACTAACAATCCTGGTGGCGGCCGGGCTATTTTACGTGGAAACCGTGCTCGCTGAGCTCCTTTATCCGGCTGAGGTCTTCTTCGGAAAGCGGGCCGGCATCGGAGGCGGAGACGTTAGCGACTACCTGCTGCGGTGTCCTGCAGCCGGGGATGACTACGCTGACCGCGGGGTGGCTGAGGACAAAGCGGAGTGCCGCCTGAGCCATGGATTTTGAGCCCGTCTGCAGGAGGAAATTCAATTTCTCAACAACCTGCAGCCCCTTTTTCAGCCCCTCGCCGCGGAATCTGTACCTCCTGAAATCGCGCTCGTGGAATTGCCATTCCGGCGTCCATTTGCCCGTGAGTAAGCCGCTGCTGAGGGGCTCCCTGGCGATTATTCCCACGCCCGCCTCCTCGGCAAGGAGGAAGAACTCCTCCGACGCTTCCTGTCGAATCATGTTGTAAACAGTCTGAATCGTATCGGCGCGCCCGCTCTTGACGCAGGCTATCCCATCTTCAACCGATTTGACGGAGACGCCTATGAACCGCACTTTGCCCTGCTGCTTAAGCTTGTCGAGCGCTTCGAATGCTTCCGTCTGCCCGGCGCCGGGCTCGCGAGTGGCGTGAAGCTGTATTAAGTCAATGTGATCCGTTCCCAGGCGCTTCAGGCTTTGCTCGACGGCGAACGTCGTGTATTCGGCGGAGAAGTTCGCTCGAAGGGGATACTTTCTCTCCATCATGCCGTAGAAGTCGTTGCCGAATTTCGTAGCGATTATCACTTTGTCGCGGATGCCATTCGCCGCTTTCGCGATTAATTCTTCGCTGTGGCCGGCGCCGTAAACATCGGCTGTATCTACGAAGTTTATGCCGAGTTCAAACGCTTTCTTGAGCGCTTCGAGCGACTCATTGTCGTCGCTCGGACCCCAGCCGTGGCCGCCGATAGCCCAGGCGCCAAACCCGATTTCCGAAACCATCAGATCAGTTCTTCCTAGCTTTCTATACTGCACTTGTTTCTCCTATGCCAAAAGATGCGTTATCCTTTGCCGGGCTCTCAAAAGGGGACAAAGCAAAACCGGAGGGCCAAACGCTACATTCTATCAGCTAAGGGGCAGGTGCTCAACCGGGACGTTGCCTCAGAGCAGTTCACTGCGCGTGAACGGGCCGGGTTTTGCCAGCGACGGACGGCCGCATGGGGGATCCTTTTTGCCGGAGCAATCGCGATGGCAATAAGCGGTGCAGCCGTCTATGGGCTGGAAGCTTCCCCCGAAGACTTTCCTCGTGAAGCTCATCGGGAAACGCTCGCAGTGAGGGATGCCCGCCGAGTCAGCCGCCCCGAAGGGAAGCTCCTGACAGACGGCGTAGGTCATCCCCGTTTCTTCCGCCATGTCCCTGAACTCCCGATGGAGGGCCAGTCTGATGTCTCGCCGCAGTAAGTATCCCTTGGCAGTGCAGCTTGAGTCATAGACGTACTCGCGCTGCATGGCGAGAGCGGCGTCGGGCGAGATGCCCTTCACTATTCGATGAACGTTCGCCCAGGCGGATTTGGTGCCGGCTGCCCGCTTGCTCCAGAACCTCCCGGTGCTCGATATTACGTGCCGGGCCCCCGACTGACAGAAGGTTGAAAGGAGAGCGCGCACTTTGTCCTTCCATCTCCTCCCGTAGACCGCCTGCGCGAGGTGGGGAAGGAATGGATCCAACCTTACCCCGACGTCCACCCCTGCCGCGGAGAGATCGGCTATACCACTCATCCTGAGGTCGAATGACGCAGCGCGTGGAGAGAGCAGGTCAACCATCTCCTTCGGCCCTTCAACCGTCATGGAGACGAACTTTCGCGCGCAGCCAGCAAACCCGGGGACATCGAGAAGGAACCTGGGGTCACCTTTTGTCGTCACATAGAACCAGACGCCCTTTTTGATCAAAAGCGACACGAGGCGAGAAACCTCCGCGCGAAGCTCGGGAACCGGCTGGCAAGGGTCGGTGACGTTGCTGATTGATATCGGCGGTGCAAGGGTGAGCCGGTCCAGTTCGCGCTCTACCTTTTCGGCAAGTCCGGAATAAACGTGCATTACGCCGCCGGTATGCCGGGCATAGATCGGCTCCCTGGCGTAGCAATAGACGCATCGGTGGACGCAGTGATCCCGTCCAGGCGGGGTGACGTTTATAACCCAGAGGTGCGGGCACTTACGGGCGGGCGATTCATAAGGGAAATCGTGGAGGGTGGGGCTCTTCCGAGTTACCAGCTCTACCTTCATTTCCGAACCGCCAGGTTTCGAGAGCCGCTTTCCCAAATGCCACACGCGGATTGGTACAATGTGATACAGGAGAAGACGATGACAGCATTGTCCAAAGAAAGCTCGCCCACTCGCAACGTCATTCTAACTCGCCTGAGGGGTCCGGGCGAGTTCTCACAGGCACAGCAGGAGGTCAGATCCGCGGGGGCAGTGGTCCTAGCTGCGGAGTTTGAGGAGGGCAAAGGGGAGGCCGCCCGACTGAGTTCGCTTGGGATGCTGGTGCCTCCGGCGAGGGTGTATGTTATCTCCAATTGTCGCAGGAGGGGATACGAGGAAGAAACCGCGCGCTTGCTGGGCGCGCTGCTTCAAAACCAGAGGATACTCAAGGTCGGCCACGGGCTGAAGAGCCTGCTGAAGGCAATTCCGGGGGCGCTGGAGACGCAGGTCGAAGACATTTTCGACACTTCAATCGGGGCCAGGCTTCTGTGCGAACCGTCGCGACTTGATTCGCTGGCGGAGAAGCGAATCGGCGCGAGCATTCCGGAATCTTCGTCCCGCACTCTATTCGGGGCGGGTCAATCAACAGAAAATCTGGCGCTGAAGATCGCTTGCATCTACCGCCTTTACAAATCGCTCTCAAGAGAACTGGAGAGAAAGGGGATGGGGCGCGTGGCCGAGTTGGAGATGAAGGTCGTACCTCTGCTCGCCGAGATGGAGACGACCGGCCTGCTGGTAGACGGGGAGAGGCTTGGGGACCTCCAGCGTGAGCTGGACGAGGGGATGTGCGGCATCAGGGATGGGCTTGTGGAGATGGCCGGGGGCGATTTCAATCCGAATTCGCCCAAGCAGGTTGCCGAAATTCTGTTTGACCGGCTGCGGCTTGGGGAGGTCTCCGGGCGAAGCACAAGGGGATGGATTCTGAGGAAATTGGGGGAGGGACATCCGTTTCCAGGGCTCCTGCTGGAGCACCGTGAGCTGGCCAAGCTGCGAGACGCATACGTTGCACCGCTTCTGAGAAAGATAGATGCTGAAACGGGAAGGGTCTATCCGACTTTCTGGCAGATAGTGGGGACCGGGAGGATGAGCAGCGACATGCACCAGATACCTCGTTCAGGCGGGATACGGGAGTGCTTTGTAGCACCGGCGGGGGGGCTTCTTCTCTCGGCTGACTACAGCCAGATAGAGCTTCGGGTGATCGGGGCGTTCTCGCAAGATCGCGAGCTGCTCCGGTCGTTCGAGGAGGGGGAGGATATACACCGGCGGACGGCTTCCCAGGTTTTCTCGGTAGGGATAGAAGAGGTGACGGAGGAACAGCGCCAGGCGGCGAAGGCGATTAATTTCGGGCTCTGCTACGGGATGAGCGCCCGCGGACTGGCTGCCGCGCTGTCCGTTCCGCTCTCACCGGCCTCGGAGTACATGAATCGCTTTTTCCAGGCCTACAAGGGAGTCAGGTTCTACATGAGGGAAGTGGTCAAGAGGGCGAGAAAGCGGGGTTACGTGAAGACGCTTTTTGGGAGGAGGATTCCGGTTGGCGGAATTAGCGATCCCTCTGCGTCGCGGCGGTCGGGGGCTGAGAAGGCGGCCATCAACGCACCCATTCAAGGCACCGCGGGAGGCGATCTGATAAAGCTGGCTATGCTGCGAGTGCGAGAGGGTCTCCGCGGCGGCGGGCTACCCGCAAGGATATTGCTGCAGATGCACGACGAGCTTCTCCTCGAGGTGAAAAAGGAAGCGGTGCTTGAAGTGGCCGGATTGGTGAAGGAGAAGATGGAAGCTCCGGTCGAAGGCCTAAACGTGCCGCTGCACGTGGACATCAGCGCCGGACCGTCCTGGGGAGAGATGGCGACGATACGGCTCTGACGTTCACTCCCACTCGATGGTGCTTGGGGGCTTTGTGCTTATGTCGTAGACGACTCTGTTAACGCCACGAACTTCATTGACGATCCTGCTGGCGATTTTGGCGAGCAGATCGTGGGGAAGTCGAGCCCATTCCGCCGTCATGGCATCGGTGCTTTCGACGGCCCTTATTGCGACTACATTTTCGTATGTTCTTTCGTCGCCCATCACCCCGGTGGAAGATACAGGAAGGAGAACGGCGAACCATTGCCAGAGCTTTCGATCCAGCCCGGCGTTGTGAACGCTTTGCAATACAATCTGGTCGGCCTGCCGCACGATGCGGATCCTGTCGCGGCTGACCTCGCCGACGATCCGCACGGCAAGGCCGGGCCCAGGAAACGGCTGACGCTGGATGATCTCGTCGGGGAGTCCAAGCTCGCCCCCTATTCTGCGCACCTCGTCTTTGAACAGGTAGCGCAGCGGCTCAATGAGGTCGAATCCAAGCTCTTTGGGAAGACCGCCAACGTTATGGTGCGTTTTTATCGTGACGGACGGCCCGCCGTGCGGGGAAGAGCTTTCTATAACGTCGGGGAAAAGCGTCCCCTGAGCGAGAAACCGGACACCTTCGAGCTTTTTCGCTTCCTGCTTGAACACTTGGATGAATTCATGCCCGATTATCCGGCGCTTCTCCTCGGGGTCCGCAACGCCTGCGAGCTTCGAGAGAAAGCGCTCGGCAGCGTCGACGACGACCAGCTTGATGGCGCAATGCTCTTGAAAGGTTTCCACCACCTGCTGCCGCTCGCCCGCCCGCAGCAACCCGTGGTCAACGAATATGCAGGTCAACCGGTCGCCTACAGCGCGGTGAACGAGCGCCGCAGTTACAGATGAGTCGACTCCGCCGGAAAGGCCGCAGACGACGCCTTCGTCACCCACCAGTTCCGCTATCTGAGCCGTCGCCTCCTCGACGAAGGACGCCATCTGCCAGTCGCCCCGGCAGCGGCAGATTCTGAAGAGGAAGTTGCGAAAGATCTCACTTCCTTTGGGGGTGTGCGCGACCTCCGGATGAAACTGGAGACCGTAGAAAGGAAGCCGGCGGTGCTTTACCGCAGCGTAGCGGCAGCCGTCGGTGCGGGCGATGGGGTCGAATTGCTCCGAGATCTCGTTGACGACGTCTCCGTGGCTCATCCAGACGGTGATCGTTTCAGGCAAATCCCGGAACAGGTCGGAGCTTATATCGAGATGGCATATGGTTTTCCCATACTCTCTGCTTTGTCCGGGTGCGACCTTTCCGCCGAGGAGGTGGCAGGCGAGCTGCATTCCGTAGCAAATCCCGAGGACGGGAACGCCGAGGCGAAAAATTTGCTCGTCGCAGCGCGGAGCACCGGGCGCATAGACATTAGCCGGGCCACCCGAAAGGATGATTCCTTTGGGCGCGAGCTCGTCCAGTTTCTTGGCGGAAATTGTGTGCGGAACGAACTCGCAGTAGACGCCGTTCTCCCTGACGCGCCTGGCGATGAGCCGGGCATATTGGGAACCGAGGTCCATGACAACAACGAGTTCGTGAGGCGGCTGCCGGGAGGTCATATCTCAGCCCGGTAGTTTGGCGCTTCCTTTGTTATGAAGATGTCGTGCGGGTGACTCTCGGTAAGGGAGGCGGGGGAAACCCTGATGAATCTTGCTTTGGTCCGCAACTCATCTACGGTGTGGAACCCGCAGTAGCCCATTCCGGCGCGGAGGCCGCCGACTAGCTGGTAGACGAAATCCGCCACCGGGCCTTTGTAAGGGACACGGCCTTCGACGCCTTCCGGGACAAGTTTGTCCGCCTGGGAGACATCCTCCTGGGCGTATCTGTCGCGACTTCTCCCATCCACCATTGCGCCCAAAGAGCCCATGGCGCGGTAGGCTTTGAAGCTGCGCCCCCGGTAGATAACAATCTCGCCGGGGCTTTCTTCGAGGCCAGCGAAAAGCCCCCCTATCATAACGCAGTGCGCTCCGGCGGCTATGGCTTTTGCTATATCCCCCGAGTGCCTTATTCCGCCGTCGGCGATTACGGGGATGCCGTGCTTTTCGGCCGCTTCGGCGCACCAGCTTACGGCGGTTATTTGGGGCACGCCTACGCCAGCGATGACCCTGGTTGTGCAAATGGACCCGGGTCCTACGCCGACCTTGACCGCATCGGCCCCGGCCTTTATCAGATCCTCGGTTCCTTCCTTCGTGACTACATTCCCGGCGACTACATCTATCTCGTAGTTGCTCTTGATCCGCTCGACTGTATCAAGCACGCGTTTGGAGTGGCCGTGAGCGGTATCAACAGCGATGGCGTCAACATCTGCCTCGACCAGAGCTGCCACGCGTTCGTCGTCGAAGACACCTACCGCCGCAACTACTCTTAACCTTCCTTTCTCGTCTTTGCATGCGTTGGGGAACTGGAGGGTTTTGTTTATGTCCTTTATGGTGATGAGGCCCTTGAGGTTCATGTCTTCGTCAACGAGAAGCAGCTTCTCCACTTTGTTCTGCTGGAGAATCTCTTTGGCCTCATCCAGAGATGTGCCGGCGGGAGCGGTCACGAGACGTTTGGTCATTACGTTGGCGATCTTTTCATCAGTCCGTTTGTGGAATCGCAGGTCCCTGATGGTCAGTATCCCCACGACCTTCTTGCCGTCGTCCACTATGGGGACACCCGAGATGCGGTTTTCCGACATCATCCTACTGGCAGTGGCAATAGTCTCACCGGGCGCCAGCGTGACGGGATCAGTTATGACGCCGCTGGCAGACCTCTTGACTTTCGTGACCTCTCTGGCCTGCTCCGCGGGGGAGATGTTCCGGTGAATGACGCCGATCCCTCCCTCCTGGGCGAGCGCGATGGCGAGTCCCGACTCCGTAACGGTGTCCATGGCTGCGGAGCAGATTGGGATGTTGACGTCTATGGACTTGCAGAAGCGGCTTCGGGTGTCGACCTCTCGCGGCACTACGTCTGACCTGTCCACCAAAAGGAGCACATCGTCAAAAGTCATCGCATCAGCTACGATTTTGAGGGGCATCCCTCCGACCTCC